>NZ_PNDS01000118.1 GCF_005886535.1 Pseudoalteromonas sp. S2755
AAGGATGTGGGGTAAGGTGACTTTGCAGGAGCACAAAGTCTTTATCGCCAGACTTACATAGAGTGACTATGCTACGCTGGCTCTGCCTTGTATAAATACCAATCAAACTGCTGCAAAAACAAACTTGAAAGATCAACAGGCCCTAGAGTTTATTAGTCTTTGCGATTTGATTTTTGTTCCTCTGAGCGTGTTTTGCTCACGGCGTACAACTTGCCCAATGTACATATCAATCAAACTTCTGCAAAAACAAACTTAAAAGACAATAGACCTTAGCAATCTTCCGTCATCGAACAAACAAGGATCTCCCATGGATAACAAGCAAAACACACCATCGATTTGTCCTTTTGCACATGGTGCCAATACGTCGTCAGAGCATAGCGAGCACCAGTGGTGGCCAAATAGCCTGAACCTAGACATATTGCATCAGCACGATACGAAAACCGATCCGATGGACGCCAATTTTGATTACAAAATCGCCTTTAACAGTCTTGATTACCCCGCCCTGAAAGAAGATCTCGAGCAACTTATGACAGACTCTCAGCCATGGTGGCCCGCCGACTGGGGACACTATGGAGGATTAATGATCAGAATGGCATGGCACGCTGCGGGCAGTTATCGTGTTGCGGATGGTCGCGGTGGTGCAAACACGGGGAATCAGCGCTTTGCTCCGCTGAACAGTTGGCCGGACAACGGAAACTTAGATAAAGCACGGCGTTTACTTTGGCCTATTAAAAAGAAATATGGCAATCGTATTTCGTGGGCCGATTTAATCGTGCTGGCAGGCAACGTTGCTTATGAGTCAATGGGATTCAAAACCTTTGGCTTTGCCGGTGGCCGAGAAGATATCTGGCATCCAGAAAAGGATACCTATTGGGGAAGCGAAAAAGAGTGGCTGGCTCCCTCTAATAACCAAAACAGTCGCTATAGCGGCGAACGCGATTTAGAAAATCCGCTTGCCGCTGTGATGATGGGTCTTATCTACGTTAATCCTGAGGGCGTAGATGGTAATCCCGATCCGCTAAAAACAGCTGAAGATATGCGTGTTACCTTCGCTCGAATGGCTATGAACGATGAAGAAACCGTTGCCCTAACCGCTGGTGGACACACGGTGGGTAAAGCGCACGGTAATGGCAATGCCGATGAATTAGGCCCGGAGCCCGAAGGCGCAGACTTGCATGAACAAGGTTTTGGCTGGATGAATCACAGCTCACGTGGCATTGGTTCTAATGCAGTAACCAGCGGTATCGAAGGCGCTTGGACGACGAACCCAACTCAATGGGACAATGGCTATTTCTACTTGCTGTTCACATACGAATGGGAGCAAACCAAAAGCCCTGCGGGCGCGTGGCAATGGCAGCCTATTAATATAAAAGAAGAAGATAAGCCGGTTGATGCTGAAGACGCGTCCAAACGCTGCATGCCGATGATGACAGATGCCGATATGGCGCTGAAAATGGACCCTGCTTATCGTAAAATTTCAGAGAAATTCTACGCCGACCCCGACTATTTTAACGATGTTTTTGCCAGAGCTTGGTTTAAGCTCACCCACCGCGACCTTGGCCCTAAAAGTCGTTACCTTGGCCCTGAAGTACCCAATGAAGACCTGCTTTGGCAAGATCCAGTCCCCAGCGTTAACTACACCCTAAACGACAGTGAAATTAGCGCCCTCAAGCAACAGATTCTAGCTACCAATGTGACGCTTTCAGAATTAGTAGCCACCGCGTGGGATAGTGCGAGAACGTTTAGATATTCCGATTATAGAGGTGGTGCAAATGGTGCGAGGATCCGCCTAACCCCACAGAAGGATTGGCCTGGAAATGAACCAGAGCGTCTAGCGAAAGTGCTCGCGGCATTAGAAGTCGTGCAAAGTAATTTTACGCCTACCGTAAGCATGGCTGATTTAATCGTATTGGGTGGCTGCGCTGCTGTTGAACAAGCGGCTAAAAATGCCGGTGTGTCAATCCAAGTGCCTTTTGCCGCTGGGCGAGGCGATGCCACAGACGAGCAAACCGACATTGAGTCATTTGATGTATTAGAGCCTGTACATGACGGTTTTCGCAACTGGCAAAAACACCACTACAGCGTAAAACCAGAAGAAATGCTACTTGATAGAGCCCAACTGATGGGCCTCACAGCCAAGGAAATGACCGTACTGATCGGCGGAATGCGCGTGCTAGGCACCAATCATGGGCAAACATCGCATGGCGTATTTACCGATAACATTGGCACTTTGAGTAATGACTTTTTCGTCAACTTGACCGATATGGCATATCGTTGGGAGCCAAGTGGAGAGAACCTATACGAGATAAAAACACGCGACACGAACACGGTAAAATGGACCGCGACTCGCGTTGATCTTGTCTTTGGTTCTAACTCTATCTTGCGCGCTTACGCCGAAGTATACGCACAAGATGATAGCAAAGAGAAGTTTGTCCGTGACTTTGTTGAGGTATGGACAAAAGTAATGAATGCAGACCGATTTGACCTAAAATAGCTGTATAACTCAGCCAAGCCACTGGTGTATATTTAACAGTGGCTTGGTCTATTTATTTACTATTTCAACATGCGCTAAGTTCAGCAACTATCCAATCCCGAAATGCCTTTAATTTAGGCCACTCAAAGTGTCGCTCAGGTGCGACCAAGAAATAACGATATTCACATAACCATGCAAAGTCAGGGTAGATTTCTAACTGACCAAGCTCTAAAGATTGATTCACTAAACGTCGACGTAACAAAGAAAATCCTTGCCCTGCAACCGTTGCCTGCTGAACTAATGCTGCATTATCAATTTTAAGATTACTGAATGTATGACCACTCAAACCCAATTGCTTGTTTAGCTCAAGCCACGCATGCTCATTATCCCGGCCTTCATCATAGATAAAATTGAGTTTAGATAGCTGCTCTCGCAGCGATTTGTTTGGGTCAATTAGTCCAGGGCGGTAGGCAAGAACTAACTCATCCTCCGCGATGAGTTCGCTTTTCAGTCCCGGATAGTTACCAAACCCAAAGCGGATCCCAATATCGATATCGTCGTGGTTAAAATCAGCGAGTTGCTCGGTTGGATCAATACGTAGCTGGTAGTTTGGTAATGCCTTATTGAAGCTCGCCAATCTAGGCAAAAGCCAACAAGTAGCAAATGAAGGCAAAACCGACAGGTTAATAGTGTTTGGGTTAGGATCTGACTTTAACGTCGACAAGCCCATTTCCATTTGCCCAAAGGCCTTGTGTAAGTAAGGCAACAAGTCTTGTCCTTGCTGAGTTAGCAATACCTTTCTTGTTTGTCGTTCAAATAACATACAACCAAGCTGTTGCTCAAGGGTTCTTATCTGTTGACTCACGGCAGCTTGAGTCACAAATAAGGCTTCCGCCGCCTGCTTAAAACTGCCTAATTCCGCCGCCGTTTTAAAATACCAAAGTCCTTTGAGTGGAGGTGATTTCATTCGCCGCCTTACTTAATTAAAACTTAACTATAGGTCAGAATTTCTAGTTTGTCAGTTTTATGAATGCACACAATACTTAGCAGTGAAATCAGAGACGGAAGGAGTCTTTATCATGAAATATGCAATTATTCTTGCATTTCCTCTAGCAGCACTCGCATCAACATCCGATCAGGTACAAACTGAAAAAGTATTTACCGATGCGGGATACCCTTACAAAAACTTAATTATGAAGGCCGAAAAAGTGGAGCTTGTTTATTCAGAAGAGCAAAACAAAACGACCTGCCGAGTTAAGGTCTATAGCGGTGATGTACTTCATGAAGGGGAGCCTAGGGAGATATCGGCTAAAACGTTTTCAACCGATCCCGTCAAGGGCTGCCTTGCCCGACAAAACGCCAAACACATTTTAAGTTTGCTTTAATATAAGCTAACCCGAAATCAGAATAACAACTTGTAAGTAAGCAGTTGTTATTCTTCGGTTAGTTTCAGTTAAGCAACCTGATTGATAAGTTGCTGCCGCTTGAACCAAAACGGCGCGTCACACCAACGTTTTTCCTTATTATAAAACTGCTGCTTTAGCGCTAAATACTGATCAAACTGATGCGCTAAGTCTTGCTGATATACTTTGCTGCGATGCATAAATGCTTGAGATGTTTTGGTATTGCCGATAATGGCTGCCGCTTGGCACCCCGATGTCATGGCAAACCCTAATCCCATAGAAGAAATAGGGTCAAACGCACAAGCCGCATCCCCCACAGGTAAATAATTTTTGAGATGAGCAAAACTGCTAAAATGACTCCCGGCAGGTCGGATCCATAGGTTTTCATCGACCATCTTTGCATCCTCTACCCGCCGTGACATATAGTTACTACTACCTAAGTGCGCTTGCCACTGTGTCAGACGATTTAGGCGCTGCTTTGAGAGCAATTCAAAATCACTGAAATACGTTACAACTAGCATATCGTGAGAAAGCGCCGCACTGTACCACCAGCCAAATTCATCGCTTTCAATTAATTGCAGTTGCTCGAGCGCCCCCCGCTTTACTTTAAAGAAGGCACCAACCCCAGTAAGTCTGTCATATTGCTGAACAGACGCTCCTAGAGATCTGCCAATAGGCGAATTACGCCCTGACGCATCAACAAGATACTCGCAAACAATAATAAACTGACCATAGTCAGGATGACTCACCACCACAGAGTATCGACCGTCTTGTAACTGAGTGATTGCTTTGCTTTTAGTGCGCGGGAATATCGTTCCACCGCGCTGGATCGTGCTTTCGAGCAAGGTTAGATCAAATATCTCGCGATTAATTTGATAGGTTGCTCGGTCTGGTGCAAAAATCGCATGACGATTAGCCGATTGCTCACTTCCCCAAAACGCACTATTACCTTGAGTTGGAGTAAAACAGTGCGGACCGAAATCCGCTCTGTCTATCTGCAAATAGTCCAATACCGAAAACACACTTGCAGAGACACTTTCGCCAATTCTTAATTTTTGTAAATCAGACTGCTCGATTAAAATGACTGATAGGTCTGTGTGATTGAGCAAGTTTAAAGCGGTGCTAGCCCCGGCAGGGCCAGCACCAATTACTAGCACATCACATTCGTGAGTACCATTCATATCCATTACCGTCTTGTTCGAGTACCGCTGCGAGGCACTTTTTTCGCAGCTCGTTTTTGCGTAATTGGCTTCGCCATTTTTTCTTCAAGTCCTTTTAATATTGCTTTGGCCTTAGAGCACCCGCAAGACAAATGATCTTTAAGATCATCAGGAATATAAAACACCGGAATATCGGTTCCGTCGTCTTGGCAATTCCCAGTAATATCGGAGACAGGTACATCCTTATACGCAAACAATTGGTGATTACGTTCGATTTCCGTAAAGTAAGGGAAATTCGGTTCATCACTATTTTGATTGCGGATAAAACCAAGTGCCGACCAATGCTCAACCATTTGCACAAAACTATTGATACCACGTGCATAGTTGACTTGCTGGCCTGCAGGCAAATGGGTAAGTGATTGATCATCAAATTGATTCGTCAATACATCCCACGGGCTTTGCGGTGGCCACCAGTAACTGTAGTAAGTTGGGGCAGCTGGCACCATTTGCGGATCGTCTTCCGTGCCAACGTTCACTTTATTCACCGTTGGCTCGGTAAAGTTCACATTTTGAATAGTACAGTTGAAAAAGTCTGCTTGCCACGGACATGCCATGCGCTTGGTTAAATCTCCAGGCTGACAACCACCACCTTCACACTCATCACGCTCAGCATCCAAGCCGCTTGGAAAGCCATTACCCATACTTTGATCTTTGATGATATAAGGCGCCGAGTACACCGCTGGATTTTGTAAACTCCAAGTGACTTCAATCCCCGGACACATGGGTAAGCCGACGCAATTACCCACACTACCTTGATCCGCATAAAATATGCCAAACTCATCGACTGCGCTCTGTGGTGTTGAAGGTTTAGCACTTGAAAAGTTACCAGCAGCCCACTGGCTCAGTAAGAAGTATTGGGTCTGCGTTAACGTTAAAAACTTATCGACAATATTGTCTTCAGCGTTGCTCACCGAGTTACTGCCAGAGTTCATTGGCATCAGTGGTAAATTACCCTCAATACCATACTCGAAGAGTTGCTGATTGGTTTGCTCGTTTGGCGGAGTTTGCTGCACTGTGGCTGGGTCAACTGGCTGTCTAAAGTACTTAAAGTAAGCCTGACGATTGGCCTTGTTATCTTCAGAGTTGTCTTTAAAATCAAAGATATTTGAAACAAATGCCGACATAGATTGGACATTTGATACCCACTGATAACGGCTAATACGCTGGATAATCGGCTCAATATCTTGGTAATAATTTGCCTGATAAGAAGATTGATACTCACCATTGCTGTAAAGCTCAGGGCATAAGTTTTGTTCGCGCACCGCAACGTCAAACATAGTATCACTAAGGTTGGAGATATTGACGATTTCCGGTGCAAAATCCGGAGAACCAACAATTACCCAAGCAGAGAGTTGCAAGGTTTTACCATCGTCAAACGTAACCGTGCAATACACAGTTCCGTCCGCAATATCATCATGCCACGTGTCCGCACCACCGTAAGATTCAAGAGGCTGGTTACCACCCGCATTCCCTTTACCGCCAAGTACCACTAAGCGACCTTCGTTATCGGTTAATATGTCTCCGAGCGACTTTATTTCTGTGCCTTGGCATGGTTTAGGAGGGAAACTAACCGGATATCCTGCAGGCGCACTGTCGGCGTCAAATTCAGCTTTTGCATTTGCACCAGATATCGTTCTTGGACCTGGATCAATAATTAAGCTTCGGCGATCCGTTGCATCCGCATTACGCCAAGGCGTGTTGCGATTGCTATAACTATTATCTTGACCATAGAGTAAGTTGCCTTGTAGTTCATTAAATTCATACCATGCCGCCTTTTTATTCGCGACGTGTACGGTCCAACTAATTGATTTAACGTTATCGCTCGATAACGTTAGCTCATTGTTATTTTCGTCAATGATTTTAAAGGGTTGGCCCTGCCTGCGGATCCGGCCTTCTGCGTCTTTAAACTGACTGACAGGGCTATCTATCTTATTGCCCCATTCATCAGATTCAAATGGTAAACCGCCTATTTTGTCTGGTGCTAAATAAAACTGACCATCGCTATTGCCGAGTCTTGCGACACCGACAGAGGGGTGAAGTGAATAGTTCATATTTATATCCTTTAGATATAGTAACCACGGCACAAAACAACACACTTGTTAACAAACAATATTCAAGCGTGCGCTAACTTTCGCTTAAATTGGGTCTCAACTAAGTAGAGTAACTGTAGCACTAGCCATAAAATGTGCATATTTCACTTCATTACAGAACATAAAACACGAACATAAAAAACCTCAATAAACTGATATTAAATAGAAAATATTTTTATATTTTTTAAAGCATGTAAGAACCTAACACTCAAAAAACAAATCAGGTGATTAGAAAACTTATTCGTTACAAACAGAAATCTATTGAAACATTTATTTCACAAATTATAATCCTTGTCCCTCAGTTGAGTAAAAACATTATTTTTTGCGTTTAGTTTTCAAGGAGTAGATATGAAAATAAAGCCGCTCACATTTGCACTAGGGCTTGCATTAAGCAGTACGGTTCAAGCATTCACCCAGTTTGGTGGACAAGGGATCATGCCCATGGGACATGAATGGTTAACCCGCACCGCAGCACTTGAGGTGCTGGATGCCGAACATATTATCGAACCAGATCCTAACGACCCTAGGCACGCTTGGCGCTATGGTCTGGCAAAGAACATCGCATTACATACCGCACAAGATGAAGTTACTCGACTCCAGTCCCAGTTAAACAACAACCCGCTCTATGAACCAAGATACGACAGTGTGAACTCCGCCATTGTCGGTGAGCGTTGGGTTGATATTGCTGGATTTAACGTCACCAACGCCAGTACCGATCCTACCGGCCCAAACTGCTTTAGCGCAGTCTCGCAAGAACCAGCCGACATTCAGCTAGATCACTTTATGCGCCGCTATGATGATATTGCAGGTCAAGGTGGTGTAGATGCAGCTTATCGCGCGCAAAAGCGCTTTGTTCAACATTTTATTGATGCGGCTATGGCTGAGGAAAAGCGCCTCAAAGTGTGGGATGGTGGTGGTCACGCCGCCCTTGCGGAAGTAGATCATAATTATTTTTTGTTTGGCCGTGCCGTTCACCTATTTCAAGACTCATTTAGTCCAGAGCATACGGTAAGGCTTCCACAAGATAACTACGAAAAGGTTTGGCAAGTAAAAGCTTACCTTTGCTCTGAGGGTGCCGAGCAGCATTCGCACGACACCAAAGATGTGCTCAACTTCACCAGTGGCGATGTGATCTGGCAAGCGAATACACGCCTAGAGTCTGGCTGGCAGTCTTATCGTATTAGCAGCATGAAACCGGTCGCGATTGTCGCGCTGGAGGCCAGTAAAGATCTCTGGGCTGCGTTTATTCGCACAATGGCAACACCAAAAGCACAAAGACGTAGCGTAGCCGAGCAAGAAGCACAGCTATTGGTACAAAACTGGTTGTCGTTTGACGAGGCAGCTATGCTGGCTTGGTATGAGGACGAAAATAAACGTGACCATACTTATGTACTGGCCCCTAATGAGTCAGGAAAAGGGAAGTCGCTCGAAGCCTGTATGGCGGAGTTAAATGTAGGCACAACGAACCAAGCTGAGCGTGTTGCACAGCTAGATGCAGAGCGAAACCAATGTCTTTTTAATATTGAAGCCGAACCTGGTTTTGAAGATCTTAACGACCCACACTTAGATATTCCCTACAACTGGCGCTGGAAATCTCTAACCTGGCAAACGCCACCAAGCGGCTGGACATATCCGCAGTTAAGTGCAGATACGGGCACACAAATCACGATAAAGTCGCCAGTAAATAACCAGTATTTAGCAGCACAGACCCTAAACAATGATACCCGAATTTCCTTTAGCCCAAATGAGCCTCTCGATTTAATTCAGGTAACCAATGCTCAGGGTCAACACTATTTTAGAGCCACTCAGGCCCCTTCACTGTTTTTAAGTTACAGCAGCAAAAGCGCAGGTTATCTCAAGCTCGTAGACTCCCCTAAGCAAGCACTCTACTCGTTGATTTATCAAGGTGGTGTTTGGAATATCAAAAATCAATTTTGGCAGCAGTATATTTGGTTTAACCAAGCGCAAAACCAACCTGAGTTAAATCGCCATGGCGAGCCGGACCAGTTATCCGCGAAGTGGATGATTGAAGGCCTATAACTTAACACAACCCCAACCAGCAGGCCCTATCCAATTTAGGGCCTTTTTCTAAATTGTCGACTCACTCAGCAAGCCTGAAGCAAAGTTCGATTAACTTTTCTTGCGCAGCCAAAAGAGGCTTCCTTCAACGCTTAACCAGGCTTTTTTGCCACCACAATCTATATAACTTAAGACTTCTTCTTTTGAACCCAATGTGTAGCCATATATCTCTTTTTGCTTAGTCTTTTCTTGACCTGTAAGCATCTTGATAAAGTGCTTATTGTACCCTTTGATTGTCGTTTTTAGCTCATTCAAAGCTTTGCTCTCGCCATCCTGTACAAAGCGCATCAACGCCTCTGCAGATAGCATAAAAATGCTCTCTTCTTCATATTCATCAAGGCAAGCTTGTAGTTTATCCCACTGTTTTAAGATAACTAAACCGTTCACATACATATATCGACAGGCCTGATTATCGTTTGGATTAAGTCGCAGCAGCACTTCTAGTTCATCAACCGCCTCTTGTACTTTGTCTGCCCAAAAGTAAATCCGCGCTTTATGGTAACGAATAAACATATAAGGTCTGGTTTCGTGGATAAGCCAAAAATTGCCTTGATTTTCCTCAATATAATCAGGCGTAATAAAGTCTTGTTCTTCATTATGAATAAACTGGTCAAGTAAAGGGATTGAATCGATGTGAGTCAATTTGAGTAAGTTCTCAATCAGTGAGTTTCTTATTTCTTCCTGTTCTTCATCAAAATCTTCTTCAAATTCAAACGCTCCGAGCTCGTTGTCTAACTCAGGATCCCAAATTAAAGTATCCCCTAACTCCATAATCGCGCCTGCCAAATAACGCTTTACGTCATGAGCCTCCCGCTCAAAAGGCACCGTGGGCTCAGCGTTTGAAAATGCCGCCTTTGCTGCATCTAAGCTAGTAAATCCGGTTAGCTGCTGTTGTAATTCATTTACCGCACCTTTCTGCTCTAGTGACAAGTTCTCAAAAGATACTTTTTCCAAAGCTTTGAGCAGACCAAGACAAAAGCTCGGTAACGGAGCCCCTTCTGCTAATGATGCTGCAAAGTCTTGCTTAGAGAGCGCACACTCTTTTGGCAACTTATAAGTTTTGCCATCCAAGCTTGAAACGCACTGCTCATGTAAATCCATTAAGGCCTCTAACTGAGCACGGTAAATAGCCGTGTAATCACCAAAGAGCTCAGGCAACCACTCGTGTATTTCAGCAATATCATTAATGGCAACTTTGCCAATCAAATAACCTTCAACAAAATAATAATCCGGTTGATGCTGAGTATCTTTAGAAAAGGCATTAACTGCTTTGCGTAACGCACTTGGAGTCATATAGAACATTCCTTTAATAATTGGGTAGGTAGGGCCCGCTTTACACGGCGATCTCTACACAAAACATCGCGGAGTAAATCCACTCCTACCATACTAGATCCCACTGGTAAAAACCACTTCACGCAGGTGGGGTCGCTTTACGCGGCGATCTCTACATAAAACATTGCGAAGCCAATCCGCTCTCACCACACTAGCCCCCGCTGGTAGGAGCCACTTTACGCGGCGATCTTTTCATAAAACATCGCGGAATAAATCCGCTCCCACCACACTAGCCCCGCTGATGGAAGGCGCTTCACGCGGCGATCTTTACAGAAAGCATCGCGGAGCCAACCCGCTCTCACCACACTAGACCTGCTGGTAGGAGCCGCTTTACGCGGCGATCTCAACAAAAAAACATCGCGGAATAAATCCACTCCCACCACACTAGCTCCCCGCTGGTAGGAGCCACTTTACGTGGCGGTCCATACAGCAACATCGCGGAATAAATCCACTCCCACCACATTAGCCCCCACTGGTAGGAGCCACTTTACGTGGCGATCTTTACAAAAAACATCGCGGAATAAATCCGCCCCAACCAAACTAGCCCCCGCTGGTGGGAGCCGCTTTACGCGGCGATCTTTACATCAAACTCAGGATCACAACCTTTGCGGCTCTACTGGACTTTGTATAAAGCTGGCGAATCTATCAACTATGTTTGGATAATGTGCACGTAACAGAGCTTGTGACTCTCGGTTACTCAAAGCACGACATCGCTCAGTTTGCTCTTGCAGCATCAACTTTTTCAAACTCAGTCTACCAGTCGTGGTAGACATCAAAAAATGGATGGTCGCCCAACTACTTTTATACATCAGCTCAGAATTGTAAGACTTCCATTTGGATTCTGCATTGATAAGCTCATAAGGCGATAACACTCGCCCTGTAATATAACCGCGATGTAATCTAGCTTGATTTGGTGCAACAGTGCCGACCTGCATCGTCACTTTTACGGTTTGAAAATAGCCTGCAAGTCCCTCATTTAACCAACGCGGCGTATATCCAATCACAGCCTGATTAATAGCGTGCACCGCTTCATGAACGGCAGTTTGCATCGTCGCATGATGATTTCTCTGCTCAACCAAAGCAAGGTTGTATCTACCCAAGTAGAGACCAACATTACCCTTTGGATTGCCACCATAGGATTTAACCACTCGCTCATATTCGCGCCGATTAGGTAGCACCTTGATCCTGAGCGTCACCTTTTGCATCGCGTCCAAGCCAACAATACTGGTATACCCTCTAAATACGGCATTCAGTTTAGCGCTCAAGGTGTTTTTAAACTGATCCGTGATATTTGGACCGGAGATATTGAGGTCAAAGAAATCAAGAGCACGATTACGCTCTGGCTGATAATGCTTAGCCGCAAAACTCGGTTTTTTATCCGAGTAATTCGTAATGCCTCTTTCATCAACCCAAGTGTATATCCCATTCTCAACACGGTATTTAATCCCCTCAGCTTGCTGAGAAGCACAACGACCAAACTGTCTTAAACTCGTTTGATGGTCAAAAGTATCTCCGTTTGTTGACTGAACTGAACTTGGTTGTTTGAACTTTTGCTCTGAAACCACTGGCGCACTATTTAATTCAGTTTTTTGGTTGCTTAGCATATTGGTTAGCTGAGGCTGTATCTGAGTAAACCAAAACTCACGGCCATCAAAAAAGAGAAACAACAACACAGAAAACACAACTAAGCAGGCCTTAAAAATAGCCTCCTTCCACTCGCTCCAAGCGCCCTTCATTCCTTGACCCTCAATCCTATTTTTTATTGAAATATCCTGATAGTAAGAATAACCAAGTTAGAATCCCGCAGTTAGAAACCGCTTTACGCGGCGATCTCTTGCATCCTATTCCAGAAAACCAAACCATCACACAACCTTGCGACGCTCCCAAATCCAGCAAAGCGCCAAAGCAAACACACCACTTGCATGGGTTACATACAAAGGCACTGAAGTGCCTGCATCCTCAGCATACATAAACACACTCGACATCACCCAAGCAGCACCTGCACCAATCAATAACCACACCGCCGCAGAATACAGCTTATACACCGGCGCACTTATATAACCCGACAACACCACACAAGCCGCTGCAACACCACCTATCACCGGCTTCTTCCACCAGCCCGCATACTCCGCCAACATCCCCGCCAAAGTGGCTGAAACGATAAAAGTCACGATGACGATCATAATAGACAGTAAAAATTTAAGGGCTTGGTTCATAATTCACCTTTGTAAAACCTCAGACTACTGAATATAGTCTACAACCTTCATCGATCTAAAATTGAGATGCTTTTCTTCATGATGTTCTGCATCCAGCACTACTGACAAGTACGGAGCAAATACCATTTTTTCATCCGATGAAAGCTCAAACTCCATTTTAAACATTCGCTTACTGCCCACTGGAACAGTAAAGTAATCAGAGTTATAACTACCGTAACGCTTTTCACCTACATAGTATGCAAGTAATCTAGCTTGACTATCTTTATGATCAATCGCATAACTTTTATTTCTAATTCTAAAAGCATTATCACGAGGAAGCAGATTAATAGCGTAAAAGGAGCAAGTAAGATTTTTACCACGCTTTTCACATTTACCCTTCTTTACTTCAAACCCCGCGTAGTGTTGAAAAGTTTTGACGGGGCCATCGTATTCATCATTGAACATGGAAAGTGATATCCAAGGATCTTTTAGAAACATCCCTGCTGAAAAAAATGCTACACATACAAACACAGTTGACATTGACTTTATGAATCTCCTAAAAGTGCTTAGTCCAGCTCGCTCAAATTGATAATACAAATAACCTATCATCACCACACTAAGCACCAAAATTGGTATAAAACGAATCAAACTACTTCCAGAATAAAGCACGTAGGCCTTCACTATCTCAACAAGATCAGTTGCATATGCGCCAATGACGATACTGGTAATAAAAACGGTAAAAGCAATCAATTTATTAAATGAAAATAAAGCCGCTTTTTTTACTGTGTTGTGTTGTTGTGACGCTGAGCTATCCATTTGTTTGCGTGTCCTAGTGGCCAAAGTTTTGAAATACAATCAAAGTTTTTAACGATAAATAAATTTACAATCCATCTACATATAGTTCAAGCTGTAATCTATCATCCGTTATGTTGATAGAGAAACCTATCTGTTTATTAAATCAATACCAGCTCCTCTTTGACGCTGACAGCTCATACCTACCTTGCGTTAGTTCACAGGGAGTTTCAAAATTTCTCTCAACCGCGCAAACGTCACAAACTCATCGTTGGCTTCCATTACTGCATACTCTGGGTTTCTTGCCACAAGTAAGTAGGTTACTTCACCTTGCGCATCAATCTGTTTTCTTACATCTCGTAGTAAAAATTGTTCTTCGCCAGCTGCGTCAAAGCGCTCGATGGCGGTAGTGGTATTTGTAATTGATCCTGCATTGCTTGATGTGATCCGTTCGAGTGGTAACAAGTCCTCATCGAAGATAGGATGTTTTCCACCGTTCATAGAATTGCCACTAGCATGAGCTAAGAAGTGTTTTTCAGGGTCGACTTTTCCACACCCCGGTGGTGCAGGCACGAAGGACATTTCGCTGCTGTCACGTTTAGTATGAAGATATCTAGCAAGGCGATAGCGGCTTAACTCCAATATACAATCGGTCAATTGTTCAATATTTTGCGTTTTAACTTCAAGGTTTAGCTTGAACTGTGCTTCTTCAATGGATTGATTTGGCGCTTATTTAATTGAAAACCAGTGGTGTGTTTTTTTGCCTGTTGTTAGTTCGGTGCAGAGGTACTGCGCTACCTTACCTAAAATGAAGGTTTGCTTGTAGGCTGGCTATGCGAGGTGTCGATTCGGTTTACAACTTTTCCACATTCACCTACATTGGAAATGTAGCTTGGGTCTCAACAGGAAAGTCGCATGCACTTCAAAAATAAAATAACAAACGAACGTTCTTACAATACCGGTGGCAGTGAGGCGAGTAGCCTTGAAAGCGACCGTGGGCGTATTATCAACAGTGCTGCGCTTAGACGGCTGCAACAAAAAACCCAAGTGTTTCCGCTTGAGCGCAATGCGGCGGTGCGTTCGCGCTTAACGCACTCGCTTGAGGTGCAACAAAACGGCCGTTACATTGCTAAAAAAATTGTTGATGCACTTGTGCAGCAAGGTCAGCAAGATTTGCTGCGATATGAAGATAAAAACGGCCAGCAGGTGGATTTGTCTGAGTGTTTGGTTACTCTGTCTGAAATGGCCTGTTTGATGCACGATATTGGTAACCCTGCGTTTGGTCACTTTGGCGAGGCCGCTATCAATGATTGGTTTAAACGCTATTTGAGCCAGCATCAACAGTTTGCAAAAAGTGCTCGGGCGGCACTTCGGTATGGCTCAAAGGAGAGCAACGCGTCGGATCTGGCGGTACTGAATCAAGAAATGGAGTTACTGCTCGATATCTGTAGTTTTGAGGGTAACGCCCAAGCTATTCGCGTTATTCATACGCTTTCTCGGCTTAACCTTACCTATTCACAATGCGCCACTGTGATGAAGTATACCCGCTGCGCAACCACACCTAAATCAACCGTGGCCATTGATAAGTCTTATCTGCAAAAGAAAGCAGGATACTATTTTAGTGAAAGTGATTTTGTCAGTGAGCTGTGCGACAAATTGCAGATACAAGTGGGCAATCGCCACCCAGTGACTTATATCATGGAAGCCGCTGATGATATAGCTTATTGCCTTGCTGATATGGAAGACGCTGTAGAAAAAGGCATTATTAGCGTAGATGAGTTAACGGGCTGTTTAATAGAGGAATATCAAAATATCGCCGCAGGATTTGGGATCACCGATGACAAGCTGTTAGAGCTTATGAGTAAAAAGCTGCACTATGCCAATGACAAAGCCAGCAAGCATATGGCGAATTTTGATAATGAATTTTTTATTTGGCTCCGCGTGGGGTTGCTACACCCACTTGCTGAACATGCCAAAGCGCGTTTTATCGATAATATTGAAGCGATCTACGAAGGGAGTTTTAACGCTTCGTTACTGGAAGATAATAGCCACCTTCATGCCATTGTAAAGTCGCTGAAAACGGTGGCGGCCAACAAGGTATTCTCGAATAAAGAAGTCGAGCAGTTGGAGCTTCAAGGTTATAAGATCACCAGCAGCATATTGAATGAATATCAGCGAGTGCTTGATTTACACGCCGACGAGTTTAACGCAGCATTAAATGGCGAGCATGACTTTGCGATAGAGTCGCGATTGATTAATCGAATTTCCAAGAAGTATGTTGCGGTATACTGCGAAACGGTCGCGAAGCTTAGTGAGCCTGAGCAAGCCGAGCCGATTTTTGAGTTTTATTACCGCTGCCGCCTTATTCAGGATTTTATTAGCGGTATGACTGACCAGTTTGCTTATGATACCTATCGTGCGTTGACCGCGTTGGATTGAGGTTAAGGGCGTGATCGCGGGGTCTTTTTGAAAAGATCGCCGCATGAAGCGGCTCCTACCAGCGGTCATGTTACATGGTGGGAGTGGGTTCACCCCACGATTTTGTTGAAAAGATCGCCGCGTGAAGCGGCTCCTGCCAGCGGTGGCATTTAAGGAGTTGTCTTGCGGTAATGATATGCGGTGGGAGTGGTTTTATCCCGCGATTTTGTTGAAAAGCTGCTGCTACGAGTGGGGTAAAAGTAGAGAACTGATCGCTGCGTCCTGCACAAGTGGTAATAAAGAAGGAGGTGCAAATTGCACCTCCTTTGAGTTTTGTAATCTAGTAGTGCTTTACATGGATATTAAAACGTCACGTTTACACCAAACCAAATATTGCGGGCTTTGTCTTTTACGTTGTAGTCGTCGCTAAATACGACTTCACTTACCACACCACGGCCGCTTAGGTATTCGTATTTACCATCACCGTTTAAGTCGTTGTAATCCGTGCTATAAGACGTAAAGTCTTCATCCAATAAGTTATTGATACGCGCAAACACAGTAACATTGTCGTTAAAGGTGTATTTCGCACCTAAGTGCAGTAGGTTGTAGTTTTTGTAGTACATGGCTTTGTCTAGATTATTGTCCCAGCCACGGTAACGATCAGAGCGCATTTCAGCATTTAGCGTTAGTGAAAGCTCGTCCGTTACTTGCCAGTTTACCGTGGCATTTGCCATGTGCTCAGCGGTATTGGTTAGTGGTTGACCTTCTTGAGGGCCACTCTTTTGCTCGCTGTCAGTCCAGGTGTAGTTTGCGTAAAGTGAAACTGCATCGGTAAACTGGTAACGGCCTGCAAGCTCAATACCTTGGATCTCAACTTTGTCGATATTGATTTTTTGGCTATAAGTATCGTAGCCAAGCTCGTCGTATACGCCCAAATTCACACATGGTTTTGCACCATTGGTTGCAGAGCAACTCTTGATGGTGTCGCCACGGGCGATTTTATCGTCAAACTCCGTTGAGAAGTAAGTGATATTAAAATTGTGGTTCTCAGTTGGATGCGTCCAATACAATGCAACTTCGTTGTTTACGCTGGTTTCTGGTTCAAGATCTGGGTTACCAGCAAACGGTGACGTACCTTGACCACCAAAGCCGGTGATACCGTTGTATAAGTCAGTCGTTTGTGGCGTTTTATAACCCGTGCTGATCCCGCCTTTTACTGTCCAATCGTCAGACAGCTCGTATACACCGTATAGACGCGGAGAAAGTTGGCTACCAAATACATCGTGGTTATCGTGACGGACACCCACTGTAACTGTTAGCGGATCGCTTAAGTGCCAGTTATCTTCTACAAATAACGAGTACATTTGGTGCTCCTGAACGCCTTGGTCAACGCCAGACTCCATACCAAATACGCCATCTTGCAATTCACCGTCAACCCACTGACCGCCCACCACAAACACATGATCGCCAAATAAATCGTCAACTGGAATATCCACTCGCGCGTCTAGCGTATACTGGCTGCTGTTAAGTGTACGTTTTGAACGTGGTAAGAATGTGCTCTCAGCAAGCGCTTTACGCTCAGCCTCTTCCATGTCGGCATATTTACCACTGCCATCGTACATGGCTTGTAGTAATTTACGCTCTGCAACAGAAAGCGGCATAGTACGCCCATTGTTATCGGTATCAACAAATGCCAAAGACACAAAAGTTTCGATATCGTCAAACGTACCTTGATGCGTTAGTGACCACCAGGTTCTGTCGAATTCTTGATCCGCCGCATAACCTGCGCGCGGGTTTACCTTGCCACGGCGTGTTTGCCAGATTGATTCGATGTTGTCTTTAGTGCCAAGCGGATAGGTAATTTTGCCCGACTCAACGTCATAGTTTGGCGTATTATCATACTCTTGATTTGAGATATCGTAGTCAAAAGTAACCGTGTGGTTGTCGTTTGGTGTGAATACAAAGGTTGCACCCAATTGGGTGTTAGTGTTGTCTACTGTTTTGCCACCGCGCCCAAAACCAAGTTCACGATGATGCAGCTCACCATTTGGATCGACTGCAGGTGAAAACTCAGGGTTTGAGGCTTGACGCTCATAAATGCTGCCGCGAGCAGAAAAATTGAGTAAACCTTTAACCAAAGGTCCATAAATACTGAAGTCAGTGGTAATGTCATCACCAAACTGGTCGTTTGTTTGTAGGCTTCGGCCAAAATCAATGCTGCCGGTCCATTCATCTACTGACTTTTTAGTAATAATGTTGATTACGCCGCCCATCGCATCTGCGCCGTAAAGTGTAGAGGCAGGTCCCCTAATGACTTCAATACGCTCAATGGCACTTTTGGGTGGAATATGGTTAAACGCGTTACCACCAAAATTATTTGGGTAGATATCACCGTGGTTGTTTTGACGCTTACCGTCGATAAGAAGTAGCGTATATTCACCTGTTAAACCACGCATACTCACGCTGCCTTGCCCGGTTTTATCTCGAGTTGTGCCAATGTCCACGCCTTCTTGGTACTTTACGGCATCAAGCAAAGTCGTATAGGACTGAGCTTGAATGTCTTCGGCGGTGATCACTGAAATACTCGCGGGTGCTTCTGGTATTTTTTGCTCAAAACCAGTCGCAGTTACAACGATGTGTTCCATGTCTGGCTGCGCTTTTGTCGAATCAGCAAAAGCAACTGGGCTAAGGGCAGACAGCACCAAAGCAGAGAGTACACCACGTTTAAAAGGCGTGTTTATCATTGTTAATATCCCAAAATTTATTGCATTAAAGTAAATTTTGGCGCGTACTCTAAATGGAAACTGAACAAAAGTCAAAGCAATTGATAATTAATCTCATTTGCATTTTTGATTTAGATCATATTTAAGGGCCTTTGTGAGTTTATTGATTTTTCTTTTTGTCAGTTATGCGGCGTTCATTTGAGTTAAGATCGCGGAATAAATCCGCTCCTACCATATATTCAAAC
>NZ_PNDS01000012.1 GCF_005886535.1 Pseudoalteromonas sp. S2755
TGACGAGGGGAAATAGCTTTAGGAGCAAGGCAAAAATTTTGCTATTTAGTTGTTCTAAATGAGAAATTTTTAACGAAGCTAATATGCTATTTCACCCTTCAAATTGATTAGAGAGTTAATTCAATTGGTATAAGGCTCACTTCTGCGCTTTTGGTCATCGTCATCTGTGAATAAGTTGCCGTGAACGCTTGGTGCCAATACGGTGTGCGGCAGCGTAGCTTTACAATGCAACGGTACGGATCATAGAAACACATATCATTCAGGTAAATACTATGAAAAACAATAACATTCTATATGTATCACTAGCTGCTTTAATACTTGTTACAAGCCATAGCTATGCTTGCTCAACCTCTGAAACTGAATCTAACGACAGCGAAGGTAATGCAAATGGTGGAGTGTGTAATAACACGACAATTAGCGGCGAGTTATCCAGAAGGGATATCGACTGGTTTACTTTTGATGTGGCAGCGCCAGGTTCGATAGACATTTCTCTAGACCATAGCTCAGGTGATGATTTTGACTGGTTCTTATATCAAGAAACAGGCTCAGCGGTTGTCAGTCGAGAAACGAGTCAAATACCAGAAACGGGGAGCTTTTATGCTGAAACTGCAGGCACCTATTACATAAAGCTAACGCGATATAGTGGCTCTGGTTGGTATGACTTGATTGTGAATTTTGTCCAAGGTGAAACTCCTCCTCCGCCAACTGGAGAGTGTAATTACGGTATTCGTCCGTCAAAACCTGGGGGATTAAAAACTTATCTTGCTGGTAATAGCTCAGACACTTGCAACACGCTCACACCGGATAACGGTGCCGCGCTCTTAATGGGAGGGGGAACCGATGTTGATAATGCCTTTAGCCAAAGAGTAGCTCCTCATATTGGTAGTGGTGCTGATGTGGTGGTACTGCGTACTTCTGGCACGGACGCGTACAATGATTACTTACTTGGTCTAATGGCGGCGGATTCAGTTGAGACGTTAATTATTGATTCTGTTAGCAAGGCTAATGACCCTTATGTTGATTGGGCTATTCGCAGTGCCGAGTTTGTCTGGTTTGCTGGAGGCGATCAGTCTGATTATCTAAATAAATGGCAAGGAACTTCTGTCCAAAGCGCGGTGCAGCACGTTTTTGATAAGGGAGGTGTTGTTGGTGGTACATCAGCTGGAATGGCGTTACTGGCCTACAGTATTTACGATCCTGATGGTGTGCTCGGTGCTATCTCCAGTGAAGTAGTAACCGATTTTTGTCATGAAACACTGAGTTTTAGTAGTCGGTTTGTTTCTATCCCTATGCTAGACAATGTGCTAACAGACACACACTTTGCTGAGCGTGACAGAATGGGACGTGCAGCCGTATCTTTAGCTCGCCACAGTAGTGACTATTTTAATATTGCAGCGAGTGAAGCAACATCAATTTTCATCAATAGTGACGGTGAAGGGATCGTGGATGGCAGCGCTGAAGTTTATATTCTCAAAGAAACTGCACAAACAAAAAGAACAGCACTTGCTTGTGGTCAAGCAGTACAATATCAAGACTTTTTGCGAGTTAAGGTGTTGCCAGGACAGAGTTACAACATCTACACCCACACACATAGTAGCGGTGAACTCGCGGTCTCCATTAACGGGAACTTGAGTAACTTTTATTTACCCAATAACCCTTATTAATCAGATAACTACAATTACTTCTTTGACTTAATATTAGCCAAAACCCAATACTGTTGTCGGTATTGGGTTTTATATCTGGAGTAAAAATACCGTGATAGAGTCGGATGATACTTTTGCTCTATGCATTTTAGTTAATTCATTTTTAATTCCGAGTTCAAATGAAATAGTAATTTTGTCTGTTTAACTTTGCGCACTATTGCTGTAAGTTACGCCGACTAATTCTGAGTAAAGGTCGGTATTTTGGAAATTCGTCAAGTAGTGGGTTCATTAACACAAGTCTATTTTAATTTGGTGCAAGCATATGAAGCTGAGTTTTCAGTGTTGACGGAAAAATTACCAGGTGGTAACGGTTTATTTCAGATAGATACGCCAATAGATGAACAGCACCTTGGCTACTTGGCATATGAAAATGGCCGCCCGGTTGGTTTTATCAATATTTTGAAAGTGCAAAATACTTTTGAGGTGTGTGAGTTTTATATCGTGCCTGCAGCGAGAAAACGTAAACTCGGTTCTTCATTTATGTCCAAAATATGGCAAATGTATCCAGGGCATTGGCAAGTCAAGCAAATTCAAGGCGCAGATCACGCGATCAATTTTTGGCGCAACGCATTGACGTTAAACGGTATCGACTACTGCGAATCTCAATATCAAGATGACTATTGGGGTGTCGTAAATAGACAGATCTTTACCGTGTAATGGGTGTATTTCGCGAAGGCATAATATCTAGGGATATTATGCCTTCGCCATTATTATATTTTACTTCTAATTAAATCTCTGACGAGCAATCTGGCTGGGTGGATTGCCTGATGTACGCGCTCGCTTAAAGGTCTTGCTTCGCCAAGTAGAGTTGCAACTAAGTGCTCAGTAGCAAGTGGAGCGCTGCACAGTCCTCGTGCGCCAAAGCCGGTAACAATATGAATTCCTTGATAGGGTAGTGCTGGCTTCCCAAAACCGTAGTGTTTTCCCTTTCTTAAATTGGCAAACGCCGAGCAAAACTCATCGTTATGCTGGACTTGACCAAGCATAGGCAAATGATCGTTAAAGCAGCAACGTACTGCGGCTTTTGCTGAGGTGATCTCGCCAAGACTCGCGGCTAAATCCGTATCTTTATAAAAGCGTTCAAGCTGGGCACGGTTAACCGCATTGTCTTCGGCTTTTACCTCTCGGCTTTTGCTATTTTTTTCAAACGTCGCGCCCATACAATGTTGTCCACTCATTGCGGGAGTAAAGTACCCCTTATGGCAAAGTACGGTATTGAGTTTTTGTGATTCTTCTCCAGCATCAACATGAGAGACCTGACCGCGAACGCCGTGTAGAGGAATATGTTTGGTTTGCTCGAATCGGTCAGAATGCTCACCGCCACAGACAAAGACATCTGAAAACGGCCCAAACGTATTATCTTCACCGTGTAATAACCAGCCGCTCTCGGTTTTTTCGAGCTTTTGTATGTCAGTATTAAAATAAGTCGAAACTGCTTTTAATGCGTGAGCTGCATCAAACACAGCTTGCGTTACCTCTGCAGGGTTTAGCCAGCCAGCCTCAGGAATATAAAGTCCACCGTAAGGCAGCGTGGTATTTGCTATAACTGAAGCTTGTTTGGCATCAACGGCATGAATTAAGTCAAGCGGCCAAGTTGCTTTTTCAGCTAAGTTTTGATGCTGCGCTCGTTTGGCCTCATTAACGGACTGCAAGAGTACGCCACACCAATCGTGCGCAAAGTGGTAGCCTGTACTTGCAATATGCTGATAAAGACGTTTTGCATATAAAAAGCTGTGGGCGTATAGCTCGCTTGAGGGCGTGTGATCTGCTTGCAGGTTTGGATATAGCGCGCCTTGACGATTGTGAGAAGCGCCTTTGGCTAACGCGTCGTCTTGGCAAAAAAGTGTTGCGCCAAGATTACGTTTACTAAGGTGGTACAACAAACAACTTGAGGCAATACCGCCGCCAATAATAGCGATGCTCTCTAGCTTACGCGGTGTGGTGCTGTAATACGCTGGAGTATTGTAATTTTTATTAGCACGATTCAGCGTTCCAATCACCATTTCGCGTTTGCGACCAAACCCTTTGACTTTTTTGCAATCAAACCCGGCGTCTTGTAGTCCCCTGCGGACAAAACCCGCGGCGGTGAATGTTGCTAAAGTAGCGTTATCTCGGCTCATATTGGCCATGGCATCAAATAGGCTTTGTTGCCACATATCTGGGTTTTTACTCGGCGCAAAGCCATCTAAAAACCACGCATCGACAAATCCAGCTTGTTCAAAACTTAGCTGTGGTAAATTATCGTGAATATCGCCAAACCATAAATCTAAGGTCACTTGACCATCGTCAAACTCTAGGCGATGGCACCCTTCAAGTGCTATCGGGTACTGTTGGCAAAGCTTTTCGGCGAGCGGGGCAAGCGTAGGCCAGGCATGAAGCGCTTTAACTAAATCATCAATATGGATTGGGTATTTCTCAAATGAGACAAAGTGGAGTTGGTTAACACATACGTCTTTGCTACGCTGGTTGAAGTGATACCAAGCGTTGAGAAAGTTTAATCCAGTACCAAAACCAGTTTCTGCGATGACAAATCGGTCTTTGCCATGATTTTGTAACCGCTCGTCGATATGGTTCTGAGTATAAAAGACGTAATGTGACTCAGCTAATCCATCGTCGTTGGAAAAATAGACATCGTCAAAACTATCGGCAACAGGGGTACCAGCATCGTTGAAGTGTATTTGAGCGTTTTTTATCATGAAAGACTCTATGTTCGACTATTTGGGAACTATTTTACTGTCTTTCGACTCAATAGTCTGGTTGCATTTTTAGTTATTTAGGTTCAGAGTACATGTGTACGCTGGAAAGCTGACCACTTGGCGCTAAAATTCAGCGTATACTACGCATAATTTGTAATATCGAAGGGAATAAACCCATGAGAAGAGCCGTTATTACGGGGATCGGTGTTGTTTCGAGCATCGGCAACAACAAGCAAGAAGTTTTAGAGTCATTAAAAGCAGGTAAGAGCGGTATTGCTTTTAACCAAGAATTTGCAGACTACAACCTACGTAGCCAAGTGTCTGGTAAAATAGATATCGACGTAAAATCTCTCGTTGACCGTAAGGCACATCGCTTTATGGGGGACGCGGCAGCGTTTTCTTATATCTCGATGGCGCAAGCAATTGAAGATTCAGGGCTATCAGAAGAGCAAGTATCAAACGAACGCACAGGCCTTATCGTAGGTTCTGGTGGTGGTTCGTCTAAGTACCAAGTTGAAGCCGCTGATATTCTGCGCGAAAAAGGCGTTAAACGTGTAGGGCCTTATATGGTTCCGCGTACCATGGCAAGCACGACTTCTGCGTGTTTGGCAACACCGTTTAAAATTAAAGGTGTGAACTACTCAATCAGCTCTGCATGTGCAACATCAGCACACTGTATTGGCAATGCAGTTGAACAAATTCAACTAGGCAAACAAGATGTTATTTTTGCTGGTGGTGGTGAAGAGCTACACTGGACATTGGCGATGGAATTCGATGCCATGGGTGCGTTGTCAACCAAGTACAATGAAACGCCTGAGCGCGCATCACGTACGTACGATGCAAATCGTGATGGTTTCGTCATCTCTGGCGGTGGCGGTATAGTGGTAGTTGAAGAGCTAGAACACGCACTTGCTCGCGGCGCGCACATTTATGCTGAAATTGTAGGTTATGGTGCAACGTCAGATGGTTACGATATGGTAGCACCATCTGGAGAAGGCGCTGTGCGTTGTATGAAACAAGCAATGCAAGGTCTTGATTCACCGATTGACTACCTAAACACGCACGGTACTTCAACACCTGTTGGTGACGTGAAAGAGTTGGGTGCCATTCAAGAATTGTTTGGCGATAATTCTCCGGCTATCAGTGCAACTAAAGCCATGACTGGCCACGCACTCGGTGCGGCTGGCGTGCATGAAGCGATTTACTCTTTGCTGATGCTAGATAATGACTTCATCGCACCATCAATTAACATCGACGAATTGGACGAGCAAGCACAAGGTTTAGACATTGTAACAGAGCGCCGTGATGGACCGCTTAATACCGTGATGTCAAATAGCTTTGGCTTTGGTGGTACTAACGCAACACTTGTGATGAAAAAGTACAAAGGTTAAGCGTTTTACACTTAACTTTATATCAAACACAAAAAAGCAGGCTAAGCCTGCTTTTTTCGTTATGTTCTTACTTTAAAACAAATTAACGTACATTGTGTTTCATCAAACGTTCTTTATCACGTGACCAGTCACGGTCTTTAATATCAGCACGCTTATCGTGTTGCTTCTTACCCTTCGCAAGATAGAACTCGAGTTTTACCCAGCACTTTTTCCAGTACATTGCTGTGGCAATCAGAGAATAACCATCACGCTCGGTTGCACCGATCAGACGTGAGATTTCACGCTTATTTAGTAATAGTTTACGATAACGAAGCGGATCGCATATCACATGTGTAGAGGCACTATTTAACGGCTGAATTTGACTAGCCAACAAATAGGCTTCGCCGTTTTTGATATGGATGTAAGTATCTGAGATATTGACTTTACCGGCGCGGATACTTTTTACTTCCCAGCCTTGTAATTCGATACCTGCTTCGAACTTTTCATGTAGTGAATACTCATGACGCGCTTTTTTATTTAGCGCTATGGTATTGCTATTTGATTTACTTGAATTTTTCTTTGCCATAATGGCTTAGTCTACCTATAAATCCTGTTTTAAGACAGCGCTTTTTGAATAATATGACGTATTTTTACTTAGTCAGTGGCTGCAAACAAGATAAATCTGCAAAACCTTGGTAAAATCCTCGTATTAAGATTTGGAGTGTCTATGCCACAGATAGAAAAAAGTGCTTTGGTGATGTATAGCACCAAAGAAATGTTTGAATTGGTCAATGATGTTGACGCTTATCCCGCATTTCTACCGCATTGCTCAGATGCAAAAGTTATCAGCAGCGATGAGGACGGAATGACCGCGAGTCTAGAAATTTCGAAAGCCGGCCTAAAAAAGTGGTTTACCACAAAAAATGAATTTGACGGCAATCGAGTAAAAATGTGCTTAGTAGATGGACCATTTAAGTCTTTAAACGGCTACTGGGAATTTACCGCGCTTGATGAACAGGCTTGTAAAGTGAGTTTAAAATTAGAATTTGAATTTGCGAGCAAATTAATTGAGATGGCGTTTGGTAAACTATTCAATGAAGTGGCCAAGAATATGGTGTCTGCGTTCACCCAGCGAGCAAAAATTGTTTACGGAGCGAGATGATGATAAAGGTTGAAGTGGTATTTGCATTGCCTGATAGCGCGACGTCTTTGTCGGTTGATGTGCCAGAGGGAACGTCAGCTGAGCAAGCTGTGTTGCAATCAGGGATATTGGAAAGGTGCCCTGAAATCGATGCGAATGATTTGACGCTTGGGATTTGGAATCGCACAGTAAAATTGCATCAAGTCGTCAGTGATGGTGACAGAATCGAAATCTATCGTCCATTAATCGCAGACCCGAAAGAGGCGCGTAGACGCCGTGCGGAGAAAGCAAAAGAAGAAGGTCGTGCAAGCAAAGTTACCGGTGGGCGGCCTGTCTCTTTAGGAGGCAAGGAATAATTAAAAAAGGGGAAATACCTTTCCCCTTTGACTACGAAATAATGTGTGCCCTTTGACTCTATGAGTCTAAAGGGGTGTTAAATTCTTCTGGCTCTTCGAAGTCGCCGCTTACGCGAACTAGTTTGTCATTCTCGAAATAAACGCTAAATGACTTTCGGACCTCAGAGTCTCTGTCAATATTAAATACGTATTGGTAATGCCAGACATTGTTATTAAAAGTGTCTTTTGCAAGTGGTGTACCTAGTACATATAGCACTTGCTCTCTGGTCATTTGGACGCGAAGCTTATCTACATCTGACTGCTCTAAGAAATTACCTTGTGGCACGTTGATGCGATAAATCCAGCTTGAACAGCCAGACATAAACACCGTCATAACTACAGCACTGAGCCAAACAGAAAGGGTTTTATTAGACAGCATGAAATTGTGTATCCTTATTATCAGTTGTTTGCATGATACCGATTGCACAGAGAAGGTAAAGTCTCTTAGCGGAATTGGACTGCACTAAGTGTAAAAAGTTCGTACATAAGTTGCAATAGTCATCATGTGCAACATAAATCGTTGATAAGTTCTTGAGGAGAACCAAGTAGTGCTAGGAAAAATATTACTTAGCGAGCCCAATAAATCCGAGCACCAAGTTACTTGGAGCTTATATATCCTAGAAACGCGCTTTGGTCATTGGTATACAGGAATAACAACTAATGTAGAGCGGCGTTTACAGCAGCATCAGGCAGGGAAAGGGGCAAAGAATTTAAAGGGAAAAGGGCCTTTGACATTAAAATACCAATATCCAGTCGGTTCTAAATCTCAAGCTGCAAAACTCGAGTGGCATATAAAGCAGCTTACAAAAGCACAAAAAATTCAGCTCGTAGAGTCAAGTGGTGAGCGAGTTAACGACAAAATAAAGTCACTGATGAGATTTACCCCTGCTTGATACTTATTTAAATCCATATTCTCTAATGTATCTCTTGTCGTGTGATGATGTTTGTCTTCACCCATACCGAAATAAATATAAGGGATCCCTTGGCGATAGAAGGCGTAGTGGTCGCTCGCTTTGTGCCAATCAATTCTTGGATTATTTGTATAGCGCTCAATTTGCCGTTGTGATGATACTACAGTCAATTTGATTTGAGATTGGACCTTGTTCTGGAGCTCTGCTTTATACTCCTTAAAACCCGGTGAAAACAACGCAAATAAACGGTTGTTGTTATTTATCCCTAACATATCTAGATTGATATTGAGTTCCACTTCCTGATTAAGGTGTTTGGCATAGTATTTTGCACCATGCAAGCCGCGCTCTTCAGCATCGGTTGCGACAAACAATATATCACGTGCGCGATTTGTTTTACTGAGTTGCCTAGCCATGTGCAACATCGCAGCAACGCCAGATGCATTATCATTGGCTCCAGGGTAATGCCTCTGCCCTGTGGTTCCTAAATGGTCGTAATGCGCACTGATAACAATGGCCTTATCACAACGAGGTTGAGTGCAGGGCAAAGTCGCTGTGATGTTATGACCTGCGTCTTTACTAAAAATACCGGCTCTAAAGGTAAAGTGTTGATAGCTCGGATTTCCACCTAATTGTTCAAAAGCAGTAAAAATATACTGTGCACTGATATTGGGAGACGGAGCACCACTTTTACGGCCTTGGTGATTGATGCTCGTAAGAGTTTGTAAATCTTGCACCAATATATTATCAACGTTAGTAATACTAAGGTGTTGCGCTTGCGCCACTGCATTCGTGGTACTTACCGCGGTCAGCATTATGCCGAATAGTTTGAAAAAGAGCTTCTTCATTCTTATTGTTATCTCTCATCGTTGGCTGTGGAATTTAATTGGTTGCTTGCGACACCTCTCAATAAGGCTAATTTGCCTTCGTAGCGCGCTTTGTCGTGCTCAAAGACAGATGCTTTATATGCTTTATTGAGGTAATACTCCGCTTTTTCTCTATTCCCTTCTTCAAATGCGACTTTTGCTAACCCAAAGAAACTGCCATGAATACTACGGTCGAGTTGATGAGCTTTTTGATAAAAATGCTTAGCGCGATTTAAATTTCCATGCTTAAACGCTTCATTACCCAGCACTAGCATATAATAGGGGTTATCCTTTCTTAAGTTGTGAATATTGGTTTCGATCACTTTTGCTTCGCGGTCACGCTCTGTGAGATAGTAAAGTTTTGCAAGATTACCTAGTGCGTTTCGATTGTCGTTATTAATAGCAAGTGCTTGGTTATATGCGCGCTCAGCAAGGTCGTACTGTTGAGTGAGGCGATATAGGATCCCAAGATTACCCCACGCACCATCGTGATATGGATCGCTCTCTATTGCTGCTTTGTAGTAACTGTAGGCCATGTCAAGGTCGCCATTAATCATTTCCATGGCGCCTTTGTTGTTATAAAACATGGATAAGATAGTGTTTGTATCTATTGCCGATGTACTAAAATGTTGTGCTCGGCTGTTAGGGTCAAAGTCTACGGTAACGGAAGCGGGTTTGACATACAGTGTTTTCACCGAATCTTGGGTATTATCCACTTCAAAGATTTTTATGTTTACATGCCCTGTAAGCAAGCTGTAACCTTGGCTCTCGTCCCAATATTCGGGTATGTGTACACGCTGAAATTGTGTTCTCAAACCCACTTGTCTCGCGATAGCATGGGTTAAAATTGAGAGCGAAAGACAATTGGCATTCATATTACTAAAAGCTTGGTTTGCAGTGAGATTAGCGCCAGATAAATATGACATTGAATCGTCGCCACTATTGACTAAAAACGCCATCAACATTTTTGCGCGTTTAACGCCAATTTCATCGTTATGAAAATATTGAGCGAGTTTTGCTTTAATTTGCTTGTTTAGCTGAAATACCTCTGAATATGACTCTACGGGCTGGATATTAAATTGATGCTTTGAATTGAGAATTGACCTGTCTATCGTCGCGTTGGGAGTGCTATTACAGGCACTAAGTAAAACACTAAGCACAATAATAGAGAACTGAGTTACGATCTTCATACAACCTCCAGATTGGGCATTCGGCTGACTTTTAGTTATGGCTTAATCGCTTACCTTAGACCCTTACTATTATTGAATTTAGACTATAATTGCAAAATTTGCGCGGTGTGATTGTTACACCATGTAACAAAGAGCGATTTGATAGGCTAAGCCTACAGACAAAGCGTGTAGGCTTACTTTAGGTTTGAAAATAGGGTTTAAAAGCTCGCGACGAGATCGTCAAGCGCTTTTGCTGATGCAGCAAGACGCTGAATTGCTTGTTCCGTGTCAAGTTGCTCGTTCATCACAGCATCGCTTATTTCGCTAATTTGCTCGATGTTGCGTCCAACATCCGCAACCACATTACTTTGCTCTTCTGTCGCCGTTGCGATTAGTGCGGTCATGTCATTTATTTGATTTGCAGTTTCCGAGATTTCCAACATTAACTCCACTGACGATTGCATTGTTTGAACACTTTGCTCTGCTTGCTCACTGGATTGTTGGATTTGGTTTACAACAGCGCCAGACACCTGAGTTAATTCAGATATCGTTGCTTGGATCTCGTCGGTAGATTGTGATGTACGGCTAGCAAGTGCTCTCACTTCATCTGCAACGACGGCAAACCCACGACCATGCTCACCCGCTCGCGCAGACTCAATCGCGGCATTGAGTGCAAGCAGGTTGGTTTGCTCAGATATGCCCCTGATCACATCTACGATGTTGGCAATGGACTGGGTTTTTTCGGCCAACGTAGCGACTTGACCTGCCATATTTTCGATGTCACCAGCAAGTAAGTGAAGTGTTTCTTGACTTTCTTGTACACCTTGACGGCTGCGCTTAGTTGACGCTTTACTTTCTTCTGTTAATTTTGCCGTGTTGGTCGCGCTGCTCGCTATCTCTTGTACTGTCGCACCCATTTCATTGATTGCCGCGGCAACTGACATAGTTTGAGACTTTTGTTCATCCAGAGACTGAGAGTTTTGCTGGCTCTGTTTAAATACGGCTTCGCTCGTCACCCGAATTGAACGGCTTTCTTCTGCAACCATGTGGATAGCTTCTTCGATCTTAGCCATAAACTGGTTGAAACCGCCAGCTAAAGCATGAAGTTCAGGTTGTGCTGAGTCTGGTAAACGATAATTAAGTTTTGCGTCGCCGCTGCCAAGTTGTTCAAATAAATCTGCCATCTTTTTAAGTGGCGCGCTTAAGTTCTTAGCCAGTAGCATACTAAAAAAGCTCGCAACTAGCGCAATCACTAGCGAAAAACCAATGATTTGCCACTGCAGGGAAGTGATCCCACTATTGATTTCACTGGTTGGTACTTGGGCGATCACAAGTAAATCTGTGTTTGGAATTGGGCTCGCTGCAACTAAATTGGTTTCGCCACCCACTTCCAACTCTTTAACGATAAATCCACGTGTGGAGGTAAAGTCGCGACTGTGCTGGCCATAAAAGTCTTCAATCGAGGACTTTGCGACTTTGCTTGCATCTGGGTGCAATTGCACCGTACCTTGCCTATTAATGACGAAAACAAAGCCACTTTGCTCGATTTTCATATTAGCAAGCATCGCTTGCATATCATCAATACTTTTCGCAAGCCCAGCCAAACCAATCCCATTTAATTGTTGGTGATTGACAAACATTTTTACGTCGCCCGGCGCTTCTTGGTAGATACTAATAGAGTATGCCGAGCCGCTATTCGTGAAACCGAAAAACCAACCATCTTGCTCTTGATTTAATACTCTTAAAAAGCCGTTTTGATTCCAATATTGATTGGTTTCGCGGTTAGCCCAAGAAGCCGTAACTAAGTCATACTGCGCCGCAATACGCTTGAGTTCGTTGACAAGAAGTTTTTCGTCCAAAGTATTTTGCTTGGCACTTTGGGTGATTAATACATTGCTTGAAAGCTGCTCGGCTGCATTTTTCAACGTGTCTATCTGCTTGCTTAATGATTTATTGATGCTTTCTATCTTGCTTGGCAATTCAGACTGCATCATGCGTTCATTAATGAGCGTTTTGGCGCTGTAAAGCGAGGTAAACCCGATTAGACAAGCGACAGCAATCGCAATGAGACTACCCAAAAGGGTAATTCTTTGAGTAATTGTTAAACCTGTGTTTTGCATTCGATTTGTGTGTGTAATCCCGTGGAACCGATTATTCTAGCATAGTAAATAACCAGCTCGGAACAAGTAACAATCCAAGTCACAAAAAAATAATTTTGGTTTATAAAATAAAGTTAATCTCAGTATTTGGTGTTAACTGTATTTGAGTTAAATGGGAGGTTATGTTGAGAAACAGAGATAAAAGGCCACAATCTCAGGGTGGAAAGTGGCCTTGGTTACTAACAAGCGAACTAGTTTGCTATATTATGAACGCAAATTTATTTCTACTTACTAAACAATCTTTTTCATATCTGACATGTAACCGCGAAGGATTTCACCGATTTTTTCTACCGGATGGTTACGGATCGCACGGTTTACAGCGATGAGCTTTTGGTTGTCAGCATAATTGTCACAGTCTAACAAGCCTTCACCAATCTCACGTTTTGTGATTGATTCCATAAATGGCTTCAACAGTGGCAAACATGCGTGATTATACAAGTAGCAACCATATTCTGCGGTATCAGAAATAGTACGATTCATCTCGAACAACTTTTTGCGCGCGATGGTGTTCGCGATTAGTGGCGTTTCGTGTAGTGATTCGTAGTACGCTGATTCATCAATAATGCCAGCTGCTGTCATGGTTTCGAACGCTAGCTCTACACCAGCTTTGACCATAGCAACCATCAAAATACCTTGGTCGAAGAAAGTTTGCTCTGAAATATCTGCATCAGCATTCGCTTGCTTCTCAAACGCGGTTTGTGCGGTTTCTGCACGCCATGTAAGCAATTTATTGTCGTTTTCAGCCCAATCAGCCATCATACCTTCTGAGAACTCACCACTGATGATGTCGTCCATATGCTTGTTGTAGAGCGGGCGCATGATGTCTTTTAGTTGCTCGCTCAGTTCAAATGCGCGTAACTTAGCGGGGTTAGACAGTCTGTCCATCATATTGGTGATACCACCGTGTTTTAGCGCTTCAGTGATGATCTCCCAGCCATATTGTACGAGCTTTGATGCATATCCAGGTTCAATGCCTTCTTCTACCATTTTGTCAAAGCATAGTAGTGAGCCGGTTTGCAACATACCACATAGGATGGTTTGCTCACCCATTAGATCTGATTTTACCTCAGCAATAAATGACGATAGCAATACGCCGGCACGATGACCACCGGTTCCAGCCGCATATGCCTTAGCTTGCGCGAGACCTTTACCCTCAGGGTCGTTTTCAGGGTGAACTGCGATCAGCGTAGGTACACCAAAGCCGCGCTTGTACTCTTCACGTACTTCTGTGCCAGGACATTTTGGCGCAACCATGATTACGGTGATATCTTCACGCACTTGCATCCCTTCTTCTACGATGTTGAAGCCGTGAGAGTAAGCAAGTGTTGCGCCTTTTTTCATTAACGGCAGGACTGCGTTTACAACAGAAGTATGTTGTTTGTCAGGCGTTAAGTTTAGAACCAAATCCGCTTCAGGAATGAGCTCTTCATAGGTGCCAACAATAAAGCCGTTTTCAGATGCATTAAGAAACGATTGACGTCTTTCTTCAATTGCTGAAGGACGTAGTGCGTAACTGACGTTCAAGCCAGAATCTCTTAAATTTAGACCTTGGTTTAAGCCTTGGGCGCCACAACCAATGATGACCAGTTTTTTACCAATCAGAACGTCGACACCTTGTTCGAATTCTTTTGGATCCATGAATTCACATTGAGAAAGCTGAGCTAATTGCTCGCGTAAAGATAAAGTATTAAAGTAATTCGACATGATATTTCCTGATTCTGTAGAAATAGATTGAAGTCAGAGTAGGGCGAACTTTTGATTGCGTAAAATGATATATTTGAACTATAGTATTTCAAAAGGTGAAATACTATGAATCACAAACAACTTAAATATTTTTTAGCGCTTGCAGATACGCTGCATTTTTCTCGGGCGAGTGAACGCTGTTTTGTAAGCCCTCCAACTTTAAGCCGTCAAATCAAACAGCTAGAAGAGGAAGTTGGTGCGCCTTTGTTTCTACGAGACAACCGCACCGTAGAGCTGACTCAGCAAGGTAAAGCGTTTGTTCATTACGCGCAAGCGACATTGGCAAGCTGGCGGCAGTTTAAGAGCGAATGTGTTGACGATGATAAGCCTTTGACTGGTGAGCTGAGTTTATTTTGTTCAGTGACCGCGACTTACAGCTTTATTCATGATCTTTTTTCCAAGTTTCGCCATCTGTACCCGCAAGTAGAGTTAAATCTAATTACTGGAGACCCCGCGCATTCAATAGCAGAAGTTGCCGGTGGTAAGGAAGATGTCGCGGTAGCGGTGAAGCCAAAACATCTACCGAGCGGTGTAGAGTACTTGCCAATCGGCCGTTCGAGGTTGGTATTTATTGGCCCAACGATGGATTGTCCGCTTAAGTCTATCATTGATGAATATAGTCATAGTGAAATGCCATGGCAGCGCTTGTCTTTTATCATGCCAGAGCAAGGTGTGTTAAAAGATCGTATTGATAACTTTTGCAAAAAGCACAATTTTGTTCCTAAAGTTTATGCGCATGTTTCGGGTCATGAAGCGATGGTTGCGCTTGCGAGTCTAGGGTTCGGTATTGCGTGTGTCCCCGAGATAGTAATTAGTCAAAGTCCATTTAAAAATCAAGTTCAGCTGTTGCAGCTTAGATCGGATGAGATTGAAATTGGACTGGTAACTAAGAATAAACGGTTATATGACCCAGTTGTTAAAGCACTTTGGGATACGGCAAAAGGATTATTTAAGCTGTAAAGCATCCATTCAGGTTGCGTGACTACACTGTGTTCATCCATGTTGAATGAATGAGGTGCGTCCGTGTCCACTATCTTGGTTGCACAAAGCAATAACAATATATTGACATCACAACAAAAAATGCTTGAAGAGCAAGGCTATACTGTTGAGTTGTTGAGGGAATTAGGTCAATTGAACGGTTTTTCAGGGAAATCTATTAACGGTATCGTGCTTGATCAAGCTATCGCATCTGTACCAACCTGCGATTCAATCAGCCAATTTAGACAAAGATTCAAAGCCCCTGTGATCGTCAGTCTTGACAGCGATGATGAGGATGTTCACAGCCTGTTTTTAGAGCTTGGTGCCGACGAAGTTATTTCCAAAGATGCAAAGCCTAGACTATGGCGTGCTCGACTCGATGCAGTGTTAAGAAGGCAAGCTGCAAACTCGCAGTTTGACGATGAACCTGAGCAATTAACCTTTGGGCAGCTGCATATCGACAAGAATACCAGACGTGTGAGTTATGGGCAGGAGCGCATTGACCTCACAACTCATGAGTTTGAATTGCTATGGTTACTTGCGAGCAATGGCGGCAAAGTAGTGAAACGTGACTTTGTATATGAGCAGATCCTAGGTAAATACTATCGCCCAGATACTCGGACGATAGACGTTCGAATCTCTCGCTTGCGTAAAAAGCTACATGATAACCCGAGCCGTCCCGAGAAAATCAAAACGATTTGGCGTCAAGGTTACTTATTTGTTACCGATGTTTGGAACTAAAAATTAACAATTTGATTTAACGCAAAGATACTTCGAATTTTTCGAATGCTAAATTCGGAGAAATTTGTGAGACAGGTTGCTTACACAAAGGGATAACGCCATCTTTATGGCATTATCCTTTTGTTTTATATGGAGTATCCACATTCTTTTTGACGAGTGATAGCGCTAGAGTAGTTAGCTGTTAAGTAGCGTTTTTAAAAAAATTGTTATTTATACAATGCAAATAATATTGATTGCTATTTAGGTGTGTGTATACTTTACGCCTAGTTATGAAAATATAAACATAATTAGTCTCAAAGGAACAATTCAATGGCACTTAAAAAGTCTCTGTTAACGACTGCTATTCTCGCTGCAACTTTAGGCCTCACCGCATGTGGTGGTTCTAGCAGCAACTCAAATGACAACGACGATAACAACACAACACCACCTCCTGCCACCAATGCTGCACCTACTATTACTGTAGACAGTGCTTCAGTATCTGAAGATACGCTTGGTGCTGCGGTTGCAAATATCTCTTTTTCTGACGATAGCGATGAAGTAAGTGCACTGACACTGACCATCTCCGACAACCGTTTTGAAATTGTTGACGGTGCGGTTAAGCTCAAAGCTGTAAACGCACTAAACTTCGAACAGGTTGAAGGCGGTAAAGTATCGGTAACAATCACGGCAACTGACAGCAAAGGCGAAAAAACAGAAGTTGAAGCTGAAATCGCTGTTCAGCAAATCGCTGAAGAAAGCAAAGCGGGTGTAAACCGCTATGACTTTAAGAACGCCCAAGGCGAATCTTCAGTTTCTTATTCTGGCCAAATAGCACGTCATGCAGCTATGGTTCATATTAAGAGCCTAATGGGTAAGCTTAACAATGAAACTGTGGGTAATGCCGCGGAGCAAAAAACAGCGGAAGCGGCAATCACTGAAATTAAAACTTTCTTGATGCCGACAGATACAGTGGTCTTGGATGAAACACTTGATTTCGCTGTTGCCGCAAATGCTGCACAAACCACATTAGGGCAAATTTCAAGCTCACTGAAAAACGTCGCTGGCGAAGGTGGTAAAATTGCAGGGCGTGATACCTCTAATATGCATAAAGCATGGGAAGAGGATGGTGTTATGGCTGGTTGGGTTAACTTTGGTACACAGCCAAAAACTCCTGAAGGTTTAGCCCTACACTATTTAGATCTTTTACAAGCACAACTTCAGCAGTTTGAAAATGGCTCAACGATCAAAGCAGAGCACAATGGCACAGAAGTAACATTAAATAAGTTATATGTTACACCGGAAGGCCTAGATCTGGCCCAACTGATGCAAAAACATCTAAATGGTGCTGTATCACTTTCTCAAGCAGCTGATGATTACCTAGACGACTTACTTCTCGGCGCAAAATCGGCAGATAACTCTGCGCTAGCTGAAGGTAAAAGTTATACAGAGCTTGAGCACAAGTTTGATGAAGGTTATGGCTACTTTGGTGCTGCAATTGATTATTTAGATTATTCAGATGATGAAATTGCGGGCAAGGGTGGACGTGAAGCTTATGCAAGTGGTTACCATGACTTAGATAAAGACGGGAAAATCAACCTACTGTCTGAGTTTAACTTTGGTAACTCAACAAATGCTGCAAAGCGTGACCGAGGTACAAAATCGAATGTTAACCCAACGGATTTGACTGCCCAGGCGCAATTGGCATTTATTGAAGCACGTAAACTTATCAACATGAATGTTGGTACTGACGTTGCGCAGTGGTCAGATGAAGACAAAGCACGCTTAGAGGCTTTACGTGATCAAGCACTGCTTGCTTGGGAAAAGTCGATCGCAGCGACAGTGGTTCACTACATTAATGACACAATCTCTGACGATGATGGTGATTTAGACGATATCGCATCAGGTAATTTCGATGCTGAACAGTTTTATACAGTAGCTAAGCATTGGTCTGAAATGAAAGGGTTCGCGTTAAATTTCCAGTTTAATCCGTTCTCTCCTGTCACAGATGCAGATTTTGTTAAAATCCATGAATTAATGGGTGATAAGCCTGAATTCGCGGCAGATAAAGTGGAAGCTTATAAGGCTGCTTTATTGGAAGCGCGAGAAATCATTGCAACTGCATATGATTTCGATGCTGAGAATGTTGCCAACTGGTAATCTAAATTTTCGTTTATAACGTAAAAAGGTTAGCCGTTAATTCCGCTAACCTTTTGTTGTATATAGATAATAGAGAATACAAATGAGAGTATCTAAACGTTTAAGTGCTGCTGTCGCTGTGGCTTTGGTGTTGTCGGGTTGTGGTGAAAGTACTTCAAGTAGTCAAGGGCCTGGAGTGAAAGATAATAACTCTGGAACGGATAACCCAACTTTACCCACCCAATTTGATGAAGCGGCCTTGGTAAGCAACTTAGTGAATAATGTGCTTACCCCTGCAATTGAGCAATTCAATGAACTTGCAGTTACACAACAACTTGAAGTTGCGAGTTATTGCAGTGCTGAAAAAGCACTGGCAGAAAATACCGCGGCATTAAAGCTCAATGCTCAACAAAGCTGGCGTAGCGCTATGGTGGGGTGGCAGTATGTTGAATTGATGCAAATGGGTCCACTTACTGCCAATAGTAAAGAGCTTAAAAATAACATTTATGTTTGGCCCGCTACAGGCTCTTTATGTGATATTGACTTGGATGTAGTGTATTTTGAAGATGGCGTTATTAATGGTAATGCTAGCAATCCTTATAATATATCTGAGCGTACTGCAAATCGCAAAGGCTTAACAGCCTTAGAGCACCTTCTATTCAATGCCAATCTTGATCATAACTGCTCGTCAGTGAATGACGCTTTGGCACCATGGAATAGTCGCCCAGCTCAGGAGCGGGTCATTGCTCGTTGTGAGTTTGCGACGGAGGTAGCTAAAGACATTGAAGCGCAGAGCAATATACTTTTGTCTCAATGGACTGGAGAAAATGGCTATGCTGCTAAACTTGTTAATGCAGGACAACCTGGCTCTCCGTTTGATACGCCTCATTTAGCGCTTAATGAAATATCGAAGGCGTTATTTTACATGACCGAAGAGCTAAAAGACGGCAAAATAGCGACGCCGTTAGGCCTAGGTTTTCCGAACGCGTGTGGTTTAGAAGCTTGCCCTGAAGCGGTGGAGTCGCCAATTGCAGAACACTCTAAAGAGAACTTACTTGCAAACATTAGAGCATTTAGAAACATCTTCACAGGTAATGGCCAAGATACTGAGAATACATTAGGCTTTGATGACTTTTTAGACGCTGAGAATGGTAGTGATGTTAAAGAGCGCATGCTTGCAGGGCTTGCTGATGCAGAAACCACGCTTCTTGCGATGAATGCGAGTCTTAAAGCTGAGCTTGCGGGTTCTACAGAGCAAGTGACGCAAACGCATACAGACGTTAAGAAAGTGACGGATGATTTAAAGACTGAGTTTATCGAAAAGCTCGCCCTAGAACTTCCACAAACTTCGGCAGGTGACAATGACTAAGCGCATGAACATGAAGAAATCTTTATTAGCGGTATCGGTAATTTTTGCACTACCTCAAGTGCAAGCTGCTGATGACAATCAAGATATTGAGCATATTTCTATTATTAGCCACCACGATAAATTGCGAAAAGAAGCTGGCTCTGCAACCCTGTTGTCAGAAGCGCAGTTGGCAGAATACGAGTATGATGATATTCACCGTATTCTTTCTAACGTACCCGGTGTTAATATTCGTGAAGAAGATGGTTATGGCTTGCGACCAAATATCGGGTTTCGTGGTGTAACACCTGAGCGAAGCAAAAAAATCACCATAATGGAAGATGGTGTGCTGATTGGCCCTTCACCATATTCGGCACCAGCTGCTTATTACTTCCCAGTGCCTACTCGTATGACTGCAGTTGAGGTGTTTAAAGGACCTGCGGCTATCAAGCATGGTCCGCAAACAGTTGCTGGTGCGCTTAACTTAGTGACTCGCCAAGTGCCAGAATTTACAGAAGGCGGTATTGATGTTGCGGCTGGCAGCGATGGTTATTCAAAAGCTCACGGTTACTACGGTTCAGTAGTTAATAATGTCGGCTTCTTGTTCGAAGCGGTAAATCTACAAGCCGATGGTTTTAAAGAGCTTGATGGCGGTGGTGATACGGGGTTTGAGAAGAACGATATCCTAGCCAAATTCAATTATAAGCTTTCACAAGGTGAATTAAACCACACTTTTGGGCTAAAACTCAGCTATGCCGATGAGTTGTCTGATGAAACCTATCTTGGTTTAACGGATGCAGATTTTGCTAAAAACCCATACCGTCGATACGCAGCGTCTCAGCCCGCAGAGATGGATACCAAGCACACTCAGGTAATGTTATCCCATGTACTCGATGGTAAAGACTTTAACGTTACAACAAGACTGTACCGTAATGACTATGAGCGTGCCTGGCTTAAGCTTAATAGTCTAGGTAGTAAAAGTGGACCATCTCTTTCAAAGATCATGGCAAACCCAGAGGCTTTCGCAAATGAGTACGGCGTGATCACAGGGGCAAGGGATTCAGTCGTTGCAGGTTCAAATATCTTTTTGAATATGGGGACTAATGATCGTGAATATTTCTCTCAAGGTCTTCAAGTCGATGCCAGTACGAGCTTTAGTCTGTTTAATTTAACTCATGACGTCGCAGTTGGTGTACGTTTCCACGAAGATGAAATTGAGCGTAAACACTTTGAGCAAGCGTATGCAATGGAAAGCGGTTCACCCGTGTTGCTGGAAGGCTCAAAGCAGTTTACATCACTGAATACTGAAAATACCAAAGCGTGGTCGGTATATCTAGAAGACAAAGTACAGCTTGATGCTTTAACACTCGGGCTTGGCCTTCGCGGCGAGCTGATGGATATGTCTTACCAAGATAATAAAGATGCCGATGTTTGGATTGATAAAACAACCCGTATTTGGCTGCCAAGCCTAAGTGGTTTCTATCAGCTTTCTGATGATGCTGGCCTTTTATTTGGCGTGCATCAAGGTTTTGTGCCTTCATCACCACAGCAAGATCCTGATATTGAGCTTGAGAAGAGTGTTAACTACGAATTTGGTGGACGCTTTAATGATGGTGTGACTCAGTTTGAGATTGTGAGCTTTTTCAACGACTATGAAAATCTGAATGAAAGCTGTGGTCAATCTAATTGTGGTGTCAATGACCAACAAGATCAGCAATTCAGTGGCGGTGAGGTCGATGTTTACGGTCTAGAGATGCAGTTTGCACAACGCTATCCGTTGAATCTTCAACTGGATATCCCTTACAGCCTCACCTACACCTATACTAAAGGTGAATTCCAAAATGAGCGTGCGACAACGTTCGCACAATGGGGTTACATTAAAAATGGCGATGAGCTTCCGTATTTACCGTCTCATCAAGCCACTTTTAATATCGGTGTTGCTGCAAGTGATTGGAAAGTTAATGTAGCTATCAAATACATCAGTGAGATGAGCGAGGCCGCAGGCAGAAGCACTGAAGACTTTGAGCTTGTACTTGAAGGCGCTAAGGTGCCAAGCACAACTATCGTTGATGTATCGGCGAGTTACGAGGTAGGCCAGTACGGTCAAATTTATGCTAAAATTGACAACTTGTTCGATGAAGCAGAAATTGTCAGTCGCCGCCCGTATGGCGCGCGCCCAGGTAAACCAAGACAATTTAGTTTAGGCTATAAATACCAGTTTTAACTGATTGTCAATGCGGCTCTTGAGTAAGGGCCGCAGCTTCGTAGCGGCCTGTTGCTAGATCTATGGAGCTGTTCCCAAGGTATGTGAATTCATTATTTCTTTTTGATGGAAATGACTATGTTAGAGCAATTATGGCAAAGCATTACTGAACTCCCAGGCTACTTGTTCGATGCCAATAAAAGAGTGTATTTGCCATATTTGTTTAGTGCCATTTTGATGGCTGTTCCTGTTTATATCGCCACAGAAAAAGCGCGCTCTGGTAAAGGTTTTTTTAAATTCCTATTTCCCAGGCAAGTGTGGTGGTGCAAAAGCGCCAAGCTCGATTACTGTTTATTGATCACAAATCGGTTGATAAAGGCGGCGATGTTCACGCCTATCGTGTTGACTATGGTACCAGTGGCGCTGGGGTTATCCAGTGGACTTGAAGCGCTCTTTGGTCCTGCGTTGCATCTAGAAGCGCCAGAATGGGTAGTGATTGGACTATTTACGTTATTTTTATTTATAGTTGATGACTTAACGCGGTTCTTGCTACACCTGATGTTACATAAAGTTCCTTTCTTTTGGGAGTTCCACAAGGTTCACCATTCTGCAAAAGTCCTGACCCCCTTTACGATTTATCGCTCACATCCCGTTGAAAGCTACCTTTATGCCTGTCGTATGGCGTTAACTCAAGGGATAGTGGTTGGAGTAGGATATTATATATTTGGCAGCAGCTTGAGCATGTACGATATTCTGGGTGCGAATGCGTTTGTCTTTTTGTTTAATATTTTTGGGGCTAATTTAAGGCATTCACATATATGGCTGAGTTGGGGTGACAAGCTGGAAGATTGGTTTATTAGTCCTGCACAGCACCAAGTACATCACAGTGACAATCCAATCCATTTTGATATCAATTTAGGCTCAGCACTTGCCATTTGGGATCGTATGTATGGCTCGCTTATTAAGGCATCGAGCGCGGGTAAAATTACCATTGGAGTTGGGCAATATGATGCGGGACATGATTCACTGACCGCGATTTATTTGAAGCCATTTAAGCAGGCTTGGAAAACGTTGTTTCCGAAAAAGAAAAGTAACCCGCCACTTAAATCTCCGCAGGGTGACTGAATTAGGTTATTCAGATCCTAATCTTTGTAAGGAATTAATCATCGTAATGCATTACATTATTTATCACTGTAAACAAGGGTGATTGTGAAGAGGTTAAAGTTTGTGCTTGGAAGAGGAAAATAGGCCGACGACGGGCATTGTCAGCCTATGTGGGAGAGTAGGCTCCCTAAATCTATACTAATGTAGCTGCGATGTAGGCTTGTTGCGGAAAAAACCCAACTCGTTTAACTTTTCAATTAGTTTTGGATCGTCTAAACGGCTTGGAGTTTCTTCATCTCTTAAATAATGATCGTTTGGTACCGCATGTAAATCGAGCATTTTATGAAATAGGATATTGCGAATTGCCAGCGCTGTCATACCGCTGTCCTGAATTGCATCTAGTCTTTCTTGGAGGTCTGAAAAAGGCGCAGCCTTGACGTCATCCACTACTGCAGAAAATTGACCATTAGATTTATTCTTAATCATAAAACCCCCAAAGGTATAGCTTGTTCACAATCCAGTGACACGATGTCCAAAGAGCATTCAGTATCAATTTATGTTCATAAAATAGATACTTACGCCATGTCCGATGTGATCAGTGTACTCCGAAGTGGGGGCAAATTACCATCTTGGATGTAAAGCTTTGTAAATCGAATAATGAGAGGAATGAAACAATAAAAATAGACGTCTAGACGTAACACAATGATCTGAATATGAAAATAGTTCTCAGTACCAATTATGATACTGAGAACCAATATCTAATTTAAGTAAATAATTTCTCTTTTACGTGTTCTGCAAAACCACTACCTGCTTCAAGGTAGAAGTTATAGGTAGAATTCACACCCATTTCTTCTAATTCTTTTTGTTGATCAGGATAGTTCGCAATGGCAGTAACTTGGCCGTTGTAACCTGAAGCTTTGAGCTGCTCGAGTGCATAAATATTCTGCATATGTTTAGGCATCGCGAGCATAACCATTTCTACTTCAGAATGATTTACACGCTGCCAAAAATCAGGGTCGGTTGCGTCAGCAGTTAATACCCTGCGTCCTCTGGAAACATGTTTTTCAACTACCTCAGGCTTAATATCTACGCCCGCAACGGTATCTGGGAAGCTGGCTTGTATTGTTTCATAAGCACCCGTTCCAATTCTTCCCATGCCAAATATTACGATTTTGGTATCGGTGAGGTTTACGGGTAGCTCTTCTTCCAAGCGGTCTTGACTCTCAAACTTTAATAGCCAAGGCTCTAACTTAACGTAGATTTCGTTCGCGCGTTTGTTTAGCGGAGACGCAATCACAAAAGTAATAGAAACAGCAATAGCCACGACCGCTAACCAATCAGGAGCAACCGCACCAGAAGCTGATGCAACGGCACACACGATAAGACCAAATTCGCTATAGTTAGTGAGTGTAAAAGCGCTCAATAGTGATGTACGAGCACGCAATTTGAACATATTGGTGAAGAGATAGTAAAGTGAGACTTTAATCGGTAGAACAATTACCAGTAAAATCGCTATTAAAAGTGCGTCCAGTGTAATTGTGGCATTCAAACCAATATTCAAGAAAAACCCGACAAGCAAGATGTCTTTTACATTCAGTAGCGATTTTGATAACTCACCAGCTTTTTTATGTGGGGCGAAAATCATACCCATGATCAGCGCACCAAGATCACCTTTGAGACCCGCAAATTCAAAGGCATGATAGCCTGCAACTAACGCAAAAAAGAAGCCAAAAAGAGGGAGTAACTCACCATGCTTTGAGCGGCTTAATACCCAAAACATAACTGGACGTACAAGCGGTAGCACCACAAGCAGTGCCAGTGCCCAGATATTGGGTACTTTGCCAGTACTGACGGCGAGAAAGATAACCGCAAAGATATCTTGCATAACCAAAATACCAATTGAGATTTTACCGTGAAGACTCGCCATTTCACCGCGTTCTTCCAGCACTTTTACTGCAAAAACGGTACTGGAAAAGCTAAATGCAAAACCAACCAATAAAGCGCTTTGCCAGTCCAAGTCAGTAAATAAAGGTAGGCTCATCGCCCCTAACATCAACAACAGGCTAGCGAAAAACGCCGTACTGGTAATGATGTGCATACTCGCTGGCGCCCAAACCTGAGGCTTTACCAGATTACCAACTCGTAACTTTAAGCCTATGCTGAAAAGCAGTAGCGTTACACCAAGATCTGCCAGTTGGGTAAGTAAGTCTGTGGTTTTATGGCCAAGTAGGTTTAAGACAAAGCCCGCCATCAAAAAACCAATCAAAGGAGGAAGCTTTAATTGATAAACAGAAAATCCGCATGCAAATGCGACAGCAAAATAGAGCAGTTCCATAACTTTAAATTTTTATCCAAGATATGAGCAGTGTATCAAAACCTCCTGATATATAAATTATAAATTTTCGCTGACAAGTTGGAAAAAATATGGTTATGATGCAAGTAAGGACATACCGGACAGGAGACGTAATGTTTAAGAAGATCCTAGCATCTGTCGGTATCGGTGCGGCAAAAGTAGACACTGTATTGGAAACAGAGCATTTGCACCCGGGACAGAAATTTCAAGCGCAAATTGTAGTAAAAGGCGGTGACGTTAGCCAAGAAGTAACAGGTTTAGAACTTGCGCTAATGACAAGAGTTAAGGTTGAAGGGGAAGACGGAGAATATTTTAGTAATCATGTTATTGACCGTTGGCGTGTAGGTAATAATTTCACGATCGGCCCAGGCGAAGAAAAAGTTATTCCTTTTGAAGCTCGACTTCATTCAGAAACACCAATCACAGAAATCAATGCAGGCTTCAATCGTTGTCATGTTTGGATTGAAACTGGCTTAGACATTGATTTAGCAATCGATCCGTCAGACAAAGATGCTTTACACATTTATCCAAATGAAGCAGTGAAAGCATGTATGACAGCGATGGAGCGTTTGGGCTTTCGCTTAGTGAAAGCTGATGTGGAGAAGGGGTATTTACGAGCTTCTGAGTTTCAGTCTGTTTCTGGTTGCTATCAAGAATTAGAATACCGACCAAGTGCTCGCTCGTTATTTGGATTACAAGAGGTTGAGCTCTCATTTGTTCCTGAGGCACACCGGACCCATGTACTGATAGAGTTGGACAGAGCGTTTCGAGGGGATGGTTACGTCGATCTAACGATTGAGCACGATCAGGTAAATATCTCTCAATTGTGCGATCAGTTGGAGCGGCTGTTCTCATAATCACTTAATTTACTCTAAAACGCCCAGCTTTGTCTGGGCGTTTTTGGTTTAAGCATAAAGGATACCAATTAGTCTTTAATACTTGCTCAATTTGACGGAGCAAATCTGACGCTAACGGTGTTAAAAATTTCTAATTTAGAACAACTAAATAGCAAAATTTTCGCCTTGCCTACATGAATGTAGGTACCTTGGCGTGAGCAGGATGCGGAAGCGGTGATAATAAAGATATATACCAGGAGTCAAGATAGATAAATTAATTAAGACAACTGGTAATTGTTTG
>NZ_PNDS01000119.1 GCF_005886535.1 Pseudoalteromonas sp. S2755
GCCATCGCACAATTAGAACTTCCGTAATCAAACCCGACTTTCATTCTCTACCTCAAACTGCTGAAAAGTCGCGAGGTGTACCATGGTTGTCGTTATTGTCAGATGAATTTATCTAGGTTCCAACATCCTTAATTGGTTTGTTGTGGAAAGCATAGCGCACAGTGTCAGATTGCTTGGCTTGATACATAGCGGAATCTGCCTGTTGGATCCCAGTCTCAATGTCGAGGCTATTAATCAGACTGACGCCGATACTAATCCGACAACTTAGTTTATTGCCTTCAAAGAGATATGGCTTATCTACCTTGTTGATTATTTGCTGGCAGATCTCAACCACATGAGATTTGGCTTTAGAGTACTGCGGGGATAAATGAGTAATTAAAATAACAAACTCATCACCTCCCCAGCGGACCACCACATCCATCTGACGTACGCTAGCACACAAACGTTGAGCAACCGCCTTGAGTAATTGATCCCCCACATGGTGACCATGTAAGTCATTTGCTTTTTTAAAATCATCTAGGTCTAAAAACAAGATTGCACAATGACAACCAAGCTGTTGCCCTGCATGGAGTTGCTCCACCAGCCCATGCTTAAGAATATGACGATTCGGTAATTCGGTTAACTGATCATGATACGCCAGTTTCTCGGCTTCAAGATACGCAAGCTTACGATCATTGATATCCCGAGATAACACGATAAAACGTGTTTCTGCATGATTATCGCTAGCAGTCACAACTTTACGGGCGATGGAGACCTCAAACCAACGCTCACCAACAGGTGTGGGCAAGTGAATATGGCTACCATGTGAATAACCGTTAGCTTTTGCTTCCTGTAATGCCTGCATCACTATTTTAGCGGCATGTTCTGGCATCACTTCTGTCACCGTATGGCCGATCAATTGCTCTGCTGGCGCGACTAACAACTCAGGACGAAGTATGCTAGCATCCCAGTGTCGCCCCTCTTCATCCAGTTCAAACATCAAGTCCGGCATAGCACTTAATGTCGACGCCAATTCCTCATAACTCGGTTGCGCCAAAGCTTGAGCACATGCCATACGACGGTCCTTAATCATGAGACGTTGCAACATCCTGTTCCATAATTCTATAAACTTGAACTTTTCAGTTTGAAACATGCCAATGATCACAGCTCATCTACGGCTATCGTTATAAAATAATATACCAATTTTTTGAATTATGACTAGAATCCGTTGCTATTTACTGTTTGACTTTTGTTCTTGTAAATAAATTTTGCTCGCGACGTTCGACTTGCCTCTTGGAAATCTATGTAAAAGTCGAACAACAATGAACAAATCACACTTAGGTGAACTCGAACGGCTGCGCTAATATGCAGAAGAAAAGCCATTGACGAATTGATAATAATTCCTATAATCGACACGGCAGCGCTTTCCATGATGGAAGGTCACAAGATATATAAGGATGACTATGTCTTTTTTCAAAAAAGCCCTTGGCGCAGTCGGTATCGGTGCAGCAAAAGTAGATACCATCTTAGAGACCCATCACGCCTCCCCTGGCGAAGAAATTTCTGGAACGGTTAAAATCATCGGTGGCAAAGTTGCTCAAGAGATCAACAAAATAGATCTCAACGTAATGTGCAACTACACCGTTGAAAGAGAAGACAGTGAAGGTGAAACAACCACCATCACTAAAAACCACACCCTTGCTAAATTTCAAATCAACGAACGATTTACTATCGAACCTGGTGATGAAAAGCACATTCCATTCGCGCTTGACCTCGCTGAAGAAACTCCGCTTACTGTAGGTCAATCCAAAACTTGGATTGCTACCAACCTTGATATTGATATGGCGCTCGACAAGTCAGATAGGGACTATTTACATATCGTACCTACCGAGCTACAACAAGCGGCTATCGATGCGATGGAAGCGCTTGGCTTTAAACTCTATGAATCAGACTGTGAAGGTATTGATGAAGTATCATTCTCACGCCTCCCATTCGTACAAGAGTTAGAGTTTAAAACAATCACAGGTGACTTCCATGGTCGCTTTGATGAAGTAGAAGTGGTTTTCTTTAATCGTGGTGAGCAACTAGAAATCATCTTTGAGATTGACCGTAAAGCGCGAGGTTTTAAAGGCTTCTTTGCAGAGGCGCTAGACCTTGATGAGTCAAAAGCCAGACTGCTGATAGATGAATCCGATTTAGAAGACCTAGAAGATGCTATCTATGACATTCTAGAGGCGAATTGCTAGGATACTTCAATAGTATTATGCTTTAGTGCTCGTTGCATTCATACGAATGCAACTTCTATATGAACAAACTCTCTATACTGACTTATGACAAATTTAAGCCATCGAAAAATGCGTACTACAGCGCTTTATAGTTGACTTAACCTCAATAAGGCAGCACATTAAAACGAATGGTCAAGGTAGATTAGGTGACAATGAATGTCCAACTTTAGAATTTGGAAACTGGTTAGCCTACTGTGTGTTTTGAGCCTAATGCTGGGCTGCGAATCGAAAGAAGAGCGTATCCAGCAAACCATTACACATACACTTCAAGAAGCTTCAACAGCGATAAATACGCTGGGAACCGCCCTTGATAAAAAGCAGGTGAGAAATGCCAACCTTTTGACTGAGTATGGCAAAGTACTTAGTCAGCAAAAACCTCAGCTCAGCGAAATTGCGCAAATTATTTCCCAAGACGCAACAAGCAGCGGTACCTTATATCAGAGTTTATTGACTCGTTATCAGTCCCTCAAGTCCCCCGATCCTAGCATGAACAGCGATGACATTATCAACCAAGCAGTGTTGTTAAAAGAAGCAGCTTCCATCAGTTTATTCAACGATGCGCTCACAGATCCAATCAATGTTTTAGCTGATATGTCAGATGGCAAGCTAGCGCGAGTCGGCGCGATCAGTCAGCAAGCAGAACAAACGGCAAATGGCCAGACCGGTATCGGTAACCAGCTTGTTGGCAATGCCAACTATGGCGAATGGCAGACCAACTCAAACGGCACTAGCTTTTGGATGTGGTACGGCATGTATCGCATGCTTGGAGATATAGTGGGTGATGTGGAGTATGGCCGCTGGAGTAAACACCGCAAATACAGTTACTACAGTGACTATGGTCGCCATAGGTATACTAGCTATAAAGGTTACAAACGCCAAACAGAGCTCGCCAAGCGTACAAAACAATCGTATCAACGCCAGGGTAAACAATTTACCAGTCCCTATGCCAAGAAAAGATCTGGCGCGTCAGGGTTAAGCCGAAGTAGTAATACCCCATCAGCAGTAACTCGAAGCAGCTACTCTCGAACCTCAAGCTACGGCTCAGTTCGCAATAGCTCAAGTAGAACCTCCCGTGGCGTAAGCCGGGGCAAATAGCGCATATATAGCGGAGTTAACACATGTACCAATTTAACGGATTAACAGCTTGGACTTTTCAAGCATTGCTAATAGATATGGCGGTGATCGTCGCGTTGTTTGTTAGCTTAAAATACATCAAAGGTTGGGTATCTAACCTTCATGCAAACGACGAAATCACTGAAAGAGACAACTTTGCATTTGGCCTCAGTTTTGCTGGTGGTTTAGCAGGCTTAGCCATTGTGATTTCGGGCATTTCAAGTGGTGCTTTTGCCAGCTCTTTAGCTCAAGAAGCGCTACAAATGGCGGGCTATGGTATCGTTGGTATCGTCCTTATCAAGCTCGGCCATTTTTTCCAAGACAAAGTCGCGCTACGCAAGGTGAACCTTCATGACGAAATCGTTAAAGGTAATGTCACCTCAGCACTGATTGATTTTGGCCATGTGGTGAGCGTTGCCATTGTGATCCGCTCAGCTTTGCTTTGGGTACTCACAGAGGGCTGGTATGGTTTACCTATTGTGGTTGCAGCCTTCATTATTGGTAATATTTGTATGCTGCTTGTGAGCCAATACCGAGTACAACTATTTAAGCGCACCAACAAAAGTGGCGACTGTCTACAGCAAGCAATCAAAGACAACAATGTTGCGGTCGGGATCCGCTACGCGGGCTTTTTAATCGGCTCAGCACTTGCACTGACTGCAGCGTCCGGTTTAGCGCCTTATGTGGCAGACAATATTAACTCAAGTCTACTGTATTGGAGTATTGCTGCACTGGGTAGTATTGTGCTATTCATCGTCTTACACCTAGCCATGATAAAAATTATTCTGGCGGGTAAAGATATTTCCGATGAAGTGAACAGACAAAAGAATATTGGTGTTGCTGCCATCTCAGCCGCGCTTTCTTTTGCCATTGGTACGACTATGGCAAGTTTGTTAGGTGCATAACCCTTGAGCGTATCAGCACCACAAACTTCTGCAAGAGTGACCGGCAACTGGTCGTTGTTCGGTCACGATACCCTACTTATTGGCGTTATGGCCATTTTGGCCGGTTGCGGCCTAATCTACGAATATTTGCTTTCCCACTATGCGGGCCGCGTTTTAGGCTCAGTAGAGAGCGCGATTTATGCCATGATAGGCACGATGATCGTGGCGATGGGCATTGGCGCATTTTTAGCGCGTTGGTTTAAAGATCCTTTTACCGCTTTTGCATGGCTTGAAAGCCTAATAGCACTGCTCGGCATGAGCAGTATTTTGGTGATCGCCAGTGTTATTGCCCTTACTTATACCCTGCCCCATACACTTTCCAGCCTTTATAGCCTGCCTCCTGATAGTGTCTTAGATGGTATGCCATTTGAGCAATTACAAGTATTTGCCCGATTTCTACCTTATGTTTTCGGCCTCGTCCTAGGTATTTTAATCGGCATGGAAATTCCGCTGATCGCTAGGATCCGCCAACAAGTGTACGGTCGTTTCCTTGAAAATAACGCAGGCACCATCTACGGTGCAGATTATATCGGTGCAGGTGTTGGTGCTGCCATTTGGGTCACGATAATGCTTGCGCTACCAATAATGCAAGCAGCAGCGTGGACCGCACTATTTAATATCATTGCAGGACTTATCTTCCTATGGCGTTATCATGTTCACGTCCGTTTCGCTAAGTTATTATTCGCGTGTCACTTTGTCCTATTGGGAGTTTTTTTCGTTATTCTGAACCACGGCTCCAATTGGATGAAAGACCTCAGCAATGTGCTTTACAAAGACAAAGTGATCTATTCAGAATCAACGAAGTACCAACATGTTGTCATCACCGAGCGATTAAGCCGCGCACAACCGATGCCAATTAACGACTTATTCTTAAATGGTCGATTACAGTTTTCATCTGTTGATGAACAGATCTATCACACTATGCTTGTGTATCCTGCAATGCTGGCATCCAACCGTCGCGAAAAGGTATTAATCATTGGCGGCGGAGATGGTTTGGCACTTCGAGATGTACTTGAATGGCCTGTTGAAAATGCAACCTTAATCGATTTGGATGGGCAACTGCTCTCACTATTTGGACTACAAGGGCAGCCCTACCCCGCTAGACCGAACATCACTAGTCAATTAACTCAATTAAATGGCGATGCGTTAAATGACCCAAGAGCAACCGTTATCGTAGCAGACGCATTTTTAGAAGTAGAGAAAATGCTCGACCAAGGTAGACAATTTGACACTATCATTATTGATTTACCCGACCCAAATCACCCTGATTTGAATAAGCTATATAGCGACTACTTTTATAATCATGTACGTCAATTACTGGCACCCGATGGCGCACTCGCTATTCAATCAACGTCTCCCTATCACGCCAAAAAAGCGTTTATTAGCATAGCTAAAACGGTAAAGCATGCCGGGTTTACGCATGTTGAGCAATATCAGCAGAATATTCCCTCATTTGGCCAATGGGGTTGGACAATCGCTACGAGAGCTGGACAACCGGCAAGTGCTAGGATCAGGTCGGTCGAGTCTTTACCTGTCCCAAGTAACTGGATAAATAAAGAGTATTTACTTGCTACTTTCGCTTTCCCAAATCGCTTTTTTGATGGAGCAAAAGATATTGAAGTCAACCAGTTAGGAACGGGAAGATTATACGATTATTATCGCCAAGCATGGCAAACAGAAGATGAGTTGTATAAAAATTAGCGCACGGCCATTGACATATTATGTCTTACGTGCAACTCTTAACTCAGACATAATATGTCAAAACAAAAAAGGTAAATGAAGATGGAATTAAATGAACTATCAATCAAATTAGCATCATTTGAAACAGAAGGTGCTAACTTCGAATCATTCTTAATCGCCAATGAAGGCGAGCAAGATGTATTGCAAGTGATTGTTGACGGAAATGACGAATTACCAATTTTTGTGACTCAGACTGAAGAACAACTTGTATGCATTAGTTACCTATTTAAAGAGAACGAGGTAAAGCCTGAACTGCTAAACGAGTTAAATGAAGCACTATTAAAACTGAATGTGCCGATCCCGCTGAGTGCGTTTGCTAAAATTGATGAGCAGTATGCGATATTTGGTGCTCTAGCCGTTTCCTCCTCAATTGATGAGATCACGCACGAACTGGTCACCCTCGCGGACAATGCAATCGAAGCATTGGAAGCCGTGACTGTGTATTTGAATGAGTAATATTGGAGTTGTGAAATGAGTATTTTAAAGAAATTATTTACTGCTGTTCGTGGTGGCGCTAGAGAAGTTGGTGAGTCAATTGTTGATGCAAATGGCATTCGTATTTTTGAGCAAGAAATTGCTGACGCACAAAACGCATTAGCTAAAGCCAAAAAGAGCTTAACAGAAGTAATGGCGAAAGAGATGCAGACAAAACGCAAATTAGCTGCACTTGACGAAAGCATTATCGAGCATGAAAACTATGCAGGACAAGCGCTCGAAAAAGGTAACGAAGCTTTAGCGGTAGAAATCGCAGAGAAAATCGGTGAATTTGAAGTTGAGCGCGCAGAGCATCAGCAAGTGCTAGACGGCTTTAGTAAACATGTGATCCTGTTAAAACAGCAGATCAAAGAAGCTGAAAAAACGATTAAAGAAAACCAACGCCAGCTGACAATGGTAAAAACCACAGACAGCGTTCAAAAAGCAACCATGGCAGTAAACAGCACGCTAAATACCAATGCGTCATCTATGGTAAATGCTCGCCAGTCGCTTGAGCGTATCAAGCAACGCCAGCAAGATAGGCAAGATCAACTGGCTGCGGCAAAAGAGCTTGAAGCCGCTGCAACGGGCGCAGATCTAAAAGCTAAAATGGCAGAAGCTGGAATTGGCTCTACGCAAAAGAGTAATGATATTCTTGAACGTATTAGAGCTAAACAAAGCAACTAATATTTACTGATTAGAAAAAGGAGGCCTCGCCTCCTTTTTACCCTTTTTGATTATGTAGGTGCATTATGTTTGGCTTTTTTAAATCAAAAAAAACTCCTGAGCGACAGCTTACTCATGCAAAAGATCTGAAAGTTGGGGATATGCTCACCATCATTGATTCGTTCGCTTATCCTAGCTGGCTCAAGGGACAAACCCTCAAAGTGGTTGGCGTACAAACTTACCAATTTGAACGCAGCGCTGCATATGAATTTGTTCTCGAAAGTGATTCAGGTAACATTACTTTTTTGCAAATTGAACAAAGTGACGGTGAGGAATACGCTAACTTCTCTATCAAAATCCAAAGAGAAGACGTCGATGCTATTTTTACACTTGATGAATTTGCGCGTATTTTCGATGAAGAAGCACTGACCCACATCGACGCGCAGGCCACTCCGGAGGCTTTCGAGCGATTTTTAGGTAAAAGCTATCAACAAAGTGAAGCGCCCTACATTTGCTACTTCTACGATAGCGATTATCGCGGTCGCACCTTGCCACGCTATCAAGATGAAAGTGGCGAAGTATGTGAAGTTATCGAGTTACTTAGTCCTGACGAAAAATTCGCTATCAATATCGAAATCTGGGATGGGGGAGAAACTGACGTGTCACTAACCATGTGCCGACCACTGAGCGATATTGTCGACCTATTCCCTGGAGCGAACTCGTGACCACAAGAGAAGACAAGTGGAAACGTCAAGAAGTCGCATTGAGGGCCACACAAATGGCCTTCGATTTAACCACTGAAGTACAAAAAAGCATTAAAAAACAGGCAATAGACGAAGAGCTAACACCATCCGATATGATCAGAAAGATCCTTGATTTAGAAGTTAAATCGAAGAAAACTCGGCAACGCTTATCCTTCAATCTAACCGATGATGAAATCGTACTATTAGCAGAACGTTTTGGCGTTGACCCTAACGACAAACGGGCTGTAAAGCAACAAGTCGCCAATATGCTACTTAGTCGCTATACAGAAAATAAAAAGAAGTAGTTGGCTGTATTTATTGTAGATTTATCTAGGTTGTTGTCCTATAAACAACCTATGGCGCTACCCTTATTCAACCTACATGATGTAGCGCCTTGCACAACTATAACACCGATCACTCTACCGCGAGCAGCTCAACTTCAAACACTAATAACGAACCCGGTTCGATTTTACCTGCAGCACGGTCACCATAGCCTAAGTCTGGACCAATCCAAAAGCGGTATTTATCCCCTTCGCTCATCAACTGCACGCCTTCGGTCCAACCAGGGATCACTTGATTAAGTCCAAAGCTGATGGGTTGGTCACGCAATACTGAGCTGTCGAATACGGAGCCATCAAGTAAAGTGCCGTGATAATGCACTTTAACTTTGCTCGTTGCATTTGGCTGTTTGCCACCGTCAGTTTGAGTGATTATTTCGTACTGGAGACCTGAGTCAGTTTTATGTACCTCTGTGCGCTTTTCGTTTTCTTTCAAAAAGTCAGCTGCTTGAATTCGATTAAACTGCGCAAGCTGCTTTTGTTTCTGACCACCACGAAAAAACACCACCGCAATCACCAGTGCAACAATAACGAGGATAATATTAGTTGTCGTCATGGTTTTCTTCTCCTTTGTCGTCATCGCCGTTTACTACTTTTGCAATACGCTCAAGTTTCGCCATTGCAACTGCATTGATACTGTTTTCAGGATAGCCTTCATCGCTAAGCTCTCCTGCTGGTCTATCCATTAACAAGCTAAGCGCTTCATCTACTGTAGCAACGGCATAGACATGGAATAAGCCTTTTTCAACAGCTGCAATCACTTCATCATCTAACACTAAGTTGACCTTGTTAGATTCAGGGACGATCACCCCTTGCTTACCTGTGAGACCTCGCATTTTGCAGAGTTTAAAGAAGCCTTCGATTTTTTCGTTTACACCACCAATGGCTTGTACTTCACCGTGTTGGTTAATTGAGCCGGTGAGCGCTAATGATTGATCCACGGGCAGTTGCGTCACAGCCGATAGCAGTGCACAAAGCTCTGCAAGTGATGCGCTATCACCGTCAATAAAACCATAATTTTGTTCAATGGCGATATTTGCGCTAAGTGTCAGGCTAAAGTCTTGCGCATACTTGTTACCTAGGTAACCCGTAAGCAGCATCACGCCTTTTGAGTGAATTGACTTACCTAAGTCTACCTCACGTTCAACGTCAATCACCCCGTCAGCACCCGCGTATACCGTAGAGGTAATACGCGCAGGCGTACCAAATGCGGTGTCACCAATATGCAGTACCGTCAGGCCATTTACCTTACCAATTGCGGTGCCTTCGGTTGCAATCAAGGTATGCCCTTCTTGAATATCGCTGAGCATGTTTTCGCTTAACTGTCCTGTTCGATATTCTTTTCCAGCTATCGCCTCATCGATGTGATTAGCGGCAATTTGGTTTACGCCATCTTGCTTGGCATAAAAACTGGCTTCCGCCACCAGCTCCAAAACATCGGCAAAGCGCGCCGAGAGCTTACTGTGGTGCTCCGCTTGGCGATAGCTAAATTTAAGCATACGTGCCAGCGCCGCTGAGCTAAGCTCAATCTTCAAGGTATCATTACAGTATTCCATCACCTTAGTGATAAATTGATACTGCATTTTGTCCGAGCTTGGTAAATAGTAATCAAAATCAGCCAGCACTCTAAATAGCTCTGCAAACTCTTCATCGTATTCACCTATGGTGTAATACAGGTCTCTTGAACCCAAAAGAATAATTTTGACATCTAACGGTATTAACTGCGGCTTTAAGGTAAAGCTGCTACCTACCGAATTGTCTTGATACGGTAGGTCATTTTTAATTTGGTGGGTTTTCAGCGACAGTTTAAGGCCATCCCACACTTGCGCGTTAGCCATAACTTTTTCTGCATCCATGATCAGATAGCCGCCATTGGCGCGGTGCAATGCACCGGCTTGAATAGAGCGATAGCTAGTGATCAAATTACCTTGGGAGGTTGCATATTCCACCTTACCAAAGATATTACCAAAGGTCGGATTTGGCTCGTACACCACAGGCGCAGGATCGTCTTCTTTAAACTCAACCAGAATATTGGGCGCAAAAAAGTCCGTGAGCATTCCCTTTGAATCAAAGTCGTCTTTGTTTTCGTCGCTGCTACTATCGTCGTCTAGCCAATCTAATACCGCATCGACAATTTCAACCTTGAGATCTTTAAGATAACGCAGCACGCCAATGTGTGCGGCATACTTATGCTCAAGTGCTTTTAATAGCGGTTTGGTCGCCATTTCGATGGTGGTTTTTTTAAGATTACGCAAACGCTCAGAGGATTCGCGCTTCCATCTTGGCAGCTCAATAAGTGACTCAATGAGGGCATCTTCTAATGTCTCAATTGCCGTTAAAAAGTGTGCCTGAACATGCTCGTCTAGTGCTGAAAACTCCGTATCACTAAGTTGCTTACCGTCAACCACAGGAGCGAAACCAACCGTTCCCGTATCTTCTATCAGTGCAACGCTCATATTCATAGCTTGCTGCTCAACAGCGGTGATCGCAGCGTCGTATTTTTGTTCGAACTCTTTATCTAGCGACTTTTTCTTGCGTTGATAACCCGGATTGTCAAAAGCTGCAGGAAAAGTATCTAAGATCTCATCGATAAAGGCGTCAATATCAGCCTCAAGCTGCTTACTTTCACCCGCTTGCATAAATAGCGCGATAGGCTCACGATGGTCGTCATAGTTATTAACGTACAACCATTCTTTGGGCGTTGGCTTAGTTTTACTGTGCGCCTCGAGCTTGTCTTTTACCATGGTAAAACGACCCAGCGCCGCTTCTCCCATGACATAGACATTATAACCGGGTAGCTCCATTCCCAAGGCAAAATCTAGCGCGGTTTGAGCACGCTGCTGGCCAATAAACGGTAGCGCTTCAGGGTAAGGGTTTTGGATACAATTTTCTATGTGAGTCAACGAAACTGATGGCGCGAGCAGGCTCGCAGGCAGTGCTTTTTCAGACGACAATTTAGATTTGGTCATTCTAACTTCTTTGTATTATTCGCATACGTTAGTCTACTCAGCTTGGTACTCCCAAGCTGAGCGCCCACACTTTAGGGCGCTAATGTTTTTCTAGTATATTCCCCATGCCCGCACTCGCTGCAAGCTGGGATCTTGATGGCATAATAAACATCTAATTTATAGCCACAATTCTTACACACTAATTGTCCCAAAGCTATCCATTCACCTTCTTTATAAATGCCTTGATGTTCAAAATCCTTTAAAAGTGCGGACCACTCAAGTTGAGTTCTATCTTCTAATTGGGATATTTCGAATAAGATGTTGGCTTTGAGCTCACTCCAAGCCGCTTCATCATAGAAGGATTTGTTTTCGAGAAGGTGTTCCAAGTCACGTTTTAGATAGTAACTATAATCATCATAGGTTTGTTTGGTGTAGTCTTTCAGTGCGCTTTGCACTTCCCAGAATCGCTTAGATAAATCGTCAATTTCATGTTCTTTGACGTCTTTGAGCCAATCGGAAAATTGATCCAGCCATTTTTGATAATCCGCCATTGCTACACTCCTGTTTCGCCAATAGGTTAAGTGTAGACCAGATATACCATTCATTGTATTAGGGTTTGCTGAACTTGGTACTCAGCAAACCCATTTGGCTTCAGATTATGAAGCCAAAAGTCATTGCTATTACCTTAGAAGCGATACTTCACACCAACGGTTGCTGTTGTACCAAGGCCTTTAATGTTATATCCACCGTACGTATAGGCTTGTGCGCGAGCTGGGAAGTAGTCTGAGTTAAATAAGTTTTCAATACCAACAAACGCTTGCCAGCTTTGCCCGAATTGATATTGACCACTAAAGTTAACCACGTTATAGCTGTCAATTGGACCTTGATCACCAACATAGTTGCCTTTATCGTTCCGCTCAAAACGTTTACGGTCACCCACATGTAACCAGCTTAACGTCATAGATAACGCATCAACTGGCTGCCAGTTTAGGTTTGCCGTAAGCTTTGGTGGACTAATTTGTCTTGAGCCAAGGTACGTATCCGCTTCAGTATCTTTACCTTCTACATAACTATATGTCGCAATGAGTTTTAGCGTGTCGTTGATCTTGTAATCGACAAGTGCCTCATAGCCCCATATTTTTTGTGGTGCTCGAACAGGCTCATAAACTCCGGTTACTTCATTGAATTTATTCGTTGTGCCAAACTCAGATGTACTTCTATATGCCGCAAATTCAAATCGTAGCGTCTCAAATTGAGAGTTAAAACCAATTTCGTAGTTATCAACAATTGACGCTTCCGTTTGAATTTGGCCAATGTCTTCTACCGTTGCACTACGCAGCAGACGGCCAATATCGGAGATATCAGAGCCCTGCGAGTAACTAGCGAATGGGCTAAACTTCTCATTTGCGTTATATTTAATACCCACATTGTACGTTGTGGCGTCATAATCAATGGTGTCGCCTTTCACGTTAAGTGGCACAGAGCACTGATCCGCTGAACGGCAAAGTTTTAGTGTTTGGTAATCAGCTACCGCAAGATCAATACTTTCTTGCCTCACTCCCGCTTTTAACACTAGGTCATCGGCAACAATCCACTTGGTCTGTAGGTAACCTGCGATGCTTTCCATGTCCATTTCTGGCACCCAAATACGACCATCAACAAGTGGCTGTGAAGTCACATCATTCAGCGCATCGACACCATAAATGAAGGTAGCTTGGACACTGTCAAAATCAACCAAAGTATTAAATGTCGCACGCGCGCCCTTTTTTTCAGAGCGGATGATAGATTGACCGCCAGTGTACCCTTCATCAGGGTTTGCTAAACTTGGCGAGAAGAAGAACACGTTCTCAATGTCTTGCATATACGCATCAAGCGTCATTTGTGTATTAGCAAAGATCTCAAAATCGGTGTACTTGACTGTAATATTCTCGTTGCCTTCAGGCCCTTGTGGCTTACCTTGTTTCTGCTGAGCTGGTGGCACGTGAATAGCGTAAGATTTTTCACCTAAATTGATGTTGCCAAACACATCACCTAGGTCAGTTTTTTGCTGTGAACTGTAGAAGTTATAGCTAAATTGCAGTTGCTTGTCTTCGTCAAAGTCATAGCCAAGCTTAGTAAAGTAGTTTTCTGTCACGGTATCCGACAGACCATACTGTAAACCCAGAATATCACCTTCAGCATCACGCTGAACACCATTTTCTTCATAGCTTGCTGTGACTAAATAACTAAATTGGTCAACACGGCCATTAATCGCGCCCGCAATTCGAGCACCAGCGCTCTCTGCAAGCTTTACTGCACTAAAACGGCTAGATAGACTAATTTCACCTTCTGGTTTGCCATCGCTTTTGGCCTGCTTGGTGATGTAGTTAATGATCCCGCCTGAAGCACCATTACCATAAATTGAGGTTGCCCCTTTGATCACTTCTATACGGGCGATGGCACTTGGATCGAGTGTTTTTACACCCAACGAACCATTTCGCAGTGGTGTAGACTGAGGTACACCATCAATCATCACCAGAGGCGCACGTCCACGCAACGATTGCCCAGTATTACTCGAACTCCCCGTATCCGGAGCAAGACCAGGAACAATTTGAGATAACAAGCTTTGTAGTTCTGGATTTACTTTTAAATGATCTTCAATTTGTTTTTGATTAATAATCGTAATGGAGGCAGGCACTTCATCAATGCTTTCAAACACACGGCTGCCCGAGACCACGATATGCTCCATATCTGCGGCTTGAAGATCTTTAACATTGGTATCGTCTGCAATGGCTGCTGCGCTAACAGCCAACGCTACCATACTGAGAGTAGTTTTTAACATGGTTATCCTTGCTGGATTTAGAATAATAATGATGTAAAAAGCGGCAATATAATATTGCCAAACCTCAGTAAAAACAAGATGAATGTGAATGGTTTGCATTATCTTTTACTGGAAAATTATTCTACTCCGCACCACTTTTTGCAATTATATCTACATAACAATAACTTAGACTGAAGTTAATTACCTCCTCCCACGATGACGTTGTAACCAAAAATACAGGCCAGATACCGTGAACAAGGTCGGAGCTAAGGCAAGCATTAACCAAGCAAATTGCACAATGGGGCCAGCAAAATCACCAATATGAAACTTGTACTTAAAGTTCCAGATTTGTGTAGCGACTCCTGCTTTTGATGCATCATATTGCGCTACCACCTCACTGTTATAGGGATTTACCCAAACCCAGCTATAGGCATGACTTTCGCCCGGGTTTTGAACTCGAAAAGCGACGCTGTCGGACACTTTGTCAGGGATATAAATACGGAACAGCTGACTATCTGGAAAGGTGGTTTCCGCACGCTTTGTAGCGCTATTTAAATCATAGGGTAAGCCGTGAAAGTCAACCGCAATAGTGGGTGGCTTTGGCCTTGCTTCGACCTCGTCAAAGCTCAACCACTCAACCACAGCCTTAGTTTGCGACTGCCAGTTAAACGCCATACCACTGAAGGCAATGAGCAGTATTGGTAAGAGCAAATATACACCCAATACGGTGTGTAACTGATAAAGCAGGACTCTTAGCTTAGCTTTTGGCTTTATCACTAGCCGTTTTAAGCGATTTTTAGGCTTTACCCAAAGATAAAAACCCAGCACTAACTCAATAATGAGTACAAGTGCACAAATAGATACCCAATCTCTAAGCGGCTTTTTGTTGTCAGCATCTTCAAACAACAACCAACGGTGTAGTGCCATCGTAAAGCCGTAAAGCGTAGAGTAATACTCGTAGCGATAAAGGACCTCGCCACTGTAGGGATTAACGCTAACATAATCACCGCTAGACAACTTCAGTTGCCACGCCAAATCCGGCTGCTGCTCAGGCATGAATAGTGAAACTTTTTCAGCGGTCGTTGATTCAACCGAGTTGACTATTTGCTCTACCCCAAGAGGTTCAGACTGCGGCTCAACTCGCCACAACTTAGGCTGAGCAAGATATTGAATATCTTTAGCATATATAAGCAGCGCCCCTGTTAAGCTTAAGCAGATAATAAACGCACCAGATACCAGCGCCATTACGAGGTGAGCACGGCGTAACCACAATTTTATCAAGGGAACTCTCAAACTTCTTTCGATATTCAGCAATAGTAAGTGATAACAACTCTTACTTGCAACAGCACAAAATTTACCCTTTTGCCGTTGCTGGTCTTCGCGTAGTTTAGCTCTACTTCGACACGCTCTTTAGTGCACAGCAATCAACTAAAATAATTCCACTTTAGGTGCTGTGATTGCTGGCTAATTTCGGGTATGCTATCGAGCAATTTTCTATTAATTTTGCCAGATGTTTGGAAACCTAGATGCAAGAGCAATATAACCCGCAAGATATCGAAGCCAAAGTACAGTCGTACTGGGAAGAAAACAATACCTTCAAAGTTGTCGAAGACGAAAGTAAAGAGAAGTATTACTGTCTCTCAATGTTCCCATATCCAAGTGGTCGACTCCACATGGGTCACGTACGTAACTATACCATTGGTGATGTGGTTTCTCGTTTCCAACGCCTACAAGGCAAAAACGTTATGCAACCTATGGGTTGGGATGCGTTTGGTCTTCCAGCTGAAAATGCGGCAATTAAAAATAATACCGCACCGGCTAAATGGACCTACGAAAATATCGACTACATGCGCAACCAGCTTAAGTTACTTGGTTTTGGTTACGACTGGGATCGTGAAATTGCGACTTGTCACCCAGAATATTATAAGTGGGAACAGTGGTTCTTCACTAAGCTTTACGAAAAAGGCTTAGTATACAAAAAGATGTCAACGGTAAACTGGGATCCAGTTGACCAAACGGTACTGGCAAATGAGCAAGTTATTGACGGCCGTGGTTGGCGTTCAGGTGCCATTGTAGAGCAAAAAGAAATTCCACAGTGGTTCATTAAGATCACCGATTATGCACAAGAGTTGCTGGATGACTTAGACAAGCTTGAGCACTGGCCTGAGCAAGTTAAAACCATGCAGCGTAACTGGATTGGCCGCTCAGAAGGCGTTGAAATCGACTTTAAACGTGCCGACAACGACGAAAGCTTCACCGTATACACCACCCGCCCTGATACCTTTATGGGTGTGACTTATGTGGCAGTGGCGGCAGGTCATCCGATCGCTCAAGAAGCGGCGAAAAACAGCGAAGCAATCTCTCGCTTTGTTGAAGAGTGCAAGAACACCAAAGTTGCCGAAGCGGATATGGCAACGATGGAGAAAAAAGGCATCGCGACAGGCTTTACTGCTATCCACCCACTCACAGGACAAGAGGTGCCAATTTGGGTAGCTAACTTTGTACTGATGGATTACGGCTCAGGTGCCGTGATGGCAGTACCAGGTCACGACCAACGTGACTATGAGTTTGCAACCGCTTATGGCCTTGAGATCAAACAAGTTATTCAGCCTCTAGCCGACGCAGAAGTAGAAGCCAATCTGGCTGAAGCAGCGTTTACCGAAAAAGGCACGCTTATCAACTCTGGCGAGTTCGATGGACTAGACTTTGAAGGCGCATTTAACGCCATCGCAACTAAACTAGAATCACTTGGCGTGGGTAAACGTAAAGTAAACTTCCGTCTTCGTGATTGGGGTGTAAGCCGCCAGCGTTACTGGGGTTCGCCAATCCCAATGTTAAATAAAGAAGATGGTTCTGAGCTTGCAGCACCTGAAGACATGCTCCCTGTTCGTCTACCTGAAGACGTAGTCATGAATGGAGTAACTTCACCGATTAAAGCAGATCCAGAATGGGCAAAAGCAACAATAAATGGTGAGGCGGTATTCCACGAAACCGATACATTCGACACCTTTATGGAATCATCTTGGTACTATGCACGTTACTGTAGCCCACGCTATGATGAAGGTATGCTTGAACCAGGTGCAGCAAACTACTGGCTACCAGTAAATCAATATATTGGTGGTATTGAGCATGCTATCTTGCACTTGTTGTACTCACGTTTCTTCCACAAGTTGCTACGTGATTTCGGTTTAGTGAACTCTGATGAGCCATTTGAGCGTCTACTGTGTCAAGGCATGGTACTTGCGGATACTTACTACCGTAAAGACGAGAAAGGCGGCGATATTTGGATCGCACCAACTGACGTATTAACTGAGACTGACGACAAAGGCCGCATCACTAAAGCGTGGCATAAAGAAGACGGCGAGCCGGTATTCTCTGCTGGCATGAGCAAAATGTCTAAGTCGAAGAACAATGGTATTGATCCACAAACGGTTATCAAGCAATACGGCGCTGACACAGTTCGCTTATTCATGATGTTTACGGCTCCACCAGAGCAAACGCTGGAATGGTCTGACTCAGGCGTTGAAGGTGCGCACCGTTTCCTTCGTCGTATTTGGAAATACGCGGTTGACGTAAAGCAAGCAGGCACTGCCCAGCTTGATTTAAGCAAACTAAATGCAGCGCAAAAGACGCTACGTCGCGACATCCACAAAGCCATTGCAAAGGTGACAGACGATATCGAACGTCGCCAAACGTTTAATACGGCAATTGCGGCAGTGATGGAGCTTTCAAACAAGCTTATCAAAGCGCCACTTAGTGATGAGCAAGACATTGCACTAGCAAACGAAGCACTAGAAGCTATGGTGATCATGCTTGCGCCTATCACACCACACATGTGTCACGAGCTGTGGACTGAGCTTGGCAAGGCTGGTGACATTCTTGATGCGGCATGGCCTATCGTCGACCAAAGCGCACTAGTTGAAGATGAAAAGCTTATCGTGGTGCAAGTAAACGGTAAACTGCGCTCTAAAATCACCGTAGCGGCAGATGCAACGCAAGAGCAAGTTGAAGCGATTGCATTTAGCGAAGAAAACGTCACTAAGTTTACTGACGGCAAGACCATTCGTAAGGTGATCTATGTTCCTGGTAAACTACTTAATGTGGTTGCAAACTAAGATGCGTAGCCTATTTTGGCACACCAGCAAGCTAGCAGTTTTGCTAGCTTGCTTCTTCGTGGCGAGCTGCGGTTTTCACCTCAAGCAAGCCTCTTACCTCCCTGACGATCTGAAAGAGATCACCTTAAGCGGTGATGACAAGCGCTCAGCCTTGTTTGAACAATTACAGTCCGATCTTCAGCGTGCTCAGGTATCCCTTACACCAAAAAATACCAAACAAGCTGCCGAGTTGTACTTGTACAATGACTCACTTGAACGTCAAACACTCAGTTTGTTCAAAAATGGTCAGGTTGCTCAGTATGAACTAGCTTATCGCGTGTCTTATCGATTGAGTCGTCCGGGCCAAGAACCCGTTAAACAAATGTTCGAGCTGTATCGCAACTATCAGGACGATCCTGACAACGCGCTAGCAAAGGCAAAAGAGCTTGAGCTGATCCTCACTGAAATGCGCCGCCTTGCAAGCCAACGTATTATTCGAGAGTTGTCGCAACTGTAATGCGTTGTTATGCCAATCAACTCTCCAATTACCTGAATAAGGGGCTTGCGCCTTTTTATCTAGTCTTTGGTGAGGAACCCTTTCAACAAGGCGAATGTGTACTTGCAATACGAACAGCAGCTAAGCAGCAAGGCTTTGATGAAGTCATTAAGTTTGCTCTACTTCCGGGATTTGACTGGCAAGAGCTCAGTGCGCAGTACAATAGTATGTCTTTGTTCAGTGCGCGTACGCTCATCGAGTTTGACTTTAATGAGCAAAAAGTTCCTACCCAAGGTGTTGCGGTTTTAAAGTCTTTGGCCGAACAAGTCAATCCTGATGTCGTTGTTATTTTTAAAGGGCTAGGCGCGGGTCAAGACATTCAACGTACTGCTTGGTTCAAAGCATTAGAGCCTAAAGGCCTATTTATCCCTTGCTACGCATTAACAGGCCGTCATCTTGAACGTTGGTTTGATGATGAATGTAAGCGGCTGAAGCTTTCTGTCTCACCACAAAGCAAGCGCGCCCTGCTCGTCGCCACAGAGGGCAACTTGCTTGCAACGCATCAGGAGCTCGAAAAGCTCTCTTTACTATTTGGTAAAAACCCGGTTGATGAACAGCAATTGCTGAGCGGCTTATTAAATCAATCTAAGTTCGATATCTTTGATTTAAATACCGGATTATTAACTGGCAACCCTAAGCAAATTATCAAAGTATTGAACAAGCTCGCCAGCGATAATGTAGAGCCCGCGAGTATTCTCTGGACCTTGCAAAACCAAGCTCGCACCCTACTGGGTGTTAAAACCTTGTGGCAAACTGGTACTACACTTGCGGATGCCTATAAAAAGCATAATGTCTGGAAGAATCAGCAAACCATCACGCAGCAAGCGTTAGACAGGTTAACACTAGAGCAAATGAAACAGTTGCTCTGTATGATGGCTGACTTCGATACCGCATATAAAGAAGCAAGGCTCACTGCACCATATCAAGCTCTAGCACACATCGCGCTGGCCTTTGCCACCCCCATCACAATGCCGTTGCCAATTAGCCAAAGTGAGCATGTATGATTGCTTTGTTTGGTGGTACTTTCGATCCTCCGCATTTAGGCCATTTAAATATGGCAATACGCTGCGTCGATGAGCTAAATCTGGCTGAGTTAAAGTTTTTACCTTGTGCCATACCGGTTCATAAACAAAAGCCCAGCATCAGTGACGAGCATCGCCTGGCGATGCTTGCAAATTTGCTATCAGGGCAACAAAAACTAGTTATTGATAGACGTGAACTTGACCGACAAGGACCCTCTTACAGCCTGCTAACACTGCAAGAGCTGCGTAAAGAATATCAGGACCAACCGATTTTATTTTTAATGGGTATGGACTCGTTTAATAGTCTGCACACTTGGTATCAATGGCAAGAAATCACAAAGCTGTGTCATCTTGTGGTGTATCAACGCCCAAAAGAACATTGCTCGCCAGATGCTAAAGTCTCGGCTTATTTAGCCAAAGCAGCCACAGATAACTCAGATAAGCTCCAAACCACCAACGCAGGACATTGCTATTTCCTTCACGGTGAGCAAAAAGACATTGCATCGAGTACAATTAGGGCTGCAATTGCGCAGCAAGATAAAGAATATTTGGAACATTGGCTGCCCGCTTCGGTCATAGATTATATAAATAGCCATGGCTTGTATGCTGATCAACCCCATAAAGCATGCTAAAATCGCCGATTATTTGAAATACAGAGACAAAAACTTGGATTCACAACAGTTATTAGATTTCGCGCTAGACAAAGTAGATGATATGAAAGCGCGTGATATTGTTAAGCTCGACGTTCGCGAAACTTCTTCAATCACCGACTACTTAGTGATCTGTACAGGCACCTCAAAACGCCATGTACAATCGATTGCCGATCATGTTGCAAAAGAAGCACGTCATGCTGGAGAAACACCAATTGGCCAAGAAGGTCAAGACATTGGAGAGTGGGTATTGGTTGATTTGGGCGACGTTGTTATACACGTGATGCAAGATCAAACCCGCGACTTTTATGACCTAGAAAAGCTGTGGGGCTAATGTGAAGATCCAACTCATTGCAGTAGGTACCAAAATGCCGAAGTGGGTTGAAACTGGCTTCACCGAATATCAAAGACGCTTTCCCAAAGATATGCCACTGGAGTTAATTGAAATTAGCGCGGGCAAACGAGGGAAAAACGCAGATATTAAACGCATTTTGCAACAAGAAGGTGAAAAAACCTTAGCCGCTATCCCAAAAGGCAATCGGATCGTAACCTTAGAAGTGACTGGCAAGCCATGGGATACACACCAACTTGCGAGCAATATGGAAAAGTGGCAGCTGGACGGTCGCGATGTCAGCTTACTGATTGGCGGCCCTGAAGGGCTTGCGCCAGAATGTATTGCTGCGGCCGAACAAAAGTGGTCATTATCAAACTTAACCCTACCCCACCCTTTGGTGCGTATAGTGGTTGCCGAGAGCTTGTATCGCGGCTGGAGTTTAAATAACAATCATCCTTACCACAGAGAATAATAATGATAAAAAAGCGGCCGACGATTAGGGATCATTCTGCCGAGGCGAACCTCTTTGCGAGACGGGCCTTTGTCGGCTTTGTTTTTGTCGTTATTATTGTTGGGATCTTGTTTCACAATGTCTATACGCTTCAGGTGACTGAACATGAAACCTATCGCACCCGCTCTAACGATAACCGTATAAAAGTCATTCCTGTCGCCCCTAATCGTGGTCTGATTTACGACCGAAATGGTGTCTTGCTCGCCGAAAACCGCCCTGTTTACAACCTTGAAGTGATCCCAGAAGATGTCGAAGATCTCGAAGCTTCATTAGCTTCTGTGCGTCAACTCATCGAAATTTCTGAGCAAGAAGTAGAAGATTTCAAAAAGGAAATCAAGCATAACCGCCGCTTCAAAAGCCAAGTACTAAAGGGCCGTTTGAATGAAGAAGAAGTGGCGATTTTGTCGGTTAACCAACACCGCTTGCCCGGCTTTAGCGTTGAAGCTCGATTGTCCCGTTATTATCCTTATGGCGATACCCTCACTCATGCCCTTGGCTATGTAGCAAAACTCAATAAAGAGGAGCTCTATGATTTAGAGCTTGAGGGCAAGGACACCAACTATCGTGCCACCCATGATATCGGTAAACTCGGTGTCGAAAAGTTTTATGAAGAACAGCTACATGGCATTGTTGGCTCTCGTCGCGTCGAGGTGAATAACCGTGGTCGTATTATTCGCACGCTGAGCATGGAAACACCGCAACCAGGTAAAGACTTGGTGCTAACGCTTGATATCGGTTTGCAACAAATCGTACAACACGTACTTAAAGACACCCGAGGCGCAATCATCGTTATGGATCCGCGCGACGGGGGGATTTTAGCGCTCTATTCTAATCCAAGTTACGACCCAAACCTTTTTGTCCATGGGATCAGTGGCAAAGATTACCGCGCCTTACTTAACCCTGACAGGCCACTGATAAACCGTGCAACTCAGGGCCGTTATGCGCCTGCTTCCACGGTAAAACCTCACCTTGCAGTACTTGCGCTGGAAGAAGGTGTTGTCACCGAAACAACCAAAATTTGGGATCCCGGCTTTTTTCAAATTCCAAATGTAAAACATAAATGGCGTGACTGGCGCCCTTGGGGCCATGAGCATGTTGATGTGTATAAAGCTATTGAGCAGTCTTGCGATACCTACTTTTACGAAACCGCATATAAACTCGGCATAACCAAAATTAGCGACTTTATGAACCAGTTTGGCTTTGGTGAGCTTTCGGGTATCGATATTCACGAAGAAACCTCTGCTATTTTACCATCCGTTGAGTGGAAAAGAGCTCGTTTTAAAGAGGCTTGGTATCCTGGGGATACTATTTCCGTAGGGATAGGCCAAGGTTACTGGACTGCCACTCCAATGCAAATAGCAAACTCGCTGAGCATTTTGGTCAATAAAGGCATACATAGGCAGCCACACTTAGTACAAATCTCTAAGCAAGATACTGAAGTGGAGCAGTTATTTACGGAAGAAAAGCCACCTGTCGTGCTAAAAAACCCTTATCACTGGGATATTGCATTAAAAGCCATGCACAATACGGTAAAAATAGGTACCGCAAAAAATGCGTTTAAGGGCGTAACTTATGATCACGCTGGTAAAACGGGAACCGCGCAAGTTATTAGCATTGCTCAGGGCGAAAAGTATGATGCCAAGAAGCTAAAAGAAAAACACAGAGACAATGGTATTTACGTGGGTTTTGCGCCTTTTGATGATCCGCAAATTGTTATTACTGTAGTCGTGGAAAACCAAGGTGGCGGTAGTGCAATCGCAGCGCCAATGGCAAGACAAGTGATGGATTATTACTTTTCAGCCTACCCGCTTGAGAAGGAGCAACAGCAATGAGTCCGCTGAGTAAGCCACGTTCACTCTTTGAAAAAGTTCATATCGACCTACCATTATTTGCAGCCTTGATTACGATGATGGTTGGCAGCCTAGCGATTGTTTATAGCGCTAGTGGGCAAGACATGGGTATGATGATGCGTCATGGTACACGCATGTTTGGTGCATTAGTTGCCATGTTATTTATGGCACAATTCTCTCCAAATACGCTTAAGCGTGTGGCTATTCCCGTTTATCTCGTAGGCCTTGGCATGCTCGTTGCTGTGCTGTTTTTTGGTGTCAGTAGTAAAGGGGCTCAGCGCTGGTTAGACTTAGGCGTTACCCGCTTTCAACCCTCTGAAATAATGAAGCTAGCAGTGCCCATGACGGTCGCTTGGTTTATAGGTCGCTCTCACTTACCTCCAAGTATTTTAAATTTAACAATCGGCTTTGTGATTGTGCTAGTGCCAACTATTCTGATCAAAGAGCAGCCTGACCTCGGTACTTCTATCTTAATTGCCAGTTCTGGTATTTTTGCACTCTTTTTAGCTGGGTTAAGTTGGCGTTTAATCGGTTCAGGTATATTACTTGCGGTTCCCGGTGGCTATGCGTTTTGGCATTACGGAATGCATGCCTATCAAAAACAACGTGTCCTGACTTTTTTAGATCCAGAAAGCGACCCGCTGGGCTCTGGTTACCATATCATCCAATCAAAAATTGCAATAGGCTCTGGTGGTGTTGAGGGCAAAGGCTGGCTACACGGAACCCAATCTCAATTAGAATTTTTGCCAGAGCGCCATACCGACTTTATCTTCTCGGTGTTGAGCGAAGAGTTTGGCTTGTTAGGTGTCACCATATTACTCAGCTTGTATCTTTTTATAATTGGTCGCGGATTGTATATTGCGGTGCAAGCACAAGACGCTTTCAGTAAGCTGCTCGCAGGGGCACTAACTTTAACGTTCTTTGTTTATGTCTTTGTAAATATTGGAATGGTTTCGGGTCTCTTACCGGTAGTCGGTGTACCTCTGCCCCTAATTAGCTATGGTGGCACATCGATGGTGACCTTAATGGCCGGTTTTGGCATTATTATGGCAATCGCAACAGATAAGAGGATGTTGTTAAAATAATGACTGTTCGTATTACTCTGATTTCAAAATTGATTTTAGTATTTGCCCTGTTAAGCATGCTAAGCGCTTGCGGTAGTCGTTATCATATTCGTCATGACAAAGCGCCACTGCGCGAGCCTACCGAACTGGAAATGCAGGATGCCATTGTCACCAACGAAAAAAAGAGCGTCAGTGCCAATCGCCCCTACACTGTTCTTGGAAAACGTTACACGCCAATTTCGGACGAACATGGGTATCAACAACAAGGCATTGCCTCGTGGTATGGCCGAAAATTCCACGGCTACCACACCTCCAATGGTGAAATTTTTAATATGTTCGACATGACAGCGGCACATAAAACGCTGCCACTGCCTAGCTTTGCCAGAGTAACAAACCTAGAGAATGGGCGCTCCGCCATCGTTAGAATTAACGACCGAGGCCCGTTCCATGACGATAGGCTAATCGACCTCTCTTATGCGGCTGCCTACAAGCTAGGCTATCACCTTCAGGGTACAGCGCGCGTTAAGGTCGAAGCCATTACTCTATCGCGCGAGTCTCCAAGGCTAACTTATGTACAAGTTGCTGCTGGCAGTAAACTTGAGAATATACAGTTATTAGCAGGTCAGTTAAAACAAGAGCTAGGGTTAGGTACACCCATCACGTTTGAAAACAACCTGTACAAGCTTAGAGTCGGCCCTATTACCGACGACAATCAAGCACAATCTTTACTAAAAACCTTACAACAAGGTCAATTTAGTCGTGCTTTCTTGCTTTACAGTGAGCAGGAACTTTAGAATAACCGCAATGAATGCCGATAAACAAAAAAGCGAGCATAATGACTTCTATCAAACCAAAAATCGTTAAAAAAGTCCTTGGACTGGTGTGCACTTTCTCTATTATGAGTGCCAGCGCACAAATTATTCCTTCGCCGCCGCAAATCAATGCGAAAGGCTATTTCCTTGTGGACTTCACAACTGGAAAAGTGATTGCAGAGGGCGAAGCTGATACTAAACTAGCGCCAGCAAGTTTAACCAAAATGATGACCAGCTATGTTATTGGTACCGAAATCGCTGCAGGTAACATTAGCCCATCAGATCAAGTCACTATTAGTGAAAAAGCGTGGGCTAAGAATTTTCCTGGTTCGTCGGTGATGTTTATCGAAGTAGGTAAGCAGGTCAGTGTTGATGACTTAAACCATGGGATCATTATTCAATCAGGCAACGATGCTTGTGTTGCAATGGCCGAGCACATTGCTGGCAGCGAAAGTGCGTTTGCCGATCTGATGAATGCGCATGCTGAAAAACTGGGGATGACTAATACCCACTTTATTAACAGCCATGGTTTAGATACTGATGAGCATTACACCACCCCAAGAGACATGGCAACACTCGGGGCGGCGCTTATTCGTGATGTACCTGATGAATACGCTTTGTACAAGAAAAAGTCTTTTTCATACAACGGCATAAAGCAATATAACCGTAACTCACTTCTTTGGGATGCAAGCCTCGAAGTGGATGGCATTAAAACAGGCCACACCTCGGATGCAGGCTACAGCCTAGTTACTTCAGCGGTTAAAGACGATATGCGTCTTGTTGCAGTAGTCATGGGCACAGAAAGTGAGCGTGCACGTAAAGTTGAGAGCAAAAAACTACTTAACTACGGCTTCCGTTTCTTTGAAACCATTACTCCATACCAAGCTGGTGACGCTTTTGCCGATCAGCGTGTGTGGATGGGTAACAAAGAAACCGTATCGCTTGGCATTATGGAAGACACCCCAATTACTATTCCACGCGGCCAAAGCAAGAACCTAAAGGCTAACTTTGAGCTAGATAAAACACTCGAAGCACCACTAGCGAAAGGCACTAAAGTTGGTACTTTGTTCTTACAGCTTGAAGGTGAAGACGTAGCACAATACCCGCTAGTTACACTTGAAGAGATCCAAGAAGGTGGATTCTTTAGCAAGATCTATGACTATCTACGTTTACAGATCTCGCAATAATTTCTTATCTGATAAGCCAGCCGAGACAGACGGTTGGCTTATCTTTTTTATAAAACTTATTTATTTCCCTTAGCTTCGCAGACATTCAGACTTTCTATTCTAAGCCCCCTTTTCAACATACCACACCGCTAAAACTCACTTTAAGTTTACGATTTAGAAACACCGTGTCAAAATAAGTTTGAGGTACAAAACCCAAATTATAAATAAAAGGATATTTAAATGATGATGGTAACAACCGTGGTAATAATGGTGAAGTGTACTGTGGAAATAATGACAGTGGTCCAGTAGCTCTTCGGAGGTTTTGTTCAGCAGAGTATTCTGACTTGTATCGATGATGACTGTTATGAATGAGAAGAAGTAGAAAGATGTTAATCTAATAGGTGATACACACTAAAGGCTTTCCTATGAACTACATAGACCGTATATATCTAAAACCAGGCTTACCAATAGCCAAGTTGACTATTGCAGTATTACTGCTTTTCTCTGCTATTTTATACAAGTCAAGCCTACTTTTATATATTGGTTTTTATATGGCGCTAATTGTACCTGCTTGGGATTTATTATCCGTAGTGGCAAAAGAACAAGGAGTGTGTGCAAAAGTTACGCTCATAGCTTACTGTAAACAGCACTGGATACAGTTACTACTTATGCTAGCGTTTGCTTGTATAGGTATTGCCGGGCTGCACCTTGAATACCTACTACTCACACTTTTTAATATTGCATTCGCTATGTTATTAGCAGCCCATGTTATAAGAATTGTGTATAAAATAAGAAAAATGTCCGCTATTGACGCGATAAAGGAGAGGTTAAAAACCAAGTCGAGGTTTATTCTTTCTGTTAACCTGCTACTCATTGTTGTTATGTGCACCACACCTTTTCTATCTATACCCGTAGGAGCGTTGGCTGCTAATTATATGGTTATTTTTAGCTGCTACATACAGTACTTAAACCATATCATTAGTGAGAATATTTTTGAGACTGATTAAACTAGTTTAGAGTTCTCGCAATAACCTATTTAGATAAAAGTCAATCAGTGGTTAAATATTGATTGACTTTTTACACCCCGAGCAACAATCTCCTATCTAAATCCACATTAGCATGGCTGTATTTATTGTCTGCTTCATACTAAGTGATTATTTAAATAAACCTGTACTATTGTATCTTGGTTTTTATATTGCTCTGTACGACGCACTTTATCAACTTGCTGCGCAGCTTAACGATACCCAAGCGGAAACAACCAATATGAAGTATTTGGGGTACATTCCAATATTTATTCTGCTATTGGTTAGTATTGTTACTCTCTCACCTCCCTCAATGCTTATTACCGGCATCAATCTTGCCGTAGTTAGTATCATCATTTATCAGCTGGTATGAATTATTAGCGCTAGAACCAAGCAGTCTAAAAGAAACATAGTAAAGACCTTGAAACACAACAAAACAGCGCTTTTGATACTACTATTAACAACGACTGCATTGCGACTTTTCTTTGACTCGGAAGGTTTAGCAATTAGCAATCACTGCTTCCTTCTATTAGCTACTTTGGCAATTTTTGATGATTGTAAAGACGTAATCAATGGTGAAAGCTAGCTTCAAAATGACTCAGCAAAGACGTCCTTATCGTGGACGTTTTTTTTTGTCTTAAAAATGATAGAATACGCGAATTGAGTGGTGAGCGCAGGCCATGCTGAAAGTAAAACTCACTCTTGTAAACTTGGCTTTCGGCCATCATGTAGCGCTTAAGTAGTAAGTTTTAAAGGATACCGTCGTGGTAAAACCAGTTAAAAATACTAAGTTTGATGAATACTTAGAATTTCCTTGCCCATTTACATTCAAGATTATGGGCCTTGCAAATGTCGATTTGACGGATCAGATCCTAGCTAAACTGCAGGTTATTGCACCGGGTGATTATGCACCAAAGGTTAAACCAAGCAGCAAAGGCACCTATGAAGCCGTATCTCTTGTCGTTACCGTAACCAGCAAAGAGCATATCGAGCAGATTTATACCGAGATCGGTGGCATCGAAGACGTCCGTTACATCCTGTAGTTGGTAAGGACCCCTAATTATGGAATCTCGTAAGTTAATTGTGCGCCAACTCGGCCTTTGTAGTTACGAGCCAATTTGGCACAAAATGCAATCTTTTACCGATGAGCGTGATGACACCACAGCGGATGAAATCTGGCTGGTGGAACACGAGCCTGTTTTTACACAAGGTCAAGCCGGTAAAGAAGAGCATGTCTTGGCGCCCGGTGATATTCCTGTCGTAAAAGTGGACCGCGGTGGTCAAGTTACCTATCACGGTCCAGGGCAACAAATGCTTTATGTTCTGCTCAACTTACGGCGATTGAAAATAGGGGTACGTGAACTCGTCACTTGGCTAGAGGAAAGCATTATCGACTCCCTAAAAGAATATGGGATAGAGGCTTATGCTAAAGCCGATGCACCGGGTGTATACGTCAACGATAGCAAGATAGCATCTCTTGGACTCAGAGTCCGCCGTGGCTGCTCGTTTCATGGTCTCGCACTCAACGTTAATATGGACCTTAACCCATTTTTACGAATAAACCCTTGTGGTTATGCGGGCATGAATATGGTGCAAAGTAGCGAAATTAATGGACCTCAAACCGTCGCTGATGCGGGGGCTGGTCTGGTAAAACACATGCTAAAACGCATTAATGCTGAGCATGTCGAATACACTGAAGGGTTTGAAAACGTATGAGTAAACCAGTCAAAATGGAGCCAGGGGTAAAGCTCCGCGATGCAGAAAAAATGGCATTGATCCCAGTTAAAGTCATGCCAACAGAACGCGAAGAAATGCTGAGAAAGCCTGAGTGGTTAAAGATCCGTTTGCCAAAATCAAGTGAACGTATCGATGGCATTAAACAAGCAATGCGTAAGCACGGTTTACACTCTGTTTGTGAAGAAGCATCTTGCCCTAACCTGTCTGAGTGCTTTAATCACGGTACCGCAACCTTTATGATTTTAGGTGCAATTTGTACTCGCCGCTGTCCATTCTGTGATGTGGCCCATGGTCGTCCACTAAAACCTGATGCACAAGAGCCGGAAAAGCTTGCGCTTACGATTAAAGACATGAAGTTAAGCTACGTTGTTATTACCTCTGTTGACCGTGATGACTTGCGCGACGGTGGTGCACAACACTTTGCCGACTGTATTCGCGAGATCCGTAAGCACAATCCAGGTATTACAATCGAAATTCTCGTACCTGATTTCCGTGGTCGTATGGATAGAGCGCTTGAAATCTTAAGCGAAACCCCACCGGATGTATTCAACCATAACCTTGAAACAGCACCAAGACTTTACAAACTAGCGCGTCCGGGTGCCGATTATAAGTGGTCACTTGAATTACTACGCCGCTTTAAAGAAATGCACCCAGAAGTGAGAACTAAATCTGGCTTGATGGTTGGACTAGGCGAGGAAATCTCTGAAATTGAAGAAGTCTTAAGAGACTTGCGCGAGCATAACGTAGATATGCTTACCGTCGGCCAGTACCTACAACCTTCAAAGCACCACTTGCCAGTCAAACGCTACGTACCACCAGTTGAGTTTGATGGGCTAAAAGAATATGCTGACGAGATAGGCTTTAGCCACGCAGCTTGCGGACCATTTGTACGCTCTAGCTACCATGCAGATCAGCAAGCCGCGGGTAAAGAAGTAAAATAAACAGTGCAACTATATTCACTGTTTTGAAAGCCGTATTCCTATACGGCTTTTTTGTATCCGTAATTCCCCGTCTAACAGCCATTAACAGCAAAACGGTTTCATTTCCTCACTATTCGTTATATCTTGCCTCACCAGATAATAATAATCAGGGGCAAAACGTGCTAAAGAATAAAACTTTGGGCAGCATGCTGATTGTAGCAGGTACTACAATTGGCGCAGGTATGCTCGCCCTCCCTATTGCATCAGCAGGACTTGGCTTTTCTACCGCTATCGCATTATTAGCAATCACATGGTTGCTAATGACCTATACTGCATTGCTTATGCTGGAAGTACATCAATACGCAGATCAAGACGCAACATTAAATACACTAGCAAAAAACTTACTTGGTAAAACGGGGCAGTATGTCGCTAACTTTTCAATGGTCTTTTTGTTTTATGCATTATGTGCCGCTTATATCGCAGGTGGTGGCGCCCAGCTTCAAACCAAGCTTGTTGGTATGATGGGCGATGGAATAACCCCTCAACTGGGCTCTGTACTGCTTGCTGTTATCATAGCGACCATAGTGACATTAGGCACAAGTACCGTCGATAAGCTCAATCAGTTATTATTTACCATTAAAGTTATTGTGCTCGCGAGTTTGTTCTTTATTTTAACACCTTATGTTCACGGCCAGCACCTCATCGATATGCCGGTAGAACAAGGCCTGGTAATTGCAGCGATTCCGGTAGTTTTTACTTCCTTTGGTTTTCATGGCTCAATCCCATCAATCGTTAAGTATGTGGGCGTAGATATCCGACAATTACGTAAAGTAATGATGCTTGGTGCTTCCCTCCCGCTTATCATCTATGTATTTTGGCAATTACTGAGCCAAGGTGTTATGGGTCAAGAGAGCCTAATGGCAAGTGAGGGACTACCAGGTTTTGTAACTAGCATTTCCTCTATCGCACACAACGACAACGTGCAATTATTTGTGACTATATTTGCAGATCTTGCTCTCGCGACTTCGTTCTTGGGTGTAAGCCTTGGTTTATTCGACTTTTTTGCAGATGCCTTTAAAAAGCAAGATACCAAGAAAGACCGTGTAAAAACGGCGTTCATTACCTTTTTACCACCCCTTGGCTTTGCCCTCTTTTATCCAAAGGGCTTTATTATGGCATTGGGATACGCAGCGATTGCACTCGTGGTGTTAGCGGTATTTCTACCGGTCGCTATGGTATGGAAACAGAGAAAAGCCAGAGGCAATGATGGATATCAGGTTAAAGGTGGTACGCTTGGGCTAGGGCTTGCAGCCGCTTTCGGTGTAATGATCATTGCTTCCCAGCTGATGCAAATGGCTGGCCTTATTCCTAGTTTAGGGTAAACAAATCATGTAAAAGTAGGCTATCAACTGCCTACTTCAACACTCTCTAGTGAATCAGCTTGTAATCGTTTATGTTTCAGTTGAAAATAAGCTACTACTGGCACAAACGCCAAACACAAAGTGGCAAAGTTAACAATTGGAATAATTGTGACATAGAGGTATGACGAATAACTAAGTTCCATTAAGTGCCTGTCGACTAAGCGGAACATTTGTAAGAGCGGTGCAGGAATAATAATAAGTTGAGCGATCACACTCTGCCACATATAGACCTTGTCTTTTACAGCCCAAACAGCAATTATTGCCATAAAAATAATGTCGTTAAATGCCCAAAATATATAGCGATAAACTAAACCACTGTCTATCGCTCTTATAAAATCACCAGTAAAAGAGCCAATAATGTAAAACAAAGCAATCAAAATCGCATAACGAGCAGCTTTTATATCTCTTAGAACCAAACAGGCAACCACTGCAATCAACGAAAGTGGAATACTGTATTGGATATAAAAAAGCCTAACCGACTCCCAAGCCTCTAACATATTTACTCTTCTAACTATTAGTTATGATGATTTTTAATGGGTCAAGTGATTATTATAATCAGTTAAGACGGCTTTTTTTCTGCCTCTTCATCACCACCCTCACCATTACCGCCCGGTAGTCTAAAATTTTGAGGTTTTTTTATTGAAATCATTCTATTTCTCCTTTAAGTAGAACCGTCGGAAACAATAGCGAATTCCCGGTAATTTGGCAACAAACTGTAATTAATTTTGCCTCACTTCAATAGGGTCCGACTCTTTCGCTTTACCCTGTAAGATAGAGATTTCAACGCGCCTATTGCGTCGTCTATCAGCATTGCTCTCATTGGGAACGAGCGGTCTAGTATCTGCGTGTCCAACTACGACCATTCTGTTCTTATCAAAACCACGAACTCGCTCCATCACCGTTGCGACAGCCACTGCCCGAGTTGCCGATAAGTCCCAGTTATTTGAGTATAGCTCGTTCGTCACTCTAAAATCGTCGGTGTGACCCGACACTGTGATTTCGCCAGGAACATCTTTCAATAACTCTGCAATTTCTTCAACCACAGGCTCAAATTTAGGCTGTAAAAATGCACTACCCGCAGGAAAAGAGCCATTCTCCTGAATACGTATAATGATTTGCTGCCCTAGAGACTCAAGCTCAATCGCACCATCCATTATTTGCTTCTCTAGCTGCTGCGCAATCTTTTTCACAAGCTCATTAACTTGTTCTTGATCTGCAGATGCAATTGCTTGCGTTGACGCCATTTCCTGCGCAGTACTGGCTGACTCACCACCACGCTTGTTGCCACGCTGTTCTTGCCGACCACCCGCAGAAGATTCATCACCGGCCTGAAACTCGAGCATCTGCTGCGTCATCTCTACCGTTTGCTGTTGAATAGTTTCAATCGGTGTCGGCTCTGGCTTTCCTGGAGTAAACTCCATCGCGATAACGCTGGTACCTTTTGGGATATCCTTTACTTCAATTTTATTTTGTACGCCAAAAGCAAACTTCATCGAACCGGCGATTTGCTTAAACTTCAGCACATCCATTTCAGAAAAAGCTAACAGTAGTACGAAGAAGCACATTAACAATGACATCAGATCGGCAAAGGTTCCCATCCAAGCCGGAAGACCTGGAGGGGGACATTTACATTCCTTCTCATCTGACATGATTATTCCTCAGCCTCAGCACCACGTTTAGACTCAGGCAAATAATTTTTCAATATACCTTCAATGACCTTCGGGTTTTGGCCGTCTTGTATACCTAATATAGCATCTAAGATAAGTCGCTGATTTCGCTCCTCTTCATCTTTACGGAGTTCAAGTTTTACCTGAATAGGGATCGCAACCACGTTAGCTAAAAACGCACCATACAAAGTTGTTAAAAGCGCAACAGCCATGGCTGGTCCAATTGCTTTAGGGTCATCCATATTAGACAACATCGCCACTAGGCCTATGAGAGTTCCGATCATGCCCATTGCAGGCGCAATATCAGCAAGGGATTTAAATAAACCCGCGCCCAGTTCGTGTCTTGAAGACGTCAGGGAAATATCTTTTTGCAGTGTGGCACGTACAACATCAGCGTCATGGCCATCAACTAGCATATCGACGCCTTTACGCATAAACTGGTTGGGGATTTCAGCTTCTTCTAACGCTAAAAAACCACCTTTACGCGCAGAATCAGCAAGTTCAACGGCTTTTTCAATTAGCTCTTCAGGGGTTTCAATCTTAAACATGAAGGCCTTCCCGGCCACTTTGCCAATACCGAAAAACTGCCCAAGCGTAAAATTGGACAACACGATAAAAATTGAACCACCAAATACGATAACGACGGAAGGCGTGTTATAGAACATAGCGATCTGGCCATCACTACTTAGTACCATTGACATTACAATCAAACCTATGGCACCCAGGATCCCTATTACCGTTGCTAAATCCACATGTCCTCCGAGGGAAGTTATTTGTGATAAATCACGCAGTTATTATTGTTTGAGTTATCGGCAAGTTTCTCTACAACTTAACACTATTATATTAAAAAGTGTTTAAAATGCGAGTTTATAGCAGATCTTGTAATGCCGATACTCCGTCAGATCAAAAAGTCTCTGGTTTTTTTGACCTTGACGCCCAATCCCCCTAAAATTGCCACACTTTTACTTTACGGGTCAGTGTGACATATGGCAGTAAAAAAACCTGATAACTTGAGCTTTGAAGAGGCCATGCAAGAGTTGGAACAAATCGTTGCAGACATGGAAAACGGTAGCTTACCTCTGGATCAAGCACTTAAACAATTTGAGCGTGGGATAAAACTCGCAAAAGCTTCAAACCAAAAACTTCAGCAAGCTGAGCAGCAGGTCGCTATTTTAATGGGCGAAGGTGAGCAAGCGCAATTACAGCCATTTGAAAACGAAGCCTAATGTCAGCAAAATTACAAGAAAAACTCCTGTCTGCTAAGACTCGTGTAGAAACCACCGTTTTACACTATTTTGATAATGTGCTTGATACTGAAGAAAATATCAAAGCCGCAACGCGCTACAGTATAGAAAATGGTGGTAAACGCTTGCGACCATTCTTGGTGTATTGCACTGGTGAATTATTTGGTGCGGCCCCAGAAGACTTAGACAAGGCCGCTGCTGCAATAGAGTGTGTTCATAGCTATTCGTTGGTGCATGATGATTTACCCGCGATGGATGATGATGAACTTAGGCGCGGCCGTCCAACTTGCCATATTCAATTCGATGAAGCGACAGCTATCTTAGCTGGTGATGCCTTACAAACTCTGGCTTTTGAGCTGTTAAGTGAACACCAATTCGCAGTAAATCATCATGCACAAATAAAAATGATCTCCGCGCTAGCCAAAGCATCAGGTCTACAAGGCATGGTTGGTGGCCAAGCACTTGATATAGCTGCTACTGATCGCTCAATTACCATAGATGAACTTGAACGTATTCATAAGCTAAAAACAGGTGCACTGCTAAGCTGTGCTGTGGAACTTGGGATCTTATGCGGCAACCCAGAGCAGGTTACCGAACAAGCATGTAATGCAATACGCATTTATGGTCGTGCAATAGGCCTTGCATTTCAAGTCAGAGATGACATCCTAGATGTTGAGGGTGACACATCAGTGCTTGGCAAACCACAAGGTTCTGATTTGGAACACAACAAGTCAACCTATCCAGCACTTCTTGGTCTCGAACAAGCAAAAGAGAAAGCTGAACAATTAATTGATGAAGCTCTGGATGCACTCAAAGTTATCGACGGCAACACGGAAATACTTGCAGATTTAGCAAAATACATCATAGATCGAGAATATTAAGCTGGCGTATAAAATAACTACGTCAAGCTAAGAAAATATTCACAAGTACTTTGTAAATACTGGCTAACATAATATTATGACCAGTTGGTGACGAATTTTAATAATTATGAAGTGAGCTACGCGAGTAAGTACTCAGCAAAGACTCACTAGGACTCTGATAAATACCATGAAACTTGATAGTAGCAAGTATCCTTTACTCGCGTTAATTGACGACCCAAGTCAACTTCGTCAATTACCCCAGCATAAATTATCTGTGTTAAGTGATGAATTACGAGAGTATTTGCTAAACTCAGTCTCTCAAAGCAGCGGTCACTTAGCGTCGGGTCTTGGCACGGTCGAACTGACCGTTGCATTGCATTACGTCTACAACACGCCTCAGGATAGATTAGTGTGGGACGTAGGTCATCAGGCTTATCCTCATAAGATCTTAACCGGCCGTCGTGACCAGATGCATACTATTCGCCAGAAAGATGGGCTACACCCTTTCCCATATCGAGAGGAAAGTGAATACGATACCTTTAGTGTCGGTCACTCAAGTACCTCGATTTCTGCAGCGCTCGCAATGGCTATTGCCGCTGAAAGAGAGGCAATAGGCCGAAAAACTGTTGCGATTATTGGTGATGGCGCAATGACTGCTGGTATGGCGTTTGAAGCCATGAACCACGCGGGGGATGTTAATCCGGACATGCTCGTGATCTTGAACGACAACGAAATGTCTATCTCGGAAAACGTTGGCGCACTTACAAACCATTTCGCTAAGATCCTCTCTGGTAGCTTCTATACCAATATTCGTGAAGGCAGTAAAAAGCTGTTAGCTGGTGTACCGCCAGTCAAAGAGCTTGCTGGCAGAATGGAAGAACATTTAAAAGGGATGATAATCCCAGGCACTTTCTTTGAAGAGCTTGGCTTTAACTATATTGGCCCAATCGATGGACATGATGTTGGCACCCTAGTTGATACGCTGCGTAACATGCGTAACCTTAAGGGACCACAGTTATTACATGTTAAAACGCAAAAAGGGAAAGGCTACAAGCCTGCAGAGGCGGATCCTATTGGCTACCATGGCGTACCAAAGTTTGATCCAACCGTGCATAGCTTACCCAAATCAAAACCCAGCGCACCGACCTTTTCAAAAGTGTTTGGTGACTGGCTCTGCGATATGGCCGCACAAGATAATAAGCTGATGGCTATTACACCCGCGATGCGTGAAGGCTCTGGCATGGTGCGCTTTTCTAAAGAGTACCCAGCTCAGTATTTCGATGTCGCTATTGCTGAGCAGCATGCTGTTACGCTTGGTGCAGGCTTTGCCTGCGAAGGCTTGAATCCTGTTGTTGCTATTTATTCAAGCTTTTTACAACGTGCTTATGACCAATTAATTCATGATGTTGCACTGCAAAATCTGCCTGTACTTTTTGCTATTGACCGCGCAGGTGTCGTTGGTGCGGATGGTGAAACACACCAAGGGGCTTATGATTTAAGCTTTTTACGCTGTATTCCTAATATGGTGATCATGGCACCAAGTGACCTCAATGAATGTCGCCAAATGCTCTATACTGGCCACCGCCTAAATAGGCCAGCTGCGGTAAGATACCCTAGGGGCAGTGCGGGAAGCGCAGAGATTATTACAGAAATGACCGAACTGGAAATTGGTAAGGGCAAGGTAGTAAGAGAAGGCGAAAAGCTGGCTATTTTAAGCTTTGGTACATTGCTTGAAAGCGCTCAAACCATTGCCGAAGAACTAAATGCCACACTAGTTGATATGCGCTTTGTAAAACCTTTAGACACCGCACTTATCGAAGAATTAGCGGTAACTCACGAGCGCTTTGTAACACTTGAAGACAATGCGATTGCTGGTGGTGCAGGCTCTGCGGTGAGCGAATATCTATTAGCCCAAGGCCATCTAAAGCCAATCAAGCTACTCGGCCTACCTGATGAGTTTATTAAGCATGGTTCTCAAACTGAGATCCACGCCGAACTAGGTTTAAGCAGCGAAGGAATAAGTCAGCAAATTAAGGCTTGGCTAAATCCACAGTCTTGACTCTAAGCTGTTCTAAAAAAGGCTTCCACGTGGAAGCCTTTTTATATTGTTCTTGTCCTGAAATACGTTGACAGTTTGAGAGCTAATGACGAGCTTTACCGCATCCACAATCTTACTTCCGCAAGTCAATTGCTTTGCAGAAGTTGTAACTGAGAC
>NZ_PNDS01000120.1 GCF_005886535.1 Pseudoalteromonas sp. S2755
AAATTTGAAGGGTGAAATAGCATATTAGCTTCGTTAAAAATTTCTCATTTAGAACAACTAAATAGCAAAATTTTTGCCTTGCTACTAAAGCTATTTCCCCGCTTCAAGATAGATCATTTACTTAATACAACTGGTATTAATAAAAATGGCGGCTAAAAATTTAGCCGCCATTTTTGTCTTAAACCTATGCTTAATCTTAGCTTTAGCCTACACCTAGGGTGTTGAACCACTCCACTGCGGCAGCTATCCAAATTAACGAGCTAATTAATAATGTCAGTGTAACGGCCGCTGATGCCATATCTTTTGCACGACCAGATAGCAAGTGGTGCTCGGTACTTACTCGATCTGTCAGCGCTTCGATTGCTGAGTTGATAAGTTCTATAACTAATATCAACAGTACGCTACCAACCAATAAGGCCCATTGAGCAATACTTTGTGCCAATATGATTGATAAAGGAAGACTTGCCACCAGTAACCACGTTTCTTGTCTAAATGCCGACTCTTCTTTATATGCTGCTTTCATTCCTTTCGCTGAGCAATGTGTTGCTTTGATTATTCGCGCAAGCCCTGTGCCATTTGGTTTGTTGGTATCCGTTGTCTTGATCTTTATCGACATATTCGCGATCCTGCGTTGGTAGTGTTCAATGGGGCGTTATTATACGAAGATCTGTTCGGTTCGACAGTGCTAAATTGTAAGAATATTTGGTCCAACGGAAGGTATTTAAAACTGTATTAACATGTGTTGGTTATTAGATATAACCAAGAGTTTGAAGCCTGATTTTTTATAATGCATGACACTCAATGACTCTAAGCGTTACACTATGAGAAGTATTAGTATTATCGGAAGTTCGTCACATGAGACATGAGATTTGGAATAAGTTACGCGAAGAAGCCAATGAATTGGTCGCTCGCGAACCATTGCTTGCTAGTCACGTTTACTCGAGTATTTTAAATCACGAGTGTCTTGGTTCTGCATTAAGCTTTATCGTTGCAAACAAGTTGGCGGATGCCGTGGTGTCAGCATTTACAATTCGTGAGTTGTTCGATCAGGCCTTTGTGCATTGCGATACCATGCTGACTCATGTTGCACATGATATAAAAGCCGTTAAAGATCGCGACCCAGCTGCCGATAGTTATCTCAACGTAATCTTAAATCTGAAAGGTTTTCATGCAATCCAAGCACATAGATTGGCATACTGCCTCTGGCGTCAAGACAGAAAGGAGTTGGCTCGCTTTATACAGAGTAGAACCTCTGAAGTATTTGGTGTTGACATCCATCCTGCTTGTAAAGTCGGTCATGGTATTATGTTTGACCATGCGACTGGTATAGTTATTGGTGAAACCGCAGTTATTGAAGACAATGTTTCTATCCTACAATCAGTCACACTGGGTGGTACGGGTAACGAGCAGGGTGACCGTCACCCGAAAATTCGTGCCGGCGTATTGATTGGTGCGGGTGCCAAAGTACTTGGCAACATTGAAGTAGGAGAGGGCGCTCGAATTGGAGCCGGTTCCGTTGTGCTTAGCCCTGTTGCACCGCATACCACTGTGGTGGGCGTTCCAGCTAAGGTGGTTGGTAAGCCGTCGTGCCCATGTCCTGCAGAGAGTATGAACCAAAACTTCTTAGAAGACGATGATAGGCTCGAAAATGAGTCTATCACTTCGGCGATGCTGTAAGGTTATTAGATTAAAAATGGGGAAATCACTTCCCCATTTTTATATCCTCTTATTGGGTTGCTTTTACCGTAGACACCACCTCACCATCAGCAAGTTGTGTGATTATCGGCTTTTCTGGGTCGACATCCGCCACAGACTTAATCACTTTATCTTCCTGCTTGGCAATACTATAACCCCGAGCTAATACCGCCAGTGGGCTGACGCTGTCTAGTTTTGCGCTTGATACCGCGAGTTGATGTCTTTGTGTGTTAAGCTTTTGCTCCATTGCATACTGCAACTTATCACCGAGTTGTGCGACCAATTGCTTGAATTGAGCGATCCTTTGCTCTGGATGTAATCGGTCAAATCTATGCTGCAGTAGATGAAATTGCGATTGCTTTTGACGTAAGTGATGGGCTTGAGCACGAATTAATCGCTGTTCTAATTCATCAACTCGCTGTGTTTGCTGCATTAGTTGATTTTTAGGATGTTGTAGCTGCAGTCGAGCTTCAAAGTTTGCCAAACGCTGTGATGCACCTTCAAGGCGACGTTTAAAAGCTTGATTGAGATATTGTAGTAACTGTGAAGTACGCTGTTTTAGCGCTTCTGAATCTGGGCTCACTAATTCGGCGGCCGCCGATGGGGTTGGCGCTCTGATATCTGCGACATAGTCGGAAATGGTAGTATCTATTTCATGGCCTACTGCGCTTATCACCGGAATTGAGCTGGCAAAAATGGCCCTTGCGACTGGCTCCTCGTTAAAGCTCCATAAATCTTCTAATGAGCCGCCACCTCTACCAACGATCAATACGTCTACCTCGCGCCTAGCATTCGCCTGAGCGATTTGTTTGCAAATCTGCTGCTTGGCTTCATCGCCTTGCACTAGGGCTGGGTAAATAACGACTTGTAACTGTGGGGCGCGACGTTTGAGTACAGTCAAAATATCCTTGATGGCAGCGCCTGTCGCTGAGGTGACGACCCCCACGCGATTAATGACACTTGGCAAAGGCTTTTTGTGACTAGCCGAAAACAGGCCTTCTGCGGCTAGCTGCATTTTAAGGGCGTCAAACTGTTGCTTGAGCAAACCTTCACCGGCAGGGGCCATTTGTTCGACTATCAATTGATAGTCGCCTCGAGGCTCATACACTGACACTCTAGCTTGTACCATTACCTGCTGACCGTTGGCTGGGCGATGGTTACAATAACGATTATTACCTCGCCACATGGCCGCTTTTATCTGTGCTTTGTCATCTTTTAGAGAAAAATACCAATGCCCTGAGGCCGGAGCAACAAAGTTTGAAATTTCTCCGGTGAGTTGTACAGAGGCAAAACCTTGTTCTAAGAGCGCGCGTATTTCTCTGTTAAGTCTTGATACAGAATAGGTTTTATTATTACTGGGGTATCCCATGTTGGCCTCCACAAAAAATTCACAGTCACTTTATCACATTTTTTGCTAAATTTTATTTACTCCCATAAGGAACGCTGATAAAATTCGCACGCAATTCCTTATACTCAGTTCACTTGAGAGAAGCCGCGAACATGCTAAGAATTGCAAAAGAAGCCCTTACCTTTGACGACGTACTTTTAGTACCAGCTCATTCAACTGTTCTTCCTCACACCGCAAACCTGAAAACGCGTTTGACACGTGGGATTGAATTAAACTTACCGCTTGTTTCCGCTTCAATGGATACAGTGACAGAAGCGCGCCTAGCGATCGCTCTGGCACAAGAAGGTGGTATTGGTTTTATCCACAAAAACATGACTATCGAAGAGCAAGCTCGCAACGTACGTAAAGTTAAGACGTATGAAGCGGGTATTATCTCTTTCCCTGTGACGGTTACTTCTGATCTTACCATTGCAGAAGCAATGGAGCTTGCACAGGACAAAGGGTTCTCAGGTTTCCCGGTGGTTGGTGCAAACAACCAACTTGAAGGGATCGTGACTAGCCGTGATATGCGTTTTGAAACTAAGCTAGAAAAAGCGGTTTCAACGGTCATGACCAAGAAAGATGACTTAGTGACAGTAAAAGAAGGGGCATCTCGTGAAGAGATCCTTGGCCTAATGCACGAACATCGTATCGAAAAGATCCTTGTGGTTGATGACGCATTTGCACTAAAAGGCATGATCACCGTTAAGGATTACCAAAAAGCGCAAGATAAACCAAATGCATGTAAAGATGAGCAAGGCCGTCTTCGTGTTGGTGCTGCTGTTGGTGTTGGTGCTGGCACTGATGAGCGTATTGCTGCTTTGGTTGAAGCGGGTGTTGATGTACTACTAATCGATACTTCTCACGGCCATTCTCAAGGTGTTATTGACCGCGTTAAAGCCACGCGCGAAACTTATCCAGAACTACAAATCGTTGCAGGTAACGTAGCAACAGCTGAAGGCGCAATTGCATTGGCTGATGCTGGTGCAGACGCCGTTAAAGTGGGTATTGGCCCAGGCTCTATCTGTACTACTCGTATCGTTACAGGTTGTGGTGTACCACAAATTACTGCGATTTCAGACGCAGTAGAAGGCCTAAAAGGTCGTGATATTCCAGTGATTGCCGACGGCGGTATCCGTTTCTCTGGTGATATCGTAAAAGCGCTGGTTGCTGGTGCTGCATGTGTAATGGTGGGTTCAATGCTGGCGGGTACTGAAGAGTCTCCTGGTGAAGTTGAACTATACCAAGGCCGTTACTACAAGTCTTACCGTGGTATGGGTTCTCTTGGTGCGATGAACCAAAAAGAAGGTTCATCTGACCGTTACTTCCAGAAGAGTGATTCTGCTGACAAACTAGTACCTGAAGGTATCGAAGGTCGCGTAGCATACAAAGGACCAATCGCAACGATTATCCATCAGCAAATCGGTGGTATTCGCAGTGCAATGGGCCTAACAGGTTGTGCAACCATCACTGAATTAAATACTAAGCCGCAGTTTGTACGTGTGACTTCTGCGGGTATGGGTGAGTCTCACGTACATGACGTGCAGATCACCAAAGAGGCGCCTAACTACCGTATGGGTTAAGCCTCAAGGCGTGTTTCTGGGCTAGCAAGTTGCTAGCCCTTATTACTTTTGATAGAGACGCAATGCGGCTTTATCCTGTTTAGTTCCTAACTAACGAGATTATCAATGAGCAAAGATATCCACGATTCCCGAATTTTGATCTTAGACTTTGGTTCGCAATACACTCAGCTAATTGCACGTCGTGTACGTGAAATTGGTGTTTATTGTGAGCTTTGGGCTTGGGATGTGACAGAAGAGCAAATCCGTGAGTTCAATCCTCAAGGTATCATTCTATCAGGTGGCCCAGAGTCAACAACGCTTGAAGGTAGCCCAAAAGCACCAGATTACGTATTCGAAGCCGGTGTGCCTGTACTGGGTATCTGTTATGGTATGCAGACGATGGCAATGCAGCTTGGTGGTCAGGTACATAGCTCAGATAAAAAAGAATTCGGCTACGCAAAAGTAGAGAAAGTAGGTGACTGTAAGCTATTTGAAGCGATTGAAGATCACATCGAAGATGGTGCAGGTTACCTAGACGTATGGATGAGCCATGGCGATAAAGTTGCTAAAATTCCAGACACGTTCAAAACTTCAGCGAGAACGGATACTTGCCCTCATGCGGCAATGTCTTGGGAAGAAAAGCGTTTCTACGGTGTACAGTTCCACCCAGAAGTAACGCATACTCAGCAAGGTTTGCGATTACTAGAGCGTTTTGCAATTGATATCTGTAGTTGTGAAAAACTATGGACGCCTGAGCAAATCATTGAAGATGCAATTGAGCGTATCAAAGAGAAAGTAGGGGATGACGAGGTTATCCTTGGATTATCTGGTGGTGTTGATTCATCAGTGGTTGCAATGCTTATTCACCGTGCGATTGGCGACAAGCTAACCTGTGTATTTGTTGATAATGGCCTACTACGCTTGAATGAAGGCCAGCAAGTAATGGATATGTTCGGTGATAAGTTTGGTCTGAACATCATCAAGGTAGAAGCTGAAGATCGTTTCCTTAACGCGCTTAACGGCTTAAATGATCCTGAAGACAAACGTAAAGCAATTGGTCACACCTTTATTGAAGTATTCGATGAGCAAGCCAGCCAGCGCGTAAACGCGAAATGGTTAGCGCAGGGTACAATTTACCCTGATGTTATCGAATCGGCAGCATCTAAAACAGGTAAAGCGCATGTGATCAAGTCTCACCACAATGTGGGTGGATTACCTGAAGATATGGAGCTTGGTCTGGTTGAGCCACTGCGTGAACTATTTAAAGATGAAGTTCGCAAGATTGGTCTAGAGCTTGGCCTACCGTATGACATGCTTTATCGTCACCCGTTCCCAGGTCCAGGTCTTGGTGTTCGTGTACTTGGCGAAATCAAGAAAGAATACTGTGACTTACTGCGCCGTGCTGACGCTATCTTCATTGAAGAACTACATAAAGCGGATCTATACCACAAAGTATCTCAAGCATTTGCTGTGTTCCTACCAGTACGCTCTGTTGGCGTGATGGGTGATGCACGCAAATACGATTGGGTGATCTCACTACGTTGTGTTGAAACTATCGACTTTATGACGGCACGTTGGTCACATTTACCATACGAGCTACTAGGTCACGTTTCAAATCGTATCATCAATGAAATCGATGGTATTTCTCGCGTGGTTTACGATGTATCAGGTAAGCCGCCAGCGACAATCGAGTGGGAATAGACTTGGTTGTAAAAACCTAACCTAGTTTTCGTTAGATTAATAAAAGGCCAGTCAGTATTTCTGACTGGCTTTTTTATGAATTTTTACTTTTTTAAAAAGCCTTGCTGAGGGTATTTGATGTCTTCGCAGTGATGTTTATTGTGATGCTGACCTGCTATTTTTTGGTCTGCTATTTTTTGGGCTGTGACTGCACAGCACCGCATTTCACATATATCAAACCGATTATGGTGAATCTGTAACTTGTTTCTGGGCAGAAATGAGTTTGGACGAATGCGTGCTTTGTGTCGTTCGGATTAGCTCTCTATGCGTTAACCAACTCACGAAAGTAGACGCTTACTATGCTAGATTAAAGAAGCTTAACAGGATAAGTATACGGTTTACACAAATGGAACAAACAATGAACTCTTTAAAGCCAGATCCTACGGTTCATAAAGCTTTAATTTCAACAACGAGCAGAATGGTTGGAGAATATGAAAATGATTATGTATATATTGGTCATGCATGGCCTCAACTAAACAGCTCTTCAACTTCAAGGTTTGAAGAAAGCCCAGCATCTAGAAATGCGTATGTAGCGGCTTTTAGAACAGAAGCATACGATAAAAAGGCTGGGATTGTGATACCAACTTATGGTTATGTGGGCGACTTACTTTGTTCTCATTTATCCGTTCTTTTTGGGAAAAGGTTTGATTTTCATGGTTTAACAGAAAGTAGTGGAATGTATGCAACCCCCCGAACTTAACCAATACAACACTTTATGTAATCACCGATTGCCGATTAACTCACATAAAGTAAGAAAGTCATTCTGCATTCCATTAAACATTACTCATTTCAATTTGATTGAGCGATTGTTTTCGGATGAAAGCATAGACAAAAAGTTTCATTCAACTTTTCAATCAGGCTGTAAGTTTTACTACCAAGCTCTTCAAGCCTTTGAAAAAGATCCTGAAACCGCGTATTTAAATCTTATAACAGTAGGAGAGTTACTTAGTGGTTACTATCAATACGAAAAGGAAGATTTGATTGATGAAAAAATGCAAGAAACATTAACTCAAATAAGAAACGGGTTAGAAAACGGAGATAAATTAGCAAACCAAGTGCTTAGTAGAATGCTTTCAATAAAGCGAAAGTTTGTAAAAACTATTTATCGACTAATTAATGATGATTTTTATATTTCGTCTGAAAGTGAGCGAGACTTTAGCATTTTTACTAAAGAAAACTTCGAATCAAGCATTGCGGCAGCTTATGACTTAAGAAGTAAATATGTCCATACAGGGGTTTCATTTGGACGATGGATTGAAGCTAGAGCAGACCTAAGTGATTTACAATTTGGAAAACCCGTCGAGGAAGACAAGGAGTATGCAAAAATACTTGCTAAAGCTCCTACATTAGTAGGGCTTGAAAGGACAATGCGTTATTGCCTCTTAAGTTTTCTTAGCGAAATAGAAATCGAAATACCGCATGAGTTGTAATAACATTATATATTGAAGCAACTTATTTTATCGGCTGAAGACAAATCGCTGACACCCACTACTAATTTGTACCTTCCTAAGATACCACCTAAGCTTTAACTCTGCACTCAAAGGATTGAGGAGGCCTAACAATGGCTACTGCCCGTAAAAACAACTCAGTTTAACCGACACCAAATACTACCACTGTATCTCCCGTTGCGTAAGGCGCGCGTTTCTGTGCGGTGAAGATAAATTTACCGGAAAATCTTACGAACACCGCCGTGATTGGGTTGGAGAAAAGCTCCTGATGTTGGGCTCCGTGTTTTGTATTGATATCTGTGCTTATGCCGTGATGAGTAATCATACTCACTGTTGATGATAAAAAAGCTAAGCGTCTGTCGGATAAAGCAGTTGTGATACGGTGGCATAAGCTGTTTAAAGGTAATTGGATAACACGTAAGCTTACCGAGGGTGAGTGGGAATAATGGCTCTAAAATGAGTTAGCACCCAGCTTAAGAAAAGGGCGAATATGATAAATATTCGCCATTTTGCTTGTTTTAGAAGCAGTTGAATCAAAAAAGTGATTTTTTCACTTTACCTTTCAAAAAAGCGCTTTATAATGCGTCGACATTGCAGGGGCGTAGTTCCAATTGGTAGAACAGCGGTCTCCAAAACCGATGGTTGCGGGTTCGAGTCCTGCCGCCCCTGCCACTTCTTATTTTGCACTTCGCATTTTTTCAAAGTAAACTCCCTTAAAAAAGTAAACTGCTTAGCCATGAATCCGATTTACGCAGATATTCTTGATATTGTACCGCTAAAGCTAAATTCTACATTTGCACATCTTGACCCTAACGCTGTTGTTGCTACTGATGTGAATGAGCTTCAGCAAGTCGTTTTACCAGCTGTTTTGTTGCAGGACTTGGAATTGGTCATGGGTAGAAAAATTGAGGTTGTCATGGGCAACACGATTGCACTTGAGAATAACCAGTTAAGTTTGCCGAGTGCACAACTAAGTACGGCTCAAAAGCGTGAGTTGTGGCAATTAATCTGGAGTCAGCAAGATGCAAGTTAAGCAAGGTGGTTTACTGCAGTTTCCACTTAATGAGATTATGCAAGTAGAGCAAGCTTGTCATGCTTTTCCTTGGAGTGAGAAAACCATGCAGTCTTGCCTTCACGGTCGTTACTTTAATACGGCTATTGTCGATGGTAATACGCTGGTGGGCTTTTACGTTGCTGAGCGTGCGGGCCCAGACTTAACCTTGATGGATATTTGTATTCGTCCTAATTACCAAGGGAAGGGCTACGCGAAGCCATTAATGGAAGATTTGTTAGCGCAAGCGGAGAGCTTGCAAGCAGAAAATATCTTCCTTGAAGTTAGAGCGTCAAACACTGCAGCAATCGCGTTATATCATCGTTATGGTTTTGTCGAAATGGGCTTGAGAAAAAACTACTACCCAAGCACTCATGGCCATGAAGATGCAATGCTCATGGCTTTACCATTAGCCTAAGTGACTATTATCCGTTGGCTGGTCTATTGATAGGGTATAGCGCATAGCCTCAGTGAGCTTAAGCAAATAGTAATGGCGGTTACTGTTTTGTGTTTTTTGCAAACTGGTTTCTAGTTCCCCTGCGGCTTCATGAATATTCATAAAACCAAAGCAACCCGCGCTGCCTTTGATACTATGTGCCAGTGCCCTTAAAGATTCCCATTCTTGTTTATCGTAAAGCTTTTGCAGCTCAACTAGCTGTGACGGTAGCTTTTCGACATAATTACGACTTATTTGTAAGAACTTTTCGGTTTGTAACAAGGCATCCCATGAAGAGGACTTGCCATTTTTAAGTTCAAGATACTCTAGTAGCAATTTACCTAGCAATTCTTTATCGATCGGCTTGCCTAGAGTGGCATCACACCCTGCTTTAATATGGTTGTCTATGTCGTGTTTCATTACGTTGGCGGTAAGCGCGATGATTGGCCCATCATAGGCCGCATGTCTGAGCATTTGCGTTGCTTCTTCACCACCCATGACTGGCATTTGCATATCCATCAAGATCAGTTGATAGTCTTCAACCAGCGCCATCTCAACCGCTTCAGCACCGTTATTAGCAATATCAGGAACTATACCCCAATTAGACAGTAGTAGGGTAATAAGCTCTTGGTTATCGGGATTGTCTTCCGCAACAAGCACTTTGGCATCAAGCTCTTTTACTGCCGCAATATGGATTTTACTGTTATCCGGCTGCCTTCGTCGCTCAAGTGCGTTTAGCCAAGAGTAAGAGCGCTCTTTGAAATTACCGGAGACCTCAACAGAAAATAAGCTTCCTGTGCCTTGCTGGCTTTGAACATGTACGTCACCGCCAAGCAGTTGTGCTAAATTTTTTGAAATACAAAGGCCAAGTCCTGTGCCACCGAAGCGTCGAGTTGTTGTTGTGTCAGCTTGTTCAAAAGGCTTAAATGCGCGTTCTAGTTCGTTTTGAGACATGCCAATTCCGGTGTCTTTGATACTAAAGATAAACTTTTCGGACTCTGGCTTAAACTCCACCTTTAAATGAACGCCACCGTACTCAGTAAATTTCACCGCATTTGTTGCGATGTTAAGCAAGATTTGTTTTAAGCGAGTAATGTCGGTGTAAAGCTTGTCAGGCAGCGGTAGAATAAATTCTGTGGAAAAGTTCAGTAGCTTTTCATTCGTCATTGGCTCAATGATGGATTCAATATCATTGATGAGTGGCATTACCAAGACTTCTGATTCCTCCACATCCAGTTTTTCAGCCTCAATTTTAGAGAGATCTAAGATATTATTGATAAGCTCTAAAAGGTGTTTAGAGTTTCTTAAAATTGTGTCTAGGTGCTGTTTTGAGGTTGGAGAATTAGGATGCTGTATAAGCTGCTCAGTAAACCCCATAATCGCGGTAAGCGGGGTACGTATCTCATGACTCATGTTAGCTAAAAAACGACTTTTAAGCTGGTTTGCCTGCTCGGCTTCTACAATAGCAACTTCTAGCTTGCTATTGGTTTCCTCTAATTCTTTCGTTCTGTCTTCAACTTTTTCTTCCAAGTGTTCTTTGTAATCCTCAAGCTCTCGCTGAAAAGTACGAATTTGGCCGATCATATGATTGAAATCTCGGAAAAGGATGCCAACTTCGTCACTGCTATGCTCTGGTAGCGCTACCATTAGATCACCGTCTCCGACTCTATGGCTCGCTTCTCCCAGCAATTCTATGGGGTTGAGCAATAGGTTGCGGACTACGATAAAAATTAAAATTGGCAATGTAACGACAGATAGAATAACGATCAATGCTGTGATCAGACTAATGGTTTTACCTGAGCGATAAAGTAGCGACTTAGGGATCGTTGAAATATAAAAGTAGCCACCGCTTAGTTGCGCGCTGTAGGTCATCCTTTCCACATTATCAATACTATGAATAACGGTAGAGTCTAATTGCCCAAGGTCAGCAATATAACCAATTTCCTCTACTTCACTGGCGCTTAAGTAATGACCGATAAGATTCGTATCTGAGCTGAATAATACTTCACCATCGATGCTCACTAATAGGTTTAGTGTATTATCGTACGGTGCTTCGAGAATACTGGTACTTAAAAGAGAAGGAGATACTTGTACGACGATATAACCTTGTTGTCTAGGTTGTTTGAGTTCGTAATCTACGCTGTAGATTTGCTGGACAAAATACAGCTGTGTACCTGCACTTGAGGCAACCATAAATTGATGTTGCCGCAAGTTGCTTTGCATGATTTGTTTGGCGAAAGGGTAGAGGTTTGGCGCTTCGCCTAAGTTACTGGAATAAAACGCTGAGCTTCTGCCATTGGGAGATAAAAGATTGATGCTGATAATATCAGGGTAGGCTTCACTGTAACTGGCAAAAACATCCATTAGTGCGCCTAAACGCTTGGTTTTTTCCATTCTTTCAAGGTTAGCGGAGTTAAGAAAGTCACTAAGTACTGGAGAGGTTGAGAGCAGTTTTGTTGTTGACTGGTAGATTTCAATATAATTGAACATCTTCTGCTGTTGTTGTTCAACGAAACGACTAACAATGAGCTTGGCTTGTTTTTGCGTTGAGCTAGTTACATTTGTGAGCGTAAATCCGCCAAGAAACAGCAAGGGTAATATCACAAGCGGGGTGATATACCAAAGGAGTCGAATACTTAACTTGCTTGTTTTCATGGATAACTAGCTGCCTTGCTACACGAAATCTTAATGACAAAAAAATTAACAGGAGTATTAAATCATAAGCCGGGAGAGGTGAATACTCAAGTTTGTCCAATTGCGTCGAAAATACGATAAAAGGTGGGGGACTAAATAAAAAAGCCTCCAACAAGGAGGCTTTCGGATTGTAACTTTACAGCAGATTAGAAGTTATACTTCATGCCTAATGATAGACGACGGCCTTTAACATCGAAGAATTCACCTTCATCGTATGTATAAGGTGTACGAGGCGGCTCTCTATCAAATACGTTATTTACACCAACACGTAATTGTAGATCTTCAACCAAATAAGTTTTATACATGAAGTCTACAGTAGTATAAGAAGAAACCTCATTGAAGTTGTTATCTTCAGGTGTCCACTCGTTATCTTCAACAGTGCTGTGGCGGTAGTTTACTGTTACAACGTATGCAGAATCATCATGCGTGTATAGCGCGCTGAAACGACCTTTCCAGCGTGGTGCGTCATCCGTTTCACCCATGTAGTTACGGAAGTCTTCCGCACGACCAGTTGAGTTTTGGTTATCTTCAATCAAATAAGTCGCAGTTAGTTTAAGTGCAAACTCACCGTTTAATGCGTCAAATTTGTATGCAGATTCAAAGTCCATGCCTTTTTTGGTGATTTGTGCTGCGTTAATTGGACGCGCATAGTAGTTCTCAATTTCACCAGTATCTTTGTTACGAACAAAGTTACCACAGAACGGGTTATCTAGAGAAGATGCTTCGTAGCATAGCTTAACACTGTCGCGACCAAAGTACTCAATTGCACCGTCGATTTCAAATGACCAATAATCAACAGTAAGATCCAAGCCTTCAACAAACTCTGGCGTGTAAATTACACCGATAGTGTAGTCATTAGATACTTCGTTTTTCAGCTCAGTATTACCTTGAATGTAACCTGGCAAACTACCACCAGATAACCATTCATCAGAAGGCATCCAACCAGCAGCTAGACCAGCAGCTTGACAGTTGTTAATGATATTATCTCTGTACTTGTAGTCACTGCTTAATTCTGCAATTGAATCTGCACGACAAATGTCTGCACGGCCTGAGCTGTAAGTTTTAGAGTTTGGAGTGAACAGGTCACCTAGGTTTGGCGCACGTACCGATTTAGAACGGTTTACACGTACACGTAGTTCGTCAGTCACGCCCCAGTTTAGTGCTAGTTTCCAAGCATCGTCACCACCTGTTACAGAGTAATCCATGTAACGGTATGCACCTTCAAAAGTAAGGTCAGTAGCTAGGAACTCATCCATCAGTAGCGGTACAGAAACCTCGGCTGAGAATTCTTTAACTTCGATTTCGCCATCCATAGGTAGGCTTGAGTTACCTTTAATAAGGCCCTGCTCCATGTTTTCAGATGGACGGATCTTAGCAACTTCACGACGGTGCTCAGCTGTAAACGCTGCACTTACGTAACCTGCAGGTAATTCAAATAATACACCATCAACCGTTGCACCAAATACAGCTTGGTCGTGTCTTGCAAAACGAGTTGCAGTTGTTGAAATGTAACCTAGTTGTTCCTGAGTTGCGCTTGTCGCACCCATTGGGTTGAATGGTACACAACCTTCACGAGCACCAGTCACATTGCCTTCAGCATCACGGGTAGCACACACAACTTGACCATTGATTAGTACTGAGTCAATCGCATTAGCTAGGTTGTTTTTGTAAACTTCACCAGTCCACAGCGTGTCTTGTTCGATGCGGCCGAATTGGAAGTATGTGCTGTAGCTCCAGTCATCGTTAATGATGCCTTCAGCACCAATTGATGAGCGGAACACTTCACGCTCTTGGTTATACTTACGGTCACCCCATAAGTTTTCATTTGCTTGATAAAGTGTTACAGAGCCTAGGCCTGCGTCATCCATCACTTTACCCATGGCATCATTTACAAATGCACTATCGCGACGGATTGTGTGTGAGAAGAATGCAGGGCTACTTTCAGTCGTTGCTTCCGTCTTAGAATAAGTCGCATCAAACGTTAGCGCATGTTCATCATTCAGCTCATATGTACCGTAAAGAGTACCGATCATTCGCTCAAGAGGTGTGCGGAAATAATCTTTATAACCGTGTCTGAAGATAGCATCACCAGGATTTGCTTCGTCGTAGGTGTAACGGCCAGCAGCACGCTTTGAAATAGCTGGGTTAGGATCATCTATTAGACCAAGACCGTAATCGAATGGACGCATTGTACCGTCTTCATCGAAAGTGAAGTGGTGGTTCTCAAACGCTTCACGTGTCTTTGTACCGGTCCAAGCAAAGAAGTCACCACGCTCTGAGTAATAGCCAAGCGCTGTTGGGTGATTAAACTCGATATCAGCAGGAATACCGTCACTACCACTTGTATTTTCAGGATTAGAGATAGATCTCATGCCGCGCTTGAAGAAGTCACGGTCTAGCTTCGCGTAGCTCTCATTTTTGGTGTAGTTTAAAGAGGTAATGAAAGATAGCTTTTCTAGTTCTTGACCACCTGTAATAGAGAAGAAATACTCCTCGCCACCGCTTTGCTCAGGCTTTACTGTAGACACATCAACTTCTACACCGTCGAATGACTTTTTAGTGATGATGTTTACAACACCAGCTACAGCGTCAGCACCGTATACTGCTGCTGCACCACCTGTTGCGATTTCTACGCGCTCAATGATAGAGGTAGGGATGTTGTTTAAATCTACTGCAGTATCACCAACAGAGCCTGGTACAAAACGACGACCATTAACTAGTACCAATGTACGCTCTGAACCTAAACCACGTAGGTCAGTCGTATTTAAGCCTGATGCATAGATATAGCTAGTTGTATTCTCTGGAGATAGGCCAACTGTTGCTTGAGGCATTTCAGCTAAAAGGTCATTTACGTTTGTAATGCCTTGGTTTTCAAGCTCCACACCACCGATAACGGTAACTGGAGTCGGCGAAGTTAGGTTTACACGTTTAATTCGAGAACCTGTAACTTGAATACGCTCTACTGATTTTGCTTCTGTTTGTTCGTTTGCAACAGCTACTGAACTACTCACGGCACCAGCCACTAAAGCAACTTGGATACCCGCGGTAACTAGATTTAACTTCTTCAACATTTTGACCCTTATTTACTTTGTTTATAACGACGGTCAACTCTTTCCATACATTTGAAAGAGGAGATATCGCAATATAGGTGCAGCGTTTTTACCATAAACAATTGTTAAATATAGCTTTTGATTGAATGTGTATAATGTTTATAAAAGGTGTAATATGTGATTTTACCGTTCCTGTTTTGATTTTTTCTTTATTAATCAGTGTGTTGTAAAGATATCTTGTGTCACCTTTTATTTACGGTTAGTAAGTGTTTACAAGCGCTGTTATTGTTTTGAGAACAATAAATTTAAATTTGATAGAAATGATATAAGTTTTAGCGGTAATTTTGAGCGTTTTTGTAGCTGTAATTGTAACTTTTATGTAGGTTCTGCTGTGCTAAAAATGAGCGTTTGATATTTTTGTATTCATTTTTGTGGGAACTTTTATAGATAGGCTGAAAATCAACCTATCTTTTCATGATAGATGGCTAGTTTTGTATAGCTTTTAGGCGTCTTAGTTTGAGCTGTTCTTGAATATCCTTTCCCTGATAGCCCTTTGCGATGATCTCTTGCACATCTATGTTGCGAGTTGCTATAAAGTTCTGTGTAAGTTTGTCACAAAGCGCGCGGAAATTATCACTTACCTTGCTACAAATATAACAAAAACGCGCCAATTTCTCAGGTCTGCGCCATGCATCAATATTTTGTAATATAATAAGCCAATCATTCGACGTTTTACTTTCCTTGCTCAATAAGTCGAGATTTGTGATGAGCTCTTTGCTGCTTTCTATGTAGCTATTAGGTACTTTGAATCGTTTTGCTTGCGCTAACTGAGTCAAGCTAGTATCCGAAAAGTAACAGGCAAGACTGAATTGTGCTAACCCATCTAACTCATCATTTTTTTCAAGTTTAGAGAGTGTATTTTGGAATTTGTCATAGGCTACTTCATCCCATGTTGGGATATATGGAGCGACATCATCAAGCGCACCAAGCCTCCAAACAGTATCTAGAAAGTGTCCTAAACCTTTATCTTGGATTGTCTTTTCTATTTCTAGCCAAATACGCTCTTTGGTTAAAGTTTTTAATTCACCGTTAGCAACCATGGTTTGCATAAGGTGCCAAGTTTCAGTCGCAATGGTGAAGTTGTATTCTTTATAACGAGCTGCAAACCGAGCTACTCGCAGCACCCGGAGTGGATCTTCACTAAACGCATTGCTCACATGGCGTAAAATTCTGCTTTCAAAATCTTTTTGACCGCCATACGGGTCGATAAGTGAACCATCATCATCTTTAGCAATTGCATTAACGGTAAGATCTCGGCGAAGTAAATCTTCTTCCAGTGTGATCTCAGGGCCGAAGTCACAAATAAATCCGGTATATCCTTGACCGCTTTTACGCTCTGTTCGAGCAAGAGCATGTTCGTCTTTGGTGATAGGATGTAAGAATACGGGAAAGTCGCTACCGACTTGCTGATAGCCAAGCTCGCTCATTTGCTCAGGTGTGCTGCCAACCACCACATAATCTCTTTCTTTTATTGGTCGTCCTAGCAGTTCGTCTCTAACTGCACCGCCGACGAGATAGATTTTCATTTTCTACGTTCCATTTTCTGCGATTCGAGGTTTTATCTTGAACCGGATTTTGCCATTATAGAGCGCATCATAACAATAAAGAGACAAGTCGTGTATTTACGCTATTTTGGGTTAACTGAAAAACCCTTCTCGATTGCGCCAAATCCTGAGTTTTTATTCCTTAGCGAACGTCACAAGGAAGCACTTGCACACTTAACCTATGGGTTGGGTGACGCGGGCGGTTTTGTGCTACTGACAGGTGAAGTGGGAACGGGAAAAACCACAGTAACGCGCAGCATGTTGGCTCAATTACCTGACTCAACGAAGGTTGCTTTTATACTTAATCCATCGCTATCGGAGCTTGAACTGCTTGCGACGATTTGTGATGAGTTGGAAATTGACTATGACAGCAACAACGCCACGTTAAAATCGCTTACCGATGTGATTAAGCATAGGTTATTAGAGAACCATCACAGCGGTGGTCATACTATGTTGATCATTGATGAAGCCCAACACTTAGCGCCAGAAGTGTTAGAACAACTGAGGTTGTTGACTAATCTGGAAACAGATCATAAAAAATTGCTTCAAATTGTATTGGTAGGTCAGCCAGAGCTACAGCATTTGTTACAGCGCAACGAGCTACGTCAATTGGCACAAAGGATCACGGCGCGTTATCACTTGTTACCACTTAGCGAATCACAAGTGTTTGCTTATATACAGCACCGATTGCAAAAAGCCGGTTGTCAGCAAGCTTTGTTTCATCATGATGCGGTAGCCTATGTACATCAAGTGACAGCAGGGATCCCAAGATTAATAAACTTGCTGGCCGACAGGTGTTTATTGGGGGCGTACTCGGCCTCACAAACTCAGGTAACAAAGGCAATTGCTGTTCAAGCTGCAAAGGAGGCGCTACCCACTAATTTAGTACCAGTAGCAAGACAAGAAAAGAGTCGTGTGCCACTATTGTTTACAGCTTGGCTTGGTGTGTTATTTGTTGCAGGCTTTGGCTTGGCAAAATTGGTGTAGAGGGAAACATGTCGTATTTAACAAGTGCAATGAAACAGTCGCAACAAGGCGTAGATGCTGAACAGGACTATTTGAGTCAACGCCAAGACGCCCAACTCGTTTTTTACAAAAGGCTCGTGACCTATGCCGGTGCGGGTCTCTTGTCTTTGTCTTCACTTGGGGCGGGGTACTACCTTGGTAAGATCACGACTCCAGAAAAAGCGCAGTTGCAACTGACTTCAGTAGTGGAGTCTAAAAATGAAAGCAAGGTAGCACTCTCAGCTACAAACACACCGGAACAACCCGTTGTGGAAAACCAGCAAGCGCAAAAAGCCCATATTGCCGGTCAAGAGGTAAGCGCACCTACTATTGATTCAGCGAAAAACGGCAATATTAGTCCTGACCTAAACCCAAATAAAAAAGCAGCTGAGCCTGAGCAGCACTTTCAGTGGGTATCTGTGCAAATTGGCGTTGATAATCAAGGTAAACCTTTATATCAACAACAATTGGTCCCTGTTGGATCTGTTAAGGCGGCTTCAGTCGTGCCAAATCCGGCTCAAAACACAGTGCAAACAACTCAAGTTATTCAAGATTCATCCCCAGGAGAAATTCAAACGGCAGGTGAGTATGCCGGTTATCGCGTATTTGGTGCTAAACCCAAACAGCAAGACGATGAACTTGCCGGGGTATCAGAAGAACTTAAAAAAGCTTTTGCCGAGGCGGTAAAAGAAACCGCACCGCATGAAGAGCCAGAGGTGCTTTCTACGACTAAGGATTCGGCTTCTGCTACGCCCATCGCGCTGCTGCCTGCTCAATTGCAAAATAGTATTCCAAGCTTACGTTATCAAGCGCATATTTATGCTACTGACTCCCATGAGCGGTGGATAAAAATAAACAATAGACCTTTATACGAGGGTGATAGTCTAGGGGCTTTGACCGTTGTAGAAATTACACCAGAACAAACACGTTTTGATTTCGACGGAATTGAATTCAGTCTCGAGGCTATGGAAGACTGGCTGCCTTAATATCAAGGCAGCATTGAGTGTTTAAAAAACCGGATGAGATCAAGCTTGAATTCTTCAGGCTTGATCGCTGACTCTAGCTCATCGCTTACTTTTTTCGTGCTTAAATCGATATCTTGAACTTCAATGTAATGCATGTGCTTAGCGTGATAAAACACTTTCACGATGGGCTTTAAAGGCGTTTTGGGGTTACTTTGGGCAATAACACCGACCTTACCACTAGTGAGTTTTACTAAGGTGCCCACAGGGTATACGCCAATGCAAGCAATAAACCGGCTTAGTAGTTGTTCGTCAAAATGGTGAGGGCAGCCTTCACGCATTAATTTAAAGGCTTTAATTGGTGTCATGCCCTCTTTATAGACGCGCTCGGCGGTCAATGCATCATAAACATCCACAATAGCGGCCATTCTGACATGCTGTGGTAGTTCGTCCGCGGTTTTGCCATAAGGATACCCTGTGCCATCTAGGCGCTCGTGGTGATAACCCGCTATTTCACAAGCAACTCGTCCTAGACCTGCATTGAGTAAAATATCAAAGCTATATTTTGCGTGTGATTTCATAATGCCGTATTCATCTAAGCTCAACTTTCCAGGCTTATGTAAAATATTGTCAGGAATTTCTATCTTACCGATATCATGGAGTAGTGCTCCTGTGGTCATCTCTTCAGTTAGTTCCCTTGAGTAACCAAGGTGCTTACAAAAGATGGCCATTAAGATAGAAACATTAATAGAGTGCTCCAATAAATAGGCGTCTTTTTCTCTGATCCGAGCAATGCAGGAAAGCGCATCTTGATTGCGAAATACGGAGTCAATAAAGCCACTTGCTGTTGCTTTAAAAGCTTCTATTTCTATCGTTTTACCCGCTTTAATATCCGCGAACGCTTTGCTTTGAATTGCTTTTGCTTCGTCGTAAAGTGTCACTGCGTGTTGCATTTCTGCGTCAACACTACACTTGGTTTGCCAAGGATCATGCTCTGGTTTATGCGGCTCTTCTATATTTTCATCATGAGGTGGTTCGTCATGAGGGTCGTGTTCTGAAAGGCGCTTACTAGGGTCGACCGTTACCTCTAACACACCACTCTTTTGTAGCTTTGTAATGCTTGTTTTTGTTCTCACCCAGCCCTTGGTTTTAATCGCAACTGAGCCTGTTTGTTTGGTCACACCGACAACAAACATACCTGGCTCTAACTCACTGATATTAATATTAATCTCTGGCATGGTGATTCCTTTAGTTGTGTCTTTAAGCGTAGCAAAACTTGGTAAAATAGAAAGGATTAAAATATAAATATGATTGATTTTCCCCCAATAAACCCGCATCCTGAAAGAAACAAAAAGGAGTCTATTTTATGCGCTTATCTTCCTTGACATTAGGTCTCATTGCCACTTTGTCTTGGCATGCAAATGCCAATTTTAAACAGCAAGTTGCAGAGTCTATGCCTGAACTTGAATCTTTGTACTTACACCTACATCAAAACCCTGAACTCTCTTATAAAGAAGAAAAAACAGCAGAGCGTTTGGCGGATGAAATGCGCAGACTTGGTTATGACGTGACTGAAAATGTGGGCGGATTTGGTGTTGTTGGCATGATGAAAAATGGTGATGGTCCAACGGTGATGATCCGAGCCGATATGGATGGTTTACCAATTATTGAAGAAACAGGAAAGCCATACGCGTCAAAAGTAAAGGTGAAAGATGATGCGGGGAATGAGGTTGGTGTGATGCATGGCTGTGGTCATGATATTCATATGACCAGCTTAATTGGTACAGCAAAGCAGCTAATGGCTAACAAGGAAAAGTGGCAAGGTACATTAATGCTTGTTGCTCAGCCTGCTGAAGAAGTGGGAGGTGGTGCAAAAGCGATGTTAAAGGAAGGGCTGTATACTCAGTTTGCTAAACCTGATCATGTGCTTGGTTTACATGTAAACGCAGCCGTACCTGCCGGTAAAGTGGCGATTGCACCAGGTTATGCATTGGCTAATGTTGACTCAGTAGACATTATCGTTAAGGGTAAAGGAGGACATGGAGCTTACCCACACACTACCATCGACCCAGTGGTACTAGCATCTCGGATTGTTTTGGGGCTGCAAACAATTACATCACGAGAGATCTCTCCGTTAGAACCGTCAGTGATCACGGTAGGCTCTATTCACGGTGGTTCTAAGCACAACATCATTTCAAATGCAGTCAAGCTACAACTGACGCTACGCTCTTATAATCCAGATGTGCGTGAGCAACAAATTGCGGCGATCAAACGCCTGACTGCAGGTATAGCACAAAGTGCAGGGTTGGAAGACAGTCTTGTACCTGAGGTTATTGTTCATGAAAGCGAAAGCATTCCATCTACGTATAATAATCCTGAGTTGGCTGAGTTTGTAACTAGCGCTATTAAGCAGGAAATTGGTGCAGAAAATGTTGAACAATCTCAGCCGGTGATGGCTGGTGAAGATTTCGGCTTATATGGCCGTACTGATGACAATGTGCCAATTACCATTTTTTGGCTAGGTGGTGTTAATCAAGCGGTATTCGATGCGGCGCAAAAAAGCGGTGAGCCTTTACCTTCATTACACTCTAGTAAATTTGCGCCGGATTATCCTATCGCCATCGCGACAGGAGTAAGAGCAATGACCACTAGCGCACTTGCTTTATTTAATCAAAAATAAACTTTATCTCTAGCATAGTAAAAAGGTAGCCGCGGCTACCTTTTTTAGTTTTTAGTCTTTGTTTGCTGCTGCAAGCATTAACTCTCTATTGCGCTCTAGTTTCACCAGCATCGCATCTGCAATGGGTTTGAACTTAGCCAGCTCAGACTGAGGTAATGGCTCAGACTTTGGCAGTTTTACCGTTTTAGGATTACGGTGTACACCGTTTACTAAAAACTCATAATGAAGATGAGGACCCGTCACACGGCCAGTTGCACCGACGGTACCAATTTTCTGCCCTTGCTTCACTTTTTGACCTGTTTTCACAGCACGTTTATTCAAGTGTAAGTACTTAGTCACATACTTGCTGCCGTGCTGAATAAACACATAGTTACCATTGAGTTTATTGTAACCAGACTTAAGTACCTTACCGTTACCAGAGGAAACCACCGGTGTGCCTATGCGTGCCGCATAGTCTATACCATTGTGAGACGATACTCGGCCAGTCACAGGGTGAAGACGACGCGGATTAAAGCTGGAGCTGATATATTTGAAGTTAACTGGTGCTCTTAAGAAGGCTTTTTTCATGCTACGGCCTTCAGGGGTATAGAACTCATCATCAGTATGACGAACCGCACTGTAGCGCTCGCCCTGATTGATAAACTCGGCTGCAATAATTTTACCATTGCCGATTTCTTCACCGTCTACATAGTGCTTTTCAAACACTAATGCGAAAGAGTCACCCTTGCGAATATCGTTTGCAAAGTCGACATCCCAACCAAAAATATCGGCGAAGTTCATTATTTGACGCTCGCTAAGGCCGGCTGAAATACCTGCGCTCCAGAAGCTGGAGCTGATCTCGCCACCTGCTGATTTCTCGCGAGTTTCGATTTCTTTACTTTCGATTTTAGTTTCGTAGCTACCCTCGTCGTTTAAGGTCACCAATAAGGTGTCCGTTTTTGACAAGATGTATTTTAATTGAGCTAATTCACCACCATCATTGCTAGCAAAGCTAAGCACTTCTCCCGGGTGGATTTTAGTCAGCTTGCGGGTTTCTGCGTTGGTATTGACCAGATTGTGTAACGTTTTGGCAGAATAACCTGCGCGTTTAAAAATCACGGCTAGGCTGTCGCCAGACTTCACTTCGTGGTCTTTAAATTCAAATACAGGTTGTTTAGGAGCAGACTCAGGCGTGATGACTGGCGCTGCATCTAATTCAGTAAGTTGCTCTGTTTTTTCTGATATTTTTACTGGCAACTCATAACGTTTCCCAACTTCTAAAGCTTTTCCGTCATTGTCTTTTGAAGCCGTTGCTTTTTCAGAGGGGATCAGGGCAATTCCGACCATCGCAGATAGGAAGCCGATGATGAGCACTTTGTGCTTTTTGGGGAGCTTATGAACCACATGAACCATAATGCGCCTTTTCTGCTGTCAAGAATTATTGTAGATAATATTGCAGGATATACGTAATAAACCCGTAATACCAGCGTTTTGTGCATTTAAACTCGGATAAATATAGGCTAGAATCGAGCGATTACAAGTTATAGCTGTTGGAGTGAGAATTGTGGATTTAGAAACTGCATTTGCAGAGATTAGCCGTGGTGCAGAAGAAATTCTGTTGCAGGATGAATTAAAAGAAAAGCTGAAGTCAGGTAAAAAACTACGTATTAAAGCGGGTTTCGATCCAACAGCGCCTGATTTGCATTTAGGACACACGGTGCTAATCAATAAAATGAAAACCTTTCAAGACTTAGGTCATGAGGTGATTTTCTTGATTGGTGATTTCACCGGTATGATTGGCGACCCAACGGGCAAAAATGTAACTCGTAAGCCACTCACTCGTGAAGATGTACTGGCAAATGCAGAAACATACAAAGAACAGGTTTTCAAAATCCTTGATCCTGCCAAAACCACAGTTGCATTCAACTCAGAGTGGATGGAAAAGCTAGGCACAGCCGGTATGATCAAGCTTGCTGCACGTCAAACTGTGGCACGTATGCTTGAGCGCGACGACTTTAAAAAGCGTTATGCAAATGGCCAAGCAATCGCAATCCACGAGTTCTTATACCCACTGGTTCAAGGTTGGGACTCGGTTGCATTAGAGGCGGATGTTGAGCTCGGTGGTACCGATCAGCGCTTTAACCTATTAATGGGTCGTGAGCTACAAAAAGACGAAGGGCAAAAGCCGCAAACAGTACTGATGATGCCACTACTTGAAGGCACCGACGGCGTACAGAAAATGTCTAAGTCATTAGGTAACTACATCGGTATTACTGACGCGCCAAACGACATGTTTGGTAAAGTGATGTCGATTTCTGATGATTTAATGTGGCGTTACTACGAATTACTAAGTGCGAAAACACTGGATGATATCGCCGCACTTAAAGAAGAAGTGGCGGGCGGCCGTAATCCTCGTGACATTAAGATTGAATTTGCAAAAGAAATGATTGCTCGATTCCATAGCGAAGCAGACGCTGAAGCGGCACATCAAGACTTTATCAAGCGTTTCCAAAAAAATGCTTTACCTGATGAGATCCCTGAAGTCACTGTAACTATTGAGGGTGAAAGCACGTTTATCACTAATTTGCTCAAAGAAGCTGGCTTAGTGGCAAGTACTTCAGAGGCGATGCGCATGATCAAACAAGGCGCAGTAAAACTTAACGGCGAAGACAAAGTAACGGATACCAAATTAGAAGTTACTAAAGGTTCTTGCGAAATCTACCAAGTAGGTAAGCGTAAGTTTGCGAAAGTAACAGTAAACTAAATTAGTTTACCTACATTTCATCTTAAAAAGGCTAGGCTAGCGAGTGACTAGCCTTTTTAATTTGAGATATAAAAAGAGCGGTTATCGCTCTTTGTCAAGACAAGTCAATTCCCTCTTCAATTTCGCCTATTCCCACGCAAACTTTATTCTTATTTAAGCTGCAAAAACCGCCTTCAAGCGTTGATTGATTTTGATTATGAACGCTATTTGATTGTTTTTGAATGCAAACAAGCTAATCAGAATTACACCTTGGCAGAGTTTACCCTAGCCAGTATGCTTAGGTTAGGGTTAATGGTGTAGCGTATACATGGAACAAATTGAGATATTTGAGATCCCAAGTCCGTGTAAGGGGATCTGTCAGGTCAATAATCGTGGTTATTGTAAAGGTTGCTATCGCAGTCGCGAGGAGCGCTTTGAGTGGAATAATTTGAATAACGAGCAAAAGCGTAAAGTTATCTCGTTGTGCCAGCAACGTTATAAACGATACCTGCAACGAAAGTCAAAGTCAGAGCATATGGATGATCAAAGAGGGGAAAACTTTAAATTTGATATTTAGCTTTGAGCATTTTTATTATTCCTTGTTCCTCAAACTCCTCTAACTTTGCTTTGATAAGTGGGACTAGTTGTTCGTTACGCTTGTGTACAAAGTGGAAGCTTTTAACGACAGCCAAATTTTTTATTTGCAGTGTTTCTTCATTTATATTTTTTAGATGTGGCTTTAAGTGAAAGTCGAGTATCAATGCGCCTTCAACCTGTTTCTGCATGACTAAGTTAAGCTGTGCCACCGCGCTTTTAACGCCAATAACATAGGCTGTGGTATGGTGTTCAGCCAAATAAGTAGTTGCGACGGGGTAGCCGCTGCGGATCGTCAAGGATTGGATTTCGTTAAGCTCACAGTGACCACATAGGGTGAATAACTGTAAGTTAAATTGAAATAAGGGATAGTCAATACGGCGCAGGTTTGGATATTCATTCTCCACACTGGCAACCCGAGCTAGCTGCCCGTCTAGGTTTCCTGCGTTAGCTGCAATTAAAGAGCCTTTATGGTTAAACTCCTCAAGGCGTAACTCTATTCCGAGAGATTGATAAACCATTTCCATCAGCTCTATCACATAGAGTGCTTGCGGAGTTTGCGGTGGTTTATTGAAGCGCATAACTTTTGGCAGTTCATTAGCAGCGTGTGCAACAGTTGAAATAATCATTAGTAAACACAGTAATATGGCTTTCAATCCAACTCCTTCGGTGGGTCACTCAGCGACTTTCATGCATTTAAGTATACATAATTTTTACAATAAAGGGCACGCTATCGCGCTTTAATCAAAACTAGATTTTTCTCCAATAGACAGATTGCCTTGTGGTACACTTGGGCTTTCCTTTGCTTAAAATTGAATGATTCGTAATGAGCTATAACCTGTGTTTGCTACCTAGACAAGAAAAATACCAAATTCAGCTTGAGTATGAAGCGTCGTTTTGGGCTTACCAAATCAAACGAGGCAAAAAAAGTAGAGAAGCGATTTATGACACCATCAATCAAAGGCCGTTGTCTGAACAGGATACTTTAAAACAAAAGTTTGAGTATTACCTGAGTCTAATGCTTGCTTGATGCTAACAATTGAATTGCTCCCAGCCGTAATGACGCCGCTTGTCAATAAGTTTTATACTACACACAAGGCGCGGGGGCGAGCCGCAAAACATGACAAAGTGTGGGTTGCAAAAAATGGTAGTGAAATTATCGCGGCTTGTCGTTTGCAGCCTGTAGACGGATATTGGTTGTTGGTGGGGGTTTATGTTGCATCACAACATAGAAAACAAGGCATTGCGAAGAAATTAATTGAAACTGTGACTGCACAATTTGGTAGTCAGCAGCCACAGCAGGTAATTTATACTTTTGCTTACTGCCATCTCCATGATTTTTACAGCGCTCTTGGGTTTCGAAGTAGTTCACGAGAGCTACCACCCGAACTTGCTTCTCGCTTATCTAGTTATCTTGGACAAAATCGTCAACTCGTGGCAATGTATTACGTCTAGTTAACAACTTCGGCTTTTTATGTTTCGCCTGTGTTTTATATTTTGCATTTGCCTATTTACTGCATTGGTTAATGCTGCACAAATTTCTCGACTTTCACCAGCGGAAGGATTATCACAAAGTTATGTAAATACGTTGCTCATAGATGAGCAGGGCTATTTATGGCTTTCTACCGAAGGTGGACTTAATCGTTACGACGGTTATCAAGTGCTGGACGTGAATGGACCAGATGGCGTGCTTGATAAAGTGCAAGTAAATTATATTTATCAGGATAACCTTGGGGGAATTTGGATCACCACAGGGATTGCAGGACTATTGCGATACGACCCCGTGAAAGACGAGTATCGAAAGTACATAGAGCCCCCCTCCACAGAGGACGAGTTTTATTCCAATTTGGTTAATATCATCTTGACCAAAGATGATGACCACATGTGGGTTGTACGTACCAGTGATGTTGCTATCCTCAATATTCATACAGGCAAACTTGAGAGTGAAGTAACTTTACCGCTAAATGAAGAAAGCGGTTTTATACGCGCAGTTTATCAACATCAAAACATCTTGTTTATCGCCACTTCAGAGCGCTTGTTTGCATATCATTTAACAACGAAAAAACTAAGACCCCTTGAACACCTAGCTCCGATTGAGCATCCCTATCAAACAAATACTAAATCACTATTTATTTTAGACCAAGATACCTTGCTCGTGGGGGCGGTTCAGGGGATGTACGAGCTAGATATTTCTCAATTACTAAAAGATTTTGACGCAGAGGTACCGTTTAAAACGCTGCTTCCTGAGCTAAATATATGGAAAATGCTTAGGCACGATGAACACACCTTGCTGCTTGGTACCGATAAAGGCCTTGTTTATTACACGATTGAAGATGGTAATGCGGTTCGTGATAAACGCTTGTCTACAAGCGTATTTTTGCCATCAAATACCAGTGTTATTGATATTGTCAAAGACAACTATGGCGGATTTTGGGTTGCGACCAAAGAAGATGGTGCATTTTACTTACCAGACAGCACGCTGGCGTTTGATAATGTTAGCGATCTTACCGTTGAAGGTGAGGGGTTTTCTCACAGTAATGTCTGGGCAATGCATGAATCTAATCAGTTCTTGTGGCTGGCAACAAATGACGGCCTAACGCGATACAATCTAAAAACCAGAGAGACCAAACAGTTTCTAAAGGGTTATCTGGGCGACGAAATTCTCTCAGAGTTCATTATCTGGAAGATTGCGGAATATAACAATAAGCTTTGGCTCACGACTGTAAAAGGGTTGTTTGTCTTTGATCCTATTACTCATGAAGTGACAAGACCCAAGGCTAATAATCCAGAAGATAAAGAGATACTAACATCCTTTGTGAAAGGAGGGGAGTTGTTAGCTGATGGTAAGTTTTATTTCGTCAATAGTGACGTTGGAATGTTCGTTTATGATATTAATACAGCAGAGCTGACACACCTGACGAAGTCATTTGAAAACGTCGATCCGTTTCTTACTTATGGCTTCTACCCACCACTTCCAAACGAACCGCTTAAACCCCTTTACTACTATGCTGGCGTATTGCTGCAATATGATCCGCAATCAGAAACGCTAACTGAGATCTATAAAGCACCAAAAGCAAATAAGCATTTAGCGGTCGATATCACGACCTATACCATAGATAAAAATAATATCTTGTGGTTGTCGTTATCATCGTTTGGTTTGATTGGTCTGACGTTAGATGGTTATGAGCCAATTTATAACATTGATCTAAAAGCCCATAAAATAGATACCTTAATGTACGAAATGCGCCAAGACAAAGAAGGAATGATTTGGATGTCATCTCACAAGGGCATTTGGCGTCTAGATCCGGATAATTTGCACTTACAACAATTCACCACCGAGGATGGCATACTTTCTAATGAATTTAACGGTGGTGCTTCGGTGATGTTGGAAGACGGCCGCATTGCGTATGGTATGTTAAAAGGATTTGTGGTGTTTTCTCCCGATGACAATCGGCCTAAAAAACCTTTACTTGATCATGTTAACATCACCAGCGTGGATTTAATTTCTCGGCCAAATCAAAAAGCCGGATTAAAGCAATTTGATCATATCGAACTTGAACATGACGATATAGGACTCGAAGTGTCATTCTCTGCAATGGCATTTAGCTATCAGGATCGGATCATTTATGAGTATCAAATATCCGGTGGTCAGAAGATTTTGAGCCGCAATCAAAATCGTGTGGTATTTCCTAAACTTAATCCTGGTGAATATGCGTTAAAAGTGTGGGCCAAAGACCCATTAACGGGAGATTATACACCGCCTGCAAAATTAACCATTAATGTAAACTATCCCGCATGGCGCTCACCTATTGCGATTGCTGGCTATGTGTTTCTTACGCTCTTACTACTGTCTCTTTGGAGCTATCGAAAGTATCGTGTTGAGCAACTTATTCTTGCCGCTCATAAGGAAACACAAGACCGAGAAGCTAGGTTGAAAATGGCGCTAGAGGGAAGTAACTCCGGCGTATGGGAGTGGCATGCGGGTAGTACCTTAATCTATCAGCCGCGATTAGTTACGGAGCTCGATTACGAGCTCGAGAGCGTTGGCTTGGACGATTACCTGCAAAAGATACATCCCTCGGATAGAGGCATGTTCCGCTTGCAGTGGCTTGAGTTCGTCACAACGAATAAAGGCTTTATCGACTGTACTTATCGATTAAAAGACAGCAAAGGTCAGTGGCGTTGGTATAAGGATTTTGGCAAGGTACTTGAGTGGGATGAAGGTAATCCAATACAAGTAGCAGGCACCTATACCAACTTAACGCGTGAGCGTTTATTTGAAGAGCGAGCCGCATTATTTGGGGCAGCGTTTGAGCAGACCCGTGACTGGGTAATGATCTTAGACAAAAGACTACGGATTCAGGCTTGTAATCGAGCGATGCAAAATGCCTTTAATCTTGAGTCTATACCGTCATCAAGCACTGCGGTGAAACTTGGGATGTCGAGACAAAAGCGGATGATGTATTTACGTCAAACATTGGCGTTGGCAGTACATCAGCACTTGAGTTCTGAGGAAGTCGTTAGTCTGCCTAATGGTGACGAAAGAGACGTATTGATTAAGATTAGTGCAGTGGCAAACGGTGATGGTGAACTATACAGTTATGTCGTGGTGCTAACCGATATTAGCCAGCAAAAGCGTACTGAGAAAGAGCTATATCAGCTGGCTAACTACGATTTACAGACGAAGTTGCCGAATAAAGCGTTATTGATGGATAGAGTGCAGCATGCTATCAAGCAGTCGCAGGCTCAAGAGTCACATTTTGCGCTGTTGGTGATCAAGTTCAATCGCCTACAGAATTTATACGATATTTATGGTGCAGACTTTGTGGCCGAGCTGCTTCCACTGCTTGCAACAAAGTTACGCTGTTGTTTTCGTGAACTCGATAGTTTAGCTACGGGGCATGATAAGTCGTTTTATGTGTTGATGGAGCATCTCGACAACCCTGAAAAGGTGCATCAATATGTAGAGTGTTTAATTCACTCATTTAGCACTCCTTTGGAGGCTGCTGGACATACTGTACTGATGCAACCGGCGATAGGAATTGCAATGTACCCCGATGATGCGTCCGACGCTTTTGAGCTTAATCAAGCGGCAAAGGCGGCACTTGAGCATGTCAATGTGCAACAAATTTCTAGTTATCAGTTTTTCCGCGAAGAGATGAATGGCAAGGTCAGGCGTTCGCGAGAAGTCGAACAAGCACTTATGCGAGCGCTAAAAAATGGTGAATTTAGTAATCACTATCAGCCTATTGTCGATGTACAAAGCGATACCTTGCTTGGCTTTGAAGCGTTATTACGGTGGCCTGAAAATAGTGAGTTTTGCGCTCAGGAGTATGCGCTCGCAGCTGAACATGCTGGTGTAGTGACCGAGCTTACCTTACAAACCCTTTCTCGGGCATTAGTTGAATTGAGACACTGGCAAACCATTGAGCGCGATTTATATATATCTATTAATCTGTCAGCCATTGATTTTGAATCTACAAGCTTAGTCGATAATATTCGGCAAGCTCTGAGTCGCAGTAAAGTGTCAGGTCATTCAGTGGCTTTTGAGATAACGGAAACCGCTTTGCTATCTAACGTTGATAGCGCGGTGAAAGTGATGCAAGAAATTAAAGCTCTGGGCTGTCGTATCTATATGGATGACTTTGGGACGGGGTACGCCTCTTTGACTTATCTGCAACAATTGCCTATTGATGTCATCAAGATAGATAAAAGCTTTGTGCAACAAATTGCAGAAGATCCAGAAAGCTATTTAATTATCCGCTCATGCGTGAATTTAGCCCATGGATTAGGACTAAAATGTGTTGCAGAAGGAGTGGAAAACGACCTCCAGTATCAACGTATCAAAGCCGAGCAAGTTGATTATTATCAAGGTTACCGTTTCAGCTCGGCGATTAGTGGCGAACAAGTAGCGCAATTACTCACTGAAAAATCGCTGTAGCCTCTTTGGTTACAGCTTTTTGCCACAGTGACGACAGTACATATGATGGACACGTTGACTACTCATTAGTTTAATCGCTTGGTTTGCTTCCAATTGACTTAAACCAAGTTCAATTCGTAGCGCTTCTAGATGGGCTCTTTCGCTTTTATCGACATCGCCATCGACTAATGCATGCAGCACAGCCTCGTTGAATGCATCTCGACGTTTGCGCATTTGGTCGGCAAAGCTTGAGGCCAAAAGACCTGTAGGGATTGCGACCATGCCCATACTGAGTAAAGTGATAAGACCACCAAAGAATTGCCCGAGTGGGGTGATTGGCACTACATCGCCGTAACCCACGGTAGTTAGAGTGGCCATCGCCCACCACATAGCTTTAGGAATAGAACCAAATTTATCCGGTTGTACATCGTGTTCAATAAGATAAATCCCGCAAGAGGCCATGATTAGCACCACACTCATAATAAAAAAGGCGGCAAGCAGTGAGCTCGACTCTTCTTTAAATGCTGCGAGCAGCAATTGCATGGCCCGAGAGTAGCGTGTTAGCTTAAAGATCCTAAGTAATCGGATAACACGCAAAAAGCGCAGATCAAAAGTGATAAAGGCCATCAATATGGTAGGCAAAATAGCAATGAGATCAATGATTGCCAGCGGCGATATCAGATACTTTAGGCGTTTTTTCCAATTGGGTATATCCAAGTGACGATAATCAAGCTTATCGACACAGCACCAAAATCTCAGTAAGTATTCGACGGCAAAGATAGCTACACTGACTAGCTCCAGGGTGAGAAAGTAATGATGGTATACCTTTGCTAAATCGCGCTCAGATTCCAACACGATAGCAACGACATTGGTTAAAATCAGGGTAATAAGGAAGATGTCGACTGCGCGACCAAGCTTACGATATTTTCCTGTGGCCTCAAGTACCGCAGCCGTTTTTTCTCTGATGTGAAGTTGCATCAAGTTGCCAACATCCCTTATCTTTTTTTGTATTTAGTTTAAGTTTAACACCATCTGAATGGTGCCTTCCTCAAAATCTCGAGATACGGTAAACCCAAGCTTTTTGGCAAGTCCTATCATACCGCTGTTTTCTGGGAGGGTGATCCCTTCTATACTTTGCACGCCTTGTTTACGACAGTGTTTTATAGCAGCTTCCATGAGTATGCGTCCAAGCCCAAGTCCTTGGCAATCTGAGCGCACCACTACGGCAAATTCAGCCACTTGGTTATCGGGATCCATCAGTACGCGTGATACTCCAAGCGTTTGATAGCTGGACTTGTTAGGGACCGTGACAATAAACGCCATTTCTCTGTCGTAATCAATTTGCGTCATTTTTGCGAGCTGTTCATGATTAAATTGTGGCAGCTCACCAAAAAAACGGCGGTATCTATCTTCTTTACTTAAAGACTGGTCAAACTCTTGGTGTGCTCTTTCATCCTCAGGACGAATAGGTCTTAAGGTTGCAGGGCGACCATCCTTTAATGTCACGGATTTTACCAACTCTCGAGGGTAAGGTCGGATGGCTAAGCGTTTACGTCCAGATACCGGCTCGTATCGCCTTAGCGTAATACTGGCGTCGAGCACTTGGAACTGACCTGAGCAGGCCAAAATAGGATTGAGCTCCATATCAATGATATCGGGTTGGTCGACTACCATTTGAGAGACACGAGTGAGTAGGGCGCACAGGCGGTATTTATCGACCTTTTCAGGTAGTGCTCGCTCTTTGATAAAGCCTTTATCATGGGCGGCTGCAATCAGGTATTTTGCAAGGTTCATATTCAGTGGTGGCAATGCTACCGCAGCTTGCGAGAAATTAAGTCCGGTGCCCGCTTCACCCAGTAAAATAACAGGGCCAACACCAGGTTCGGTTTTTACCGCGATCCGTAATTCTTGTCCTCCTGCGCGTTTTGCCATACGTTGTAAAGAGAAGCCTTCTATTTCAGCTTCAGGGGCCGCCTCACGGATCCGTAGTAACATCGAAAATGCAGTTTGTTCTACCTCTTCGGCATCGTTGAGGTTGAGTACAACCCCACCCACTTCCGATTTAGAAGGAATGTCATGACTTATCAGTTTGAGTGCAATGGGAAAACCAAGCTGCTGAGCTTGTTCTTTTGCTTCTGAGGGGGTGAGTGCGATTTGCGTCTCTATACATTCTATATCGTAATTAGCCAGCACCTGAGATGCTAAATGGGTCGCGAGTTTATTGGCACCAGAGTTTAAAAAGTCATTAATTAAGCGTTTGCTTTGCACGTGTTGCAGCTGGCCTTCGTCACTGTAGGACTCTGGTGTTTGCGTAAGGTGCTTCTGGTTTCGACGGTAGCTCACCAAGTGCATAAACGCGCCAACGGCACCTTCTGGGGTGCGATAAGTTGGGATCTTAGCGTTTGCGCATACGAGCCTTGCGGCGTATGCTGCTTTTTCGCCCATAAAGTTTGTCATCACATAAGGGCGTGCCATTTTTGGAATTTTGGCTAGGGTCTGTGCAATGATCTCAGCATAAGCGGTACTTGGCGCAAGTGCTGAAGGAGTATGAATTATCAATAAGTTTTTGACTTCGTCAGCTTTTAATAAAATCTCTAGTGCTTGTTGGTAACGTTTCGGTGAGGAATCACCATAAATATCTATTGGATTACAAGCATGATCCGTTTGTGGGATCAAGGCGCTGAGCGCTTGTTTGGTTTGCTCGCTTAGTACTGCCAGTTTGCCTGAGTTCTGTAGTAAGGTATCCACTGCCATGATCCCAGGGCCTCCGCCATTGGTTAAAATGGTCAGCTGTTCTACTTGCAGCAGTTTGGGATGTAAAGCAAGGGTTTGAGTGGCAGCAAAGAGCTCCCTAAGATCGCTTACTCTCAGCATGCCAGCTCGCTGGAACATGGCATCATAAACTGCGTCATCGGAGGTATTACCGCCAGTGTGATTCAGCGCAGCGATTGCACCTGCCTTGGTTTTTCCTGTTTTTATGGCGATGACAGGTTTGCTAAAAGCAGCGGCCCGAGCTGCGGAGATAAAGCGCCTAACATCGTCGATATTATCAATGTAAAGCAAAATAGCTTGGGTTTTTGGATCCCGTCCAAGGAAATCAAGTAGTTCGTCGAAATCGATATCAAGGCAATCCCCAACAGAAACAAAGTAAGAGAAGCCGATTTTTTTATGTTGTGCCCAGTCCAGTATGGTTGAACATACCGCCGCCGATTGTGAAATAAATGCAAGCTTACCGGGGGCGGCAACTGTATGAGAAAAACTGGCATTAATACCCAAGTGAGGAATAAGTAAACCGAGGCAATTAGGACCAAGTAAAGTGACCTTAGCTATTTTGGCAGCTTCTTTTAATTGTTGTTTGTGCTGATTATCAAGACCTGCTGCGATGATGATTGCATGTTGACAGCCAATATCACCAAGCTCATTGATGATTTGCACTAAGGTTTGTTTATTGGTACAAATAACGGCGAGATCAGGGACTTTGGGTAACTGTTCGATGGCACTGTAGGCAAGCACCCCATGTACGGCGGTATGTTTTGGACTAACGGGCATAATGGGCCCTTTAAAGCCGCCTTGTAGCAAGTTGCGCATTACGATAAAGCCAGCGCGATCAGGATGATTAGAGGCACCAATCACCGCGATGGATTGGGGGTTAAAAAATTGGCTAATACGCTTTACGCTCATACTGTTTCCTAGTTCAGCCACAGCTCATACGAAACACTCTACCATTTTGCTCGCAGTTTTCGAGTGCAATTAAGGTAGACTTTGATCTATCCCCATTATAATTGTTTGGAAACCATGACTGAGGCGAAACGTTGAGGACAAGATATGTCTACTATGACTAAATATTTGGCTCCTGCGGCTTTGCTATCACTGGCGGTGATAGTAAGTGGCTGGATGGTAAAATCGACCATTCTAGAAGTGAAGGGAATGGAACGGACGGTAAGTGTAAAAGGGTTATCGGAAAAGGAAGTAACAGCAGACACGGTGATTTGGCCCGTATTTTACCGTGATGCAGATAACGATCTGGAAGCTTTGGTAGAGCGCACGGAAAAGAAAAATGCAGCTATACGTGCGTTTTTGACCTTGCAAGGCTTTGATGCATCAGAGCTGTCCATATCAGCGCCTTCTATTACAGATAAGTACGCCCAAGAGTACGGTCAAAACAATCAAGGGTTTCGCTACGTAGCGAAAGCCGGTGTGACTGTGTACTCCAATAATCCAGATAAAGTATCGCAAGCACTTGGGCAGTTAAGTGAACTGGCCAAACAAGGTATTGCGATCACCAAAGACGACTACCAAAATCGGGTTGAATATTTGTTTACTGGTCTTAATGATATTAAGCCTGAAATGGTGCAAGAAGCCACACAAAAAGCACGAGAAGTGGCGGTAAAATTTGCTAAAGATTCTGACTCTGTGCTTGGCAAAATAAAATCGGCAAGGCAAGGACAATTTAGTATTCGCGACAGAGACAGTAATACGCCACAGATAAAAATTGTGCGTGTCGTGACGAGCGTGGAATATTACTTATCGGATTAAAACGCGTTTATTGCGCGGCTAAGCTAGCAAAAATGACAAATTCGTCAAACAAGCAAAGCTCCTTCTATCAAAGGGGCTTTGCTTGTTTATTTCTTGCCAATTAATAACTCGTTTTCGATTGGTATAAACTCACTGGCAGCACGGATCAAAGAAGCAGCGGTAAGCTGCGGCACGCCGTAAACTTCAACTCGGGTATGGTATTTATCTCTGAGTTTACTTGCGAGTAAATCAAAATCACCATCGCCAGTTACTAGAATAATTACATCGGATCCAGACGCACACTCCATGGCATCAATGGTAATGCCAACATCCCAATCACATTTCGCCGAGCCATCGGCACGTTGAATATAAGGCTTTAACTTCACCTCAAAGCCAATTGCTCGCAGGATATTTTGAAACTGTCTTTGTTTATCGTCACCTCGTTCGCTGGAATAGGCAATGGCTTGATATACCTCGCGATTAGCCGTTGCTTTGCGCCAAAACGCATTGTAGTCAAAGCCTGTTTGGTAGGCTTGCTTGGTAGTGTAATAAACATTCTGGGCGTCGACTAAAATGGTGACTTTTTCCATAACGGACTCATAGCTATAAATTTGCTTTATGATAGCAAGATTAGCGTTTGTTTAGCCATTTACTCATCGCGGCATCATAGGCTTTTTTAATGGCACCGCCATCGCAAGGGCGAGGTGGAGTACGCCAGTTATTACTTAATCCTTCCGGTGTAGGAATGCTCGGATCGGGCCTAACTTCAGCGTAACACAGGCCATTTTCACGGTAGACTGTGTATTGAGGCGTAGACTCGAGTTGCTCCCTTTGCATGCTCGCAGCGGTGGTTTGATGCGTTTTAGGCACGGTGAGCCGCTGTGGCTTTTCTTGGTTTTGGCTGAGTACAGCGTCACTCGGAGTGCGTTCTAAAAGTTGCTGACGAAATTGAGAGATTGCTTTGCGATGATCTAGTTTTTTAGGTTGCGTGACGATCGCTGCTTTGGTTATGTGCTTTGTTGTACTTTCAACCGCAGGCTTTTTTGGTTCCGTTTGCGCAGTTTTTAGTACTTCAACCGTATCGTCCGGCAGCGTCGGTTTTAACTCCTCTACTGGCTTATCTTCAGTTATCGCTGGTGTCTCAATACGCTCAATCTTGGGCTTGGCAGGCTCAATAACCAAATAAGTTTTCATTGCCTTAATTTCTAAAGGCTTTGAGGGAATATAAATACTTTGCTGCAGATACCAACCGAGCAGTAGATGCAGCACAATAGAGGCGATAATGGTGAAACTAATCAGGTTGTGTTGGAGCCGCCGCATTATTCTTATTAAATCCTTGAGTCATGCGGAGTTAGAGCTTAATAAAGACTTAATTGTTCCCTCAATAGGCAAATTAATCTGTGACTAATTGCGCGGAAATATGTTTTAGCAAGGTGAGTTCACGTAAAACGGACATCCCTTGGTTACTTGCATCATTGAGTTTTGCTTTGTTATGCGCGATGGCTTGGTTTATGTTGATCCACACCGGCTTCATACCATTGGCGTGTTCATAATCCTCCATCGCTGGCGCATCAAATTCGCCACAGATCTCACAAACGTAGCAATAAGAAATAATATGCACATTGTCATGATCGGGTTTATACCAAGGGCGGTACTCTTCATAGCAGCCAAACGGCGTCAAACCTGTGATGGATACTGCACCCGTTTCTTCTTTTAGCTCGCGCTCCAATGCTGCTTCTAAGCTTTCACCCTCGTCGACGCCGCCACCTGGCAAGGTGTAATCATCATAACGTTTGGTGTAAAGCATAAGAATGTCGTTGCCTCTAAGAACAATAGCGCGAGTGGTTTTTCTGGTAAAGCAGCTGCCTTGAAGCGGAATGACTGGGGTGTTATTTAAGCTTTGCATGGGGGTTTTAACTTCAATTTAGGTGACAAGAATGGGTTTACATGCGATACACCAGCGTAAAAGCGGCGTATCGCGAATGAAGGTATTAAAACGGAGCTGGGTACGCTTTAAATACCGTATCAATCTCGGCTAAAGACTCTGCACATAGTGGCTGTTCAAACGCTTGGATATTTTCTTTAAGCTGCGCCATGGTTGTCGCGCCGATAATAGTTGAAGTCACGCCATCGACTTGATTGCACCAAGCTAGCGCCAGTTGCGCTGCAGTCATATTAAATTCTTTGGCGATTTCTAGATATTTTGCAACGGCTTCTTGTGCCAGTTGTGTGTCCCTAAATAGGCCCTGTCTTTGCACTAAGGTAAAGCGGCTGCCTTCAGGTCTTGCGCCCCCTAAATACTTACCGCTCAGCATTCCCCCAGCTAATGGCGACCAAGGTAAATAGGCAATATCTTCGTTTACACAAGTCTCAATCAAGTAAGGCCAATCTTTGGCATGTAGCAAGCTAAACTCATTTTGAATTGAAACCGGCTTAGGTAGGTTGTGCTGCATCGCCAAATTAAGGTAAGTGTGAATGCCCCAAGGTGTATCATCAGAAAGACCCCAATGGCGAATTTTACCTGCTTGAATACAGCTCGCTAAGCCTTCTAAAATATCTAGCATGCCAGCGCGCTCTTCGTCGCGGTCAAGTGCAGTCAGAGGAACCATGCCAGGCCATTGTTTACCAAAGTGCGGTGAAGTACGGTTTGGCCAATGTAGTTGGTAAAGGTCAATATAGTCGGTATTCAGGCGCGCTAACGAATCGTCCACCGCTTGGATCACTGATTGTCCCGTAATTGGGCCGCCTTCACGGATCCAAGGCAAACCGCTTCCCGCAATCTTTGTGGCAAGTACAAGTTTTTTGCGCTTTTCTTGGTGGCGCTTTAGCCAATTACCAATGATGGCTTCGGTTTTACCGTAGGTTTCAGGTGAGGGAGGGACCGCATACATTTCAGCGGTATCAATGAAGTTAATACCACGGCTTAGTGCATAATTGATTTGCTCGTCGGCATCATGCTGGTTGTTTTGTACGCCCCAAGTCATGCTTCCTAAACAAATGCGCGAAACTTCTAATGGGCTACTACCAAGTCGTGAGTACTTCATGCAGGCTCCTGATTGAAAACTAATGAATTTAGAGTAAAGCAAAGTAGTTAAGCACTTTGAATTACTTTGATATTTTGGTCATTATCTCTGTTTTGCAGCACAAGTTGCAACAGACATCCACACAAGTATAGCCTAGAACACTAAGGCCTATGTTCAAGATTGCAACAGTTGGAAAATTAGCACATAATAAACACTGTTTATTTAGACAGTGCTTTTTTTTAACGTGCGTAAATTTATTCATATTGATATGGACGCGTTCTATGCATCAGTAGAAATGCGCGACAACCCCGAGCTTGCAAAGGTGCCCATGGCGATTGGTGGTCGTAGCCATCGCGGGGTGCTATCCACGGCTAACTATATTGCTCGGCAATATGGCGTGCGCTCGGCCATGTCGAATTATCAAGCGAAAAAACTTTGCCCTCAGCTGGTGATTGTACCTGGGAGAATGGAGGTCTATAAGGCAATATCGCAACAAATTCGCGCTATTTTTGCCCGCTATACTGAGCTAATTGAGCCACTGTCTTTAGATGAAGCTTATCTAGATGTCACTGAGTGCCAGCAATGTAATGGCAGTGCAACGCTTATCGCCGAGCAGATCCGAGCGGATATATTTGCTGAAACGGGCCTTACGGCTTCAGCGGGAATTGCGCCAATCAAGTTTTTAGCCAAAATTGCCAGCGATGAAAACAAGCCTAATGGTCAGTGTGTTATTCCGCCTCACCAAGTGAGCGCTTTTATTGATGTGTTACCTCTTAAAAAAATTCCGGGCGTAGGTAAAGTGACTCAACAACGTTTGCTAGCCATGGGACTTGAGTATGGCCGAGATATTAAGGCACTGTCTGAAACTCAGTTACGCCAGTCATTTGGCAAGTTTGGCGCTGTATTATGGCGGCGTTGTCAAGGTATTGATGAGCGCCGAGTTGAGACCGACAGAGTGCGTAAATCGATAGGGGTTGAAACCACATTTGCAGAAGACACGCTCGACCTTAATACCTTAAAACAAGTCATAAAAGAAAAGTTATTACCTGAACTGACTCGCCGAGCACAGCCTTATTTACAGCGCGGCTTTAATAAGCTTGGTGTTAAAGTGAAGTTTTACGATTTCACCCAAACCACCAAAGAATGCCAATACCAGCATATTGACTTGCCCGTTTTCGAAGAGCTATTGATTGAAGCAATGTCACGGCAAAAGTTTAAACCCGTGCGTCTCGTGGGCTTGCACTTAGGGCTAAATGAAAAATCTAACACACAAGCTCAACTAGGGCTTTTTGATGGCTAATTCAGACCTACCTAGACTAAAAGATAACTGCAATTAGTTTAATTTGTGCTAGCTTCGAAGTTGTCGTGCAACAAACTAATCACGCCAACTGCGTGTAATTAAAACAACAACAAGAGGTAAGCATTATGCAATCCATAATGATCGTACTCTTCGGCATCATAGGGATGTTATTTGGATGGTTTGTCTATTCCAAATTTATTGCTGAAAAAATATTTAAAATGGATGACAACTTTGTCACGCCGGCTCATGAACTTGAGGATGGCGTAGATTATGTTCCCACTAACAAAGTGGTATTGTGGGGGCATCACTTTACTTCAGTCGCAGGTGCTGCGCCCATTGTGGGACCTGCTATCGCTGTTTATTGGGGCTGGGTGCCAGCAGTGCTTTGGGTTGTATTCGGTACCATATTTTTTGCGGGTGTCCATGATATGGGGGCGCTATGGGCAAGTGCTCGCCATAAAGGTAAGTCGATGGGCGCGTTGTCTGAAAGCGTAATTGGCAAGCGCACGCGTTCATTGTTTATGATTGTGGTCTTCCTTGTACTGCTCATGGTGAATGCAGTATTCGGCGTGGTGATCGCAAACTCCTTCGTGGGCAACCCAAATGCGGTATTCCCTGCTTGGTCTGCTATTGTCGTGGCACTTATCATCGGTCAATTGCTTAAACGAAAAGTGCCGCTAGTACCGCTCTGTATTATCGGGGTTATTGTGCTCTACGCGACCATTTATATGGGCAGTAGTATGCCGATTACCTTACCAACCGAAATGTTCGGCCTAAGTGACAAAGCTAATTGGATCATCATTTTGTTTATCTATGCTGCCGTGGCGTCATTGCTGCCAGTTTGGATGCTATTACAACCTCGTGATTTTATTAATGGTATGCAGTTACTGGTTGGTTTGGTTTTATTATACGGTGCGGTATTTGTAGTGATGCCAGATATCACCGCGCCTGCGTTTAATACCCAAACAGTGGAGAATACCCCAAGTATTATCCCGCTATTATTCGTAACGATTGCCTGTGGTGCGGTATCTGGTTTCCACGGTATTGTTTCGTCGGGAACGAGTTCTAAACAACTAGACAAAGAAAAAGACGGCCGTTTTGTCGGTTACTTAGGTGCAGTTGGTGAAGGCTCATTAGCACTTATTACGTTGGTCGCCGTGAGTGGTGTGATGCTCGCAGTATCGCCAGAAGAGTGGCACGAAATTTATAGTCATCTTGGTGCTGGCAGCGTATCAGCCTTTATTAACGGTGGCTCAAATCTTATCAGCACAGGTTGGGGACTACCAGTTGAAATCGCATCAACCTTACTTGCCGTTATGGTTGTACTTTTTGCAGGCACCACTATGGATTCTGGCGTTAGACTTCAGCGTTATATTATTCAAGAGTGGGGTGAAATTTATAATATCAAACTACTCAATAACGGTATTGTTGCAACTTTATTTGCTGTAGGGTGCTGCTTGTTACTTGCATTCGGTGCTGGTGGTGCTTCAGGTAGCGGTGGAATGGTGATCTGGCCCTTGTTTGGCTCTACCAACCAAATCTTGGCAAGCTTAACTTTGTTGGTTATCTCAGTATACCTTATCAAACTAGGTCGTCCTGCTAAGTACACCTTGATCCCTATGGTGTTTGTACTGGTAATGGCGTTTTTTGCTGGTGTGATCAAGCTAGGTGAATACTATCAAAAAGGCAATTGGTTGTTGGTTGTGCTTGACGTTATCGTGCTGGTGGTCAGTATTTTAGTCATGTTAGAAGCTTGGTCTGTGATCAGCAAAACCAAAGCGAAACCAGATGAAGCCCGTGATATGTCGTAGTTCCCTTGGAACTTGACCACAAATCACCTATAGTCGGCCCTAATTCTAATATAGAAAAGGGCCGTTTTTATGTCTTTTCCAATCGCATTACCTTGTAACACCCTATTTGAAAGCGATGCAGATGCTATCGTTGTTGTTACTCATGATATCCAAAACCTCGGCAGTGCACAGCTTGATGAAGTTGCTGCGCCATTTTTAGCTGTGGATGCGCGCATTGCGCAAAAGGCAAGCCTGCTTGTTTCAGACAAAGTACCTGGCAAGCGTTTGGTGATTGCGCCAACCGGACCACTCGATAGAGATTACGATGACGTTCGCCGTTACTTTGAAGCGGCAAAAGCTGGTATTTTAGAAGCGAAAGCGGCTGGTGCGGTAAAACCTGTGCTTGCTGTTGTAAATGTGCCTGCTGATGATCGTTACGAACATGCGCGTGCAGTCAGCTTTTTGGGTGCTTGCCAAGGCTTATGGCAGCCATTAGAAGCACGTGAGTACCGTGGCGAAGTGATTGAACCAATCGAAGCGATTTATGTTTTTGAAGCGTCATCACAATGCTGTGATCAACTAAGCGCAATCGCTGCAGGCCAATATGCTGCGCGTGATCTGTGTGGTACAGAACCAGAGCGCATGGCACCGCCTCGTTTTGCTGACTACTGTGTTGAGCTGTTCCAAGGTTCAGCGGTAAACGTTGAGGTTATCGCGGATCGTAAAATTATGGATGAGCAGTATCCACTTTTAAGCACGGTGGCGCGTGCTTCTTACGCCGTTGAACGCCATCACCCTCGTGTTGTAAAAATGGCATACGAGCCTGAAGGTGATGTTGAGCGTACTCTTATTTTTGTTGGTAAAGGTCTTGTTTACGATACCGGCGGTGCCGACCTTAAAGTGGGTGGTTTTATGGCGGGCATGAGCCGTGATAAAGGTGGTGCGGCTTCAGTGGTTGGGTTTATGGAAGCGGTTGCCAAGTATCAGCCAAAAGGCGTTAAGGTTATTGCTTACCTTGCCGTGGTTCGTAACTCGATTGGTTCTGACTGTTTCGTGCCGGATGAAATCATTGAGAGCAGGGAAGGGGTTCGCGTTCGTATTGGTAACACCGATGCGGAAGGTCGCTTGGCGATGGGGGATTTACTCAGCGAAGCGAAAGACTTAGCTCTGGGTGAGAAAAACCCTGAGATCTTTACGGTTGCAACACTGACAGGTCATGCGGCGCGCGCTATGGGTCCTTACAGTGCTTACGTTGAGAATGGTCCTGCACGAGCAGCGCAAGTATCTCGCAAGATTGCAGATATGGGCGAACTGTGGGCTGATTGCGCGGAAGTATCGCGTAGTCGACGCGAAGACTATGACTTTATAAAACCACGCACCCTTGCGGATGATGTGCTATCGAGCAACAACGCTCCATCGGCGGTTACCGCTCGTGGTCACCAATTCCCAATGGCATTTTTGGCAATTGTTGGTGGTTTAGACAAGCATGGTTGTAATGCAGAGTTGCCAATTCCGTATGTACATATGGATATTGCAGGTAGCGGTGTTGAAGGTGGAGATTGGCAACATGGCAAACCAACCGCTGCAACCGTCGCAAGTTTGTTTGCTCGGTATTGTATTTAATACCAATTGAATTAATTCTCTAATCAATTTGAAGGGTGAAATAGCATATTAGCTTCGTTAAAAATTTCTCATTTAGAACAACTAAATATCAAAATGTTTGC
>NZ_PNDS01000121.1 GCF_005886535.1 Pseudoalteromonas sp. S2755
GTTAGTGATTGCTGCAGTTAGAGTTGTTTTACCGTGGTCAACGTGGCCGATAGTACCAACGTTTACGTGCGGTTTTACGCGTTCAAACTTTTCTTTTGCCATGACGAAACCTATAAGTTTTGTGTATCTAGATTACATATAAAAATAATCCACGACGAGTGTGGATTAGAATTATTCAGTCTATTATAAATATTTTTTCGACAATTCAAAGGAAGTATTTGAGAAGATTCTTCGGAGACTGGTGCTGATAGGCAGATTTGAACTGCCGACCTCACCCTTACCAAGGGTGCGCTCTACCAACTGAGCTATATCAGCACGCCAGACGAACTGGAGCGGGCAGCGGGAATCGAACCCGCATCATCAGCTTGGAAGGCTGAGGTAATAGCCATTATACGATGCCCGCTTTAGGAACCTGTTCTTAACTACCTCTAACCGTCAAGAATAAAGTGGTGGAGGGAGCTGGATTCGAACCAGCGAAGGCTGAGCCGTCAGATTTACAGTCTGATCCCTTTGGCCGCTCGGGAACCCCTCCACGTAAAATTCTTTCCTAAAGCATCCTATACAAGATAGGGTAAAAAGATGGTGCCGACTATCCGAGTCGAACGGATGACCTACTGATTACAAGTCAGTTGCTCTACCAACTGAGCTAAGTCGGCACTGCTTTAGTACGGGGCGAGATATTAGAGCAACCATTGACTCGATGCAACAGGAATATGCAAAAAATCTTAAATTTATTGTTCAAACGCTCAGTTTTAAGCCAATTCCATGACATTTTTACAGTTATTGCGGGTTTTTCCACCAAACTGACAGACCCTTGAATACCAAAAGGTCATCAAAAACCGCTGACTCGATATGGTTTTTAATAAGTTCTCCATATCCACCTGCACACAATACCAACGCAGACTCATTACTGAGTAACTGCTTTGCGCGGTGCACAAGCCCAAGCGTTGCGGCTAACGCACCATTTTTCACCGCCTCTGATGTATTTTCCGCAAACTCAGAAGCAAACGGGGTGTTATCATCACAAAACACTCGCTCTGCACGTGCTGTAATACTAGAGATCATCAAATCAATCCCTGGAACAATCCACCCCCCCAGATGCTTGCCTTCTGCAGTTACTACATCAACCGTGGTAGCGGTGCCTGAATCAATCACGATGACATCTTGTTCAGGATACAGATCATGCGCCGCCAAGACGGCGAGCCATCGATCAATGCCGAGATTTTGAAATGTAGGATAGGCACATGTTACCCCTGCGCGGCTTGCTGATACTTGTGCTTGCTCTAGCACAAGACCAAACTCGGAGGCGCGGCTTTCCACCCACTGTAATCCCGTTCCCTTTCCAACCTGAGAGCAAATAATTGCAGTTAGCTTGTGCCATTCAATATTATTTCCTTTTACAGGACTAATATGGCCTTCATGTTCAAGTGCATATTTAACTGCGGTATTACCTACGTCAATTAGCAATTTCACGATACCACCTTTCTTAACGAAATTTCACCGCCATAAAAAGCTTTAAGCTCACCATCTTGCCTAAGTAGTAAACCGCCTTGCATATCAATGCCTTCACAGATCCCACACCACTCTCTTTGCCCCGTACTCAAAGTCACCACGTCACCTTTAAAGGCATTTAGACTATTCCATTCGGTCACCATTTCACTCAGGCCAGACTCTTGATACTGGACAAGACGCTCAGACAAAGAGTGAGTGAGCTGCACCACTAACTGATTTTTATCAATTTGGCCTAAGTGCGTTTGCAGATCTGTCCACGCTTGGTCGATGTGTTTAGAAGCAGACTCTGGCATACATATATTTAGCCCAATCCCAATCACTAGGTGGCAAGGCCCTTCCACTTGCCCCTCTAGCTCAACTAAAATCCCCGCTAACTTTTGCTGATTGAGATAAATATCGTTTGGCCATTTTAATTCAACGGAAATATCATACAGGGCCTTTAACGCATCATATACCGCAAGTCCTACAGCTATGGATAAGCCCATCGCCGCTTGCATGCCAGCGTCAAACTGCCAGTAATAGCTGTAATAAAGGTTAGCACCAAAGGGCGATTGCCATACCCGACCTCTACGGCCTCTACCGGCTTGCTGCATTTCAGCCACCAAGACATGGCCTGAGCCCATATTCTGCTTGTCCTGCAAACGGCGCATCAGCTCGCTATTCGTTGAGTCTATAATTGCGTGATATTCGATTGGACACTCACTTTGAAATTGCTGTTGCCACAGGGCATTCAGCTTATTTTGATGAATAAGCGGTAAGCTATAATTGAGCTTATAGCCGCGGCCGTTTACTCGAAATATATCAACGCCCATCTCTTGCAACGCCGCAATATGCTTTGCAATAGCCGCGCGACTAATACCTAATTGCTCGCCCAACTCCTGCCCTGAGACAAACTCTCCTTTGTTCAAGGCCGCTAAAATCGTTTGTTTTTTATGCTCAGGCTTTTTCATGATATTCCACACTTTGCAACTGACATTCACCATGCTTTGTTATAAGGCGCACTTCATGCTCGAGTAACACAGCAAATTTTTGCCAAACGGTTTGCTGAATATGGCTCACTAACTGTTTTAAGTCTTCACCAGTGCTACCACCACTATGAACAAGTACCAATGCTTGTTTCTCATACACACGAATGGCTCCACGGTGGCAGCCTTTTAGATCCGCTTTGTCAATCAACCAGCCAGCCGCGAGTTTGACATGGTCATTGTCCACATCAAACGCTGGCATCTCTGGAAATTTACTTTGCAACTGAGATGCAAACGCCCTATCAACTACTGGGTTTTTAAAAAAGCTCCCAGCATTTGCAAGTGTCGCAGGATCGGGCAATTTACTGTTTCGAGTAACTATCACCGCTTCGTAAATCTCTTGTGCGGTTGCTGTATCACCCAAGCTTTGTAGTGGGCCATAACTTAGCGTTGGCTGCCAACGTTTAGGCAAAGTAAATGTCACTTCTGTAATGACAAACTTCTCTTTTAGACGATGTTTAAAGACTGAATCACGGTAGCCAAATTCACACTCTGCATTTGTTAATGTGGTGAAGCGCCGTTCGGCGATATCAAATCCTCTAACTTCGGTGATAAATTGCGATACTTCAACGCCGTAGGCGCCGATATTTTGTACCGGTGCCGCACCAACAGTACCAGGGATCAATGCGAGGTTTTCTAACCCATCGATGCCTTTATCAAGCAGCTTTGTAACAAAGTGGTGCCAGTTTTCTCCAGCTGCAACTGTAACGATATAACTGTCATCTTGTTGAGCAATATCGATACCTAAGGTCGCAAGCTTAATAACGATTCCAGCATAGTCTTCCAGAAAAATAGTATTGCTCCCTTCCCCAATTAAAAAGAAAGGACGACTGAAATCGAGCTCAACCAGCGCATGTGGATCTGTGATAACAATAAGGGACTCGCAACCCGACGGCAGCGAAAAAGTGTGATAAGACTGCAAACTTGTCACTGCAGCACCTTGTCAATATTAACTAAACTGGCGCTAGTGTAGCGCATTGCCCTGACTTACGCATTAACGTCATCTTGCCCATCATTTTATGTAACCCATCGGCTTAGACTATTTAAATGGTCAGAAATTAGTTATGTTAGCCGTTCTAATTGGGAATATTCTTTTTATAAGAGCAGCATTATGATGAAACTTTCGGCACTTACGCTCAGCCTTGCCATGGCTGGCTTTGTCCACACTGCTGATGTAAACGCAGCCGTTGACCAACACACTTACGCCAATCTTAACGATGTTATTACCACACACTTGCATTTAGACCTAGACGTTGACTTTGAAGATAAGCAGCTAGAAGGTTTTGTTGAACACACACTAGATTGGCAGAATCGCCAAGCAAGAACGCTGGTACTAGATACGCGTGACCTCGAAATCGACAAAGTGATGTATCAAGGTAAAGATGATAAATGGCATACCGCCAAGTTTGACCTTGCCAAGCGCGATGATGTGAAAGGTGCTAAGTTAACTATTCACTTTAAAGAGCAAGCAAAAAAAGCACGTATTTATTACAACAGCTTGCCAGTAGCATCAGGTCTACAGTGGTTAACACCACAGCAAACCGCAAGTAAATCTCACCCATTTATGTATAGCCAGTCTCAAGCTATTCATGCTCGTAGTTGGATCCCTGTGCAGGATACGCCAGCAATGCGTGTGACTTACTCTGCTCGCGTACATACGCCTAAAGATGTACGTGCGGTAATGAGTGCGGACAATACCGGCGCATTGTTCAAAGATGGCGATTATTGGTTTGATATGCCGCAAGCTATCCCACCGTACCTAATTGCAATTGGTGCAGGTAACCTTGAATATAAAGAAATGTCACACCAAACTGCGATTTTTGCAGAACCGCAAATCCTCGATGCCTCTGTTGCAGAGTTTAATGATACGCAAGCGATGATCGATAAAACCAATGCCATGTATGGTGAATACGCTTGGGGTAGATACGACCTGCTCATGTTGCCGCCTAGCTTCCCGTTTGGTGGTATGGAAAATCCACGCCTGTCATTTATCACGCCAACTGTAGTTGCCGGTGACAAAAGTTTAGTAAACCTAATCGCCCATGAGTTAGCGCACTCTTGGTCTGGCAACTTAGTGACCAACGCGACGTGGGAAGATCTGTGGCTAAATGAGGGTTTCACCTCTTACGTTGAAAACCGTATTATGGAAGAAGTGTTTGGTCGTGATCGCGCGGTGATGGAACAAGCGCTTGACGCTGCGGGCCTACGCGCACAACTTAAAACTATTGCCGCTCCTGATACTCGTATGAATTTAGAGCTTAATGGCCGCGATCCTGACGATGCGTTCAGCTCTGTACCTTACACTAAAGGTCAATTATTCCTTATTTATCTAGAAGAAAAGTTTGGTCGTGACAAGTTCGACAAGTTTGTTAAAACCTACTTTAACACTTTCTCTTTTAAGTCTCTGACTACTGATGAATTTGTCGCTTACTTAGACAAAAACTTGCTACAGCAATATCCTGGTATCGTGAGCTTAGAAAAAGCCAAAGAGTGGATTTATGAGCCAGGCTTGCCAAGCGATGCACCTAACCCAACTTCTGATGCTTTTGAAAAAGTGGATGCGCTCACTCAAGCTTGGCTAAAAGACGAGAAAACACTCGCAGACTTACCGACCGATTCGTGGACAGTACATGAATGGCTGCACTTTATTAATAACTTACCAAGAGATCTCGCCATTGAGCGTATGGAAGCATTGGACAAGGCATTTAAGCTGACGCAATCGACCAACGCTGAACGCGCATTTGCTTGGTATATGCTAGCAGTAGGTAACGGCTACCAAGCTATTTACCCAGACCTTGAAAAGCATCTAGTAAGTATTGGTCGTCGCAAGCTTATTGTGAATTTATACAAGTCTCTCATTAAGCATGGTAAACGTGACTGGGCTTACCGTGTTTATCAACAAGCACGTCCGGGATACCACCCACTTGCTCAAGGCACCATCGACGCCTTATTTGAATAATACATTTCAAAAACAAAAAGAGCGCTTAAATAAGCGCTCTTCTCTATCCTAAGTTTAAGTTCAAGCTTAAATTACTTGTGATATTGACGGCTAAATTCGTGAACCGCATTGATGAAAACACCTGCATTTTCAGGGTCTACATCAGGTGTAATACCATGGCCTAAGTTAAACACATGACCATTACCTTCGCCAAAGCCGGCTAATATATGCTGAACTTCTTCACGAATACGCTCATGGGTACCGTGTAGCATTGAAGGATCCATATTACCTTGTAGTGCAACTTTATCACCGACACGACGTTTTGCATCGGCAATATCAATCGTCCAATCAAGGCCAACTGCATCACACCCAGTAGCTGCAATCGCTTCAATCCATTGACCGCCGTTCTTCGTGAATAATGTCACAGGTACTTTACGGCCGTCATTTTCACGAATAAGACCGTCTACAATTTTGTGCATATATTGTAGTGAAAACTCTTTGTAGTCACGTGGGCTTAATACTCCACCCCAAGAGTCGAAGATCATCAGCGACTGAGCACCCGCTTTTACTTGCGCATTTAGGTAGTCGATAACCGAATCAGCCACTTTATCTAGCAGTAGGTGGAGTGTCTGCGGCTCTGCAAACGCCATCTTTTTAATCTTACCGAATGTTTTGCTGCTACCGCCTTCAATCATGTAAGTCGCTAGCGTCCATGGTGAGCCGGAGAAACCAATAAGTGGTACTTCACCTTTAAGCTCACGACGAATTGTGCTCACTGCATTCATTACATAACCAAGCTCATCGGTTGGATCTAATTTTGGTAGCTTTTTAACATCGTCTAACGATTGGATAGGACGCTCAAACTTTGGACCTTCACCAGTTTCAAAGTAAAGTCCAAGTCCCATTGCATCTGGAATAGTCAAAATATCGCTAAACAGAATCGCCGCATCTAGTGGATAACGACGAAGCGGCTGTAATGTCACTTCACATGCCAGTTCTGCATTTTTACAAAGGCTCATAAAGTCACCAGCTTGTGCTCTGGTGGCACGATACTCTGGTAGATAACGACCAGCTTGGCGCATCATCCATACTGGTGTGACGTCAACTGGTTGTTTTAATAGCGCTCGTAAATAACGATCGTTTTTTAATTCGCTCATAGCGTCTCTATTCCAATACTTAAATTCAATTGTGCGGATTGTATCACTAAGTACACATGGGCACTATCTAAACTATCCTTGCCAGCGTCTCGTTATGATCTAGATTAAACCTCACTTTATTAGGAACAAATTCATAAGCTTGTGTAAAAATTACCGAAACAAGCAATTAAACTGTTTGCAACACGATTAAAAGGTTGGTATAAAATTACCGCGTTAGAAAAATAACAACAAAACACCTTCAATTAGAAAAATAACAACATTACGCAACAAGCTAAACTGCTATTTTGAACCACCTTGAGTTTCTCTCGGTGGTTTTTTTATTTTTATCCTCCTGAATTTGTTAACATTCCCGATAATCAAACCAATAATCTTTTGATCTTTTTACGCTTTTACAGAAAAAATTGGTTGACCTTTTGCCCCGTTTCCCTTTCCATAGGGGTAGGTAACCCGCTTAAGGAGAATCACTATGCTTTCGCAGTTAGAACAAGCCCAACAGAAATGGGGAGGCAGCCATAGTGTAATTGATGCATGGTTAGCAGAGCGTCAGGAACTATTGGTTTTATATTATAAAGTTGCAGGATGCTCACCAACGCGAAGTGGTAAAGCACTTCCTGAGCAAGTTGACATTCAGTCATTCTGCCAGATTTTGATGGACTACCTTTCAGCTGGTCATTTTGAGATTTATGACAACATTGTAGAGGCCTGCCAAGAAAAAGGCCCTGAAAGCGCAAAATTGGCTCAGTCACTGTACCCTAGGATCACGGAGACGACTGATACCGCACTTGATTTCAACGACAAATACGCTGAAGTTAATCAAGAAACACAAGAATTAGCAGACTTCGATAACGACTTGTCTGTGTTAGGTGAAACGCTTGAGTTGCGCTTCCAATTGGAAGATGAACTGATCGATAACCTTTACTCTAATCACACTGAATAGTCTAAATTTGCGGGCACCAAAATATAAAAAAGGTGAGATAGCTATCT
>NZ_PNDS01000122.1 GCF_005886535.1 Pseudoalteromonas sp. S2755
CAAAATTAGTTGACCACTACAGCAGATAAAAACATTAAAAGCGACATCACTTCCACATTAATGTTTACAAATGGTACAGTTAAAATGTGTCAAAAAATCGAAGACAAAAATATTCTTATATTTCTTATTTAGTTAGCTTAATGTACCGTGTTAAATAAGAGCTTCCTGTCTTCGAATTAGCAAAACTGTCTTCGAAACCATTCCACGAAAACACTAACAAGCCTGTCCGCATGCCCAGCCGGAGCTCCACGCGTATTGGAAGTTATAGCCCCCGAGCCATCCGGTGACATCGGTTACTTCGCCGATAAAGTACAGGCCTTTTTGTTTTTTTGCTTCGAAGGTTTTTGAGCTTAATTCGTCGGTATCTACACCACCTAATGTAACCTCTGCGGTGCGATAACCCTCTGTGCCATTTGGTTTTATTTTCCAGCTGGTGAGAGTTTCAGTGAGCTTTTCAATCTCTGTGTGGCTGAGTTGGTTGGCGTTTTTATCCGGGATGCTGCCGTCGCTGATTAGGGCTTCAATAAAGCGCTTTGGTAGGATGCTCGAAAGCAAGTTCTTCAGGCTCTTTTGCCCTTGTTCACTGCGCCAGTCATGAAGTTGTGCTTGCACATCTAAGTCAGGTAGTAAATTGATGCTAACAAACTCTCCTGCTTTCCAAAATGAGCTGATCTGCAAAATTGCAGGGCCAGATAAGCCTCTGTGGGTAAAGAGAATATTTTCTCTAAATTGGATACCGCTTTCGCTAGTCACTAGGCTGTCTACGCTAATACCAGACAAACCATCAAAGCGTGCTTTGTCGTGATCATGAAGTGTAAATGGCACAAGCGCTGCCGTGGTTGGTAACACCGTTAAACCGAATTGCTCCGCTATTTTGTAGCCGATTGGCGTTGCGCCAAGTTTTGGCATGGTTAGGCCACCAGCGGCGATCACCACTGACTCGCAGTTAAAGGTTTGAGTTGTGGTTTTGACTAAGTAGCGACCATCAGCTTGATGTTCAACCGCAAGGACTTCTTGGCGTAAGTGAAGTGACACGCCCGCCCAGTCACATTCTGTAAGAAGAATATCGACAATGTCTTGCGCGCTATTGTCACAAAACAATTGTCCAAGTGTTTTGTGGTGGTATGCAAGGCCATGGCGGTCTACCAATTCAATAAAGTCATGTTGGGTATAGCGACTCAAGCACGACTTTATAAAGTGTGGATTTTTACATAGATAGTTAGCAGGTGAAGCATTTTCGTTGGTAAAATTACAGCGACCACCGCCACTGATCAAAATTTTACGACCAGGCTTTTTTCCCATATCAACCACTGCAACTTGTCGCCCTCGGTATCCAGCCTGTGCAGCACACATCAATCCTGCAGCACCTGCGCCGATAACGACTACCTCTATTTGTTGCATAAACTCACTCAACTTTTTATCTAAGATTTCTACACCTACCGTTTTGCCAACAGTTTAGCTTTAAACGGCAAAATCGCGACCAAGCGAAAATTATACCTAGATTCTTTATCTAATCACAGCTAGGAATATCGATAGCCACTCGCATACCTTTTAAACACTTGTAAACATTATGTCAGCGCTATCATCTATCAAACCGTCAAAAATAGGAAAATACAACTAGAACAGCTAAAAAAACCAAACCTTTAATATTAATAAATTCTTCGCTCTATTGGCTACAAATGCTTCACAAAGTTAAAAACACTATTTTGTTTACAGTCATTTACAATGTAACTGAAATTTATTCACTCTCTCACAAAAATGAAAAATATCGATTAAAAACAATACAGTAAGAATTTTTATAGCCATTTATCCGTCCACATATAACTAAAAAATTAGTGTAAATAACAAAACAGCGCTTTCTTTTTTTTAACTAGGAGTTTACTTTCACTAACCATCAGCTTTTTATTAACAGCTGAACAACAAGTTAGAAACTAGGGAAACATTATGACAATCAATAAAAACTTTAAGCGCGCTGCACTAAGCGTCGCAGTGAGCGCATTATTCACTGCAACAGCAGTTACAGCCGCACCTGCACAATCAATCGGCCAAGATGCAGCACTTGCAGCAACAGCACAAAAACTATCATCACAAAGCACACTTGGTACACAGTTCATCATCAAGTACAAAGATGCTAGTTCGCAAATGATGAGCCTTTCATCTGCGGATCTTGCCCCTGCAAAAATGCAACAACGTGCAGAAAGCTTTGTACAAGGCTTTAAGAGCAGTAAAGCGAGTGCTCGCGCTCAATATGTTCGCCCAATGGCGTTAAGTAACCACCACGTTATGCGTGCTGACAAAAAGCTATCAGCAAAAGAAGCACAAGCATTCATGAACGAAGTGATGGCTTCTGGTAATGTTGAATACATCGAAATTGACCAAATGCTAAAGCCATTCGCAACGCCTAACGATCCGCGTTATAACGATCAATGGCATTACTTTGAAGCTGCAGCTGGTATTAATGCTCCTGCTGCGTGGGATAAAGCAACAGGTCAAGGTGTGGTAGTTGCGGTACTAGATACAGGTTATCGCCCACATTTAGACTTAGATGCCAACATTCTGCCTGGCTATGACATGATCTCTAATACCTTTGTTGCTAACGATGGTGGCGCACGTGACAACGATGCTCGTGACCCTGGTGATGCAGTCACTCGTGGTGAATGTGGAACTGACTCTTCAGGTCAACCGGTACCACGCGCGGATCAAGACTCAAGCTGGCATGGTACACACGTAGCGGGAACCGTTGCTGCTGTCACAAATAATGGTGAAGGTGTTGCTGGTGTTGCTTACGACGCTAAGGTAGTGCCTGTACGTGTTCTTGGTAAATGTGGTGGTTTAACATCTGACATCGCTGACGGCATCATATGGGCATCTGGCGGCTCGGTATCTGGTGTACCTGCAAATGCTAACCCTGCTGATGTTATCAACATGAGTTTAGGTGGTGGCGGTGCATGTAGCGCAACCACACAAAATGCAATCAACCAAGCACGTAACAACGGTACGGTAATTGTTATTGCGGCAGGTAACGACAACGATAACTCAGCAAACTACAACCCAGGTAACTGTAATGGCGTTGTAAACGTAGCATCTGTAGGTCGTGATGGTAGCCGTGCTTACTACTCAAACTATGGTGCAAACATTGATGTTGCCGCTCCTGGTGGCGCACAAAGTTTTGCAAATGATCCTGAAGGTATCTTGTCTACGCATAACTCAGGCTCTGGTGCACCTTCAAATGATAGCTACCACTACTCACAAGGTACGTCTATGGCGGCACCTCACGTTGCGGGTGTTGCTGCGCTAATCAAACAAGCAAAACCATCTGCTACACCTGATGAAGTAGAAACTATCTTGAAAAACACTACACGCAGCTTCGCGGGTAACTGTTCAAACTGTGGTACAGGTGTTGTTGATGCAGCCGCTGCGGTAAATGAAGCTTTAGGCGGTGTTGTCACACCACCAACAGGTAATACGCTTGAAGATGGCGTAGCAAAAACAGGCCTAAGCGGCGCTGCTGGCAGCAATCAATTTTTCACTTTTGATGTACCTGCTGGAAAAACCAATGTGACCTTCACCATGAGTGGTGGAACAGGTGATGCTGACCTTTATGTAAAACTTGGCAGTCAACCAACTTCAAGTAGCTATGACTGTCGCCCATATGAAGGTGGCAATGCCGAAGTTTGTAGCTTTGACGCGCCTCAAGCTGGTACATACCATGTAATGATTAACGGTTATAAAGCTTATTCAGGCGTAAGCTTAGTTGCTGCAACTTCGGGCTCTAGCACAGGTGGTCCACAAGCAGGTGGTGGTACAATTGAAGATATTTCAGCGTCAAGCGGTCAGTGGGTTCACTACACTATCGAAGTACCTGAGGGTATGAGCGACTTCACCGTGAAAACATTTGGTGGCTCAGGTGACGCTGACTTATTCGTTAAGTTTGGCTCTCAACCTACAGCAAGCAGCTATGATTGTCGTCCATATGAAGGCGGTAATACCGAGACTTGTGTAATCACTAATCCGCAAGCAGGTACATGGCACCTAAGCATTAACGCTTACCGTACGTTCTCTGGTCTAACGTTAGACGCACAGTACAAGCCATAAGCAAAATTTAGTAGGCTCAGATTGAGTCTTCTTTCCCCAACGAGAGGCCGCATTTGCGGCCTTTTTAATTATTTTGTAGAGCGGTTCAGCTTACAGTAGTCGAGATAAATCTCGACCTACAAAACTCGCTGATGGGTACGAGTTTACCTCACAATCTTTTAATTACTCGCCGCGTGAGGCGGCTCCGACGTTTTAGCTTACAGTGGTCGAGATAAATCTCGACCTACGGCACTCGCTGGAGGGAAGTAGTTTACCTCACAAGCTTTTAACTGCTCGCCGCGTGAAGCGGCTCCGACGTTTTAGCTTATGCTGTCGAAATAAATCTCGACCTACAAAAC
>NZ_PNDS01000123.1 GCF_005886535.1 Pseudoalteromonas sp. S2755
CCAAACTGGATTTAAGCAAGCTTATTCGAGTATTTTGACAGGGATATTCAATGCACCTCTGGATAAGGTTGAAGAAGTCCTTTCACTCGTCGCAACAGAATCACCCGATGAAGCGCAAAACGACCTGATCTTAAGATTAAAAGATCGCTTACAGCTTGATCCACTAACGGACAGTTTAGAACGACTTCAAAGCGAGCTGCTGACCATTAAAAAAACGGTGTTAGCAAATATTGAAACAGCTGCAAAGCTGAAAGCCGAGCTAAGTGTTAAGTTTGAATACACGCGTTTATCCAGTCATCAATCGCTGCTTGAGGCGAAATTAACTACCAAAGGCCTAGAGCAGGTGCATCTTGATGCGCTATTTGGGCGGGTTGGTACTATCACTCAGCCTAGTTACCAAGATGAAATCGAGATAGAGCGCTTCTTCTTTCAAACCAGTACTGAAATCAAGCAAGCCTATGGGTTCAATTTAGGCTTTGGTGCTTGGTCGGCCATGAGCCGTAACAGCTATTCATTTAAAACCATTGAAACCAGAGACAAGCTAAATAGAGTACAACTTGCTACGCTTGGAATGCGTGGTTATCAAGATGATATTAATGGCGATAAACGTCATTACTATCTCAGCTTTGATGCTCAGATGGTGGCCTTTTCAACATCAACGCCGCCTAAGCTACACGAGTTTACGTTGGGTCTGACACTCGTACATGAACAGCAAGAGGCGAGTGTGACCAGTAACGAGCTGGACCACTTGGTCGATGATTTATCGGTATGGGGCATGATCCTAGAGTTTGACTCTGAGGAGACAAAACACCGATTGAGCGAGATACTCAAAGATTCCGATAATGTGCGGATCGTTAAGTCCTTACACCTTGACCACGACGCGTTTGTTCAGTTACTACCTTTATTAGGTCAGTTTGATAGTCGAAGATTGGCCATTTCGCTGGCCGCTGCATTACCCGTTAATCATAAAATACTTCCTGAGCGGGCAACTATAGAAAATCGGGTGAAATTATATGATGCGATTTTTGAGGCATTGTTAAATTCGCAACTTAACTCTCATAACGAAGTGGCTCTGGCGACATATCAATATCTCAAAGCAAAGGGATGTCGAAAACTTGCAGGAAAAGAGCGGGATTGGCGCAGGCTAGGCGCGAGCAAATTCCAAACACTTGCAGGAATAGTCGAGTTGCATCCGCGGATTTTGCAGGACATTACAAACCTATGTGATGGCTTTGCGCAACTTAACCTCGCTTATCACCAAGAAGGGGATTATTCTTTGCTTGAACAAGCATTTAATCTTTTTGATGACATGGGCGAACATGGATTCTATAACCGCTTTTTCGCCCATTATGTGTTGCAATGTACGCGCACTTTTCCTCAGGCACAAAATGGCACCAAAGTGACGGTGAAGCTAGAGTTTGTTAAAGACGGTAAAGAAATTGATGTACTTTGGGGCAAACGCTAAGGGGTTATTGCTCTCGCTTCACTCTGAATTTGAACAGCCATCACTCTTCTTTAAGATCATTGCTTAATTTTCTCTTCAGTTTCGATACTGCATCATGTTGGCAATCTAAGCCCATATACAAGTAACACATTGTAATTGTGGGTAACTTTTATTTGTTGGACTTACGGTCGGTTAGATAAAACGAGATCAGTCCATGTAAAGGCGGTTTGTATCCATATGAATGATGTAGTTACTGACAAAGTACGGTTTACTTTTAAAAACCATCCCCAAGGATGTGCTGAAGAATTTATTGTTG
>NZ_PNDS01000124.1 GCF_005886535.1 Pseudoalteromonas sp. S2755
ATATAATATTTAATTATCCTTACTTTTTAGAGTTGGTATTTTAACCATTTGCTATCAAATGTAAATATTTTTGTCTGGGTTCTCCACTGGCATTCTTTCACTATTTACGTTTTAAACCACAAGCTTGAAACTACCATTGGCGTGGTTACCCATCCTCAAGTACAATTAGCGTTTTCGATTGCAACACACCGGAACCTTCCAATGGAAATCAAAGTAAATTACCTCGACAATCTCAGAATCGGTGCCAAATTTGACGACTTTTCTGTCATTGCGGATCAGCCAATTCGCTACAAAGGCGATGGTTCAGCACCAAGTCCATTTGACTACTTTTTAGCTTCTTCAGCGCTTTGTGCTGCTTACTTTGTGAAGGTGTATTGTAATGCGCGTGACATTCCAACGGATGGAATTCGCGTAGCGCAAAACAACATCGTTGATCCTGAAAACCGTTATAACCAAATTTTTAAAATTCAGGTGGAGCTTCCGGAAAGCATTTCTGAAAAAGACCGCCAAGGTATCCTGCGCTCAATTGATCGCTGTACTGTTAAAAAAGTGATCCAAACAGGACCTGAATTCCAAGTGGAAGCGGTTGAAAGCCTTGAAGATGACTCGCAGGCTATGCTGATGGTTGATACCAGCGAAAGCGACAGCACTTTTATCCTAGGTAAAGATCTTCCGCTGGAACAGACTATCGCAAATATGACCAAGATCCTGTCGGATTTAGGCATGAAGATTGAAGTTGCATCATGGCGTAATATCGTGCCACACGTCTGGTCTTTGCATATTCGTGATGCTGCTTCACCAATGTGTTTCACCAATGGTAAAGGGGCAACCAAAGAAAGCGCGCTATGCTCAGCACTTGGTGAGTTTATTGAGCGTTTAAATTGCAACTTCTTTTATAATGATCAGTTTTTTGGTGAAGAAATCGCAAATGCTGAATTTGTTCACTACCCGAACGAAAAGTGGTTTAAACCCGAAGCTGATGATGCGCTTCCTACTGAAATTTTAGACGACTACACTCGTGAAATTTACGACCCAGAAGGTGAACTACGCGGTTCACATCTAATCGATACAAATTCAGGTAATGTAGCGCGCGGTATTTGTTCTATTCCGTACACTCGCCATTCAGATGGTGAAACTGTGTATTTCCCATCAAATCTAATAGAAAACTTATTCCTAAGTAATGGGATGAGTGCTGGCAATAACCTGTTTGAAGCGAAAGTGCAGTGTTTATCTGAGATCTTTGAACGCGCGGTGAAAAAGCAAATCATCGAACAGGAAATTGTATTGCCTGACGTGCCAGAGTCTGTACTTGCTAAATATCCAGGTATTGTTGAAGGGATCAAAGGACTTGAGGAGCAAGGGTTCCCAGTCGTGGTTAAAGATGCGTCTCTTGGCGGTCAATTCCCTGTAATGTGTGTGACCCTGATGAATCCTAAAACAGGCGGTGTGTTTGCCTCTTTTGGAGCGCATCCAAGTTTTGAAGTGGCGCTTGAGCGAAGCTTAACCGAGCTGTTACAAGGGCGTAGCTTTGAAGGCTTAAACGATGTACCAAAACCTACGTTTAACAGCATGGCCGTATCTGAGCCGGAGAACTTTGTTGAGCACTTTATCGATTCAACGGGCGTGATCTCATGGCGCTTCTTTAGTGCGAAGCACGATTACGACTTTGTTGAGTGGGATTTTACAGGCACTAATGAAGAGGAATGCGATAAGTTATTTGGCATTCTAGAGACGTTAGGTAAAGAAGCCTACATTGCGGAATTTACAGACTTAGGGATCGCTTGCCGAATTTTAGTCCCAGGATTTTCTGAAGTATATCCAGCCGAAGATCTCATCTGGGATAATACCAATAAAGCACTGCAGTACCGCGAAGATATTCTTAACATCCATTCACTAGATGACGAAGCATTAGCTAACTTGGTTGAGCGCTTAGAAGACAGCCAGCTTGATAATTACATCGACATTATCACCCTTATCGGCGTTGAATTTGACGAAAATACGGTGTGGGGTCAGCTCACTATTCTTGAGCTTAAGATTTTAATCTATCTAGCGCTTGGCGATATCGAAGCGGCCATTGAATTAGTTGAAACCTTCTTGCAGTTTAATGACAACACGGTTGAGCGTGGCTTATTCTATCAAGCAATGCACGCCACGCTTGAAGTCGCGTTGGATGAAGAGCTAGAAATTGAAGATTACATCCACAACTTCACTCGCATGTTCTCTAAAGACGTGATGGATGCGGTTATTGGTTCAATTAATGGCGATGTGAAATTCTATGGCTTAACGCCAACTAACATGAAGCTGGAAGGTTTGGATAAGCATCTGCGTCTTATTGAAAGTTATAAGAAGCTTCATGCAGCAAGAGGGAAATTAGCGCAGCGCTAAGCTTTATTTTTCTAAGTAAAAGCAAGATAGCATGACTGCTTATCTTGCTTTTACTGTTTGATAGACTGGTGTGTATTTAGTGGTTACACATTAACTGTAGTAGCTAACTAAGCCACGAACCTCAGGTTAAAAACCTTAATTTGATTTTTCCTCTTTGATACAGCTTTGGTTTTTAAACTGTGTCTTTGCATCGTGATATATAAAAGAGAAATCTGCTGTACGTGGTGTAAATATTGGTTTGCCAGTACTCTTATCGCATTCAGTTGCGATCCCGCCTGCCGCATGACAATTCATACAAGAGGAGCTTTTATAATAAAGCGCTTCTTTTTTACCTTGAGGTTGGTTTCCTAGTTGTAAAAATGTCTCAATCACTTCATTGGTCAAATAAACTGGGTGAGGCATTCCTCCCGAATAATTAATGAGTTTGGTTTCAATCGTATCACTTGCTTGGCCGTTAATATCAGTCATTGGCTTACTTCGGTTATTAGTTGAGTACTGGGTACCAATCAGTTTGTAATATTGAAGGACAGCGTTTTCTTGTTTAAACAACTTAGAAATATGCTGGTTCACTTGCTCAACAACAGGTGATATTTGCTCTAATCGCATCACCTGAGTAGGCTTAGTGCCTCCTACTGGATGATTGATTGCGCATGTTGGGCATTGCTTGTTGAAAAATGTTGGTGAGTTGCCCCAAACATTATTCTGATGTGAAAAAGTTGCGTAAATCCAGTTACTAGACGTGCCAGTTTTCTGCATTATATGAAATCCAACAACGCCAACTTCTTTTTCTTCGATTTTAAATGAACCAGCTTCGCCATTTTGTATCTGGTTGTAGCGCTTTACGGGTAGTTTGGCTCGAATATATTTACTAGGGTCATCTGACTCATCTAGCAATTTCCAAGCTACCTTTATCTCTATAGCAAGGCCTGGCGGCTTAGGGTCAAAACTTGTCAAGTTTTGTGGCAAGTTACAAGTTGGTAGTGAAGATTTGTCGGAACAAGCTAAAAAGCCAATAGTATTCATGTTGATACACATATTACTTGCCTGCTGACTTTTGCACGCCCAACTATAAGTCGGGTTATTCGCGAATTCAATTTGGCCATCTATGCTATATAGTTTGTTTTTAGTAATAAAATTGAAAACATATGGACTGACGAACTTTTGATAATAAACAGGATTGTTTTTTTGATCGGTTAAAATAGCATGTTTTTTCGGTTCATTTTTAGGCGCAACTTGTTCCACAGCAGATAAAGGCTGCATCATGGCAAAGTTTTTGGATATATCCCAGTTTACCGGAGGCGTTGCATCTACTGTGAAAATGGTCTCGGTTTCACGCCAGTTTATCCAAAGTGGAGGCGGGCAGTTGGCGCCTGAGTCGGCAGTACACACTTTTAGATTATTTTGTGTGAGCTTATAGTTTTCGTCCAATTGCCTGTTTAGTGCAATAAAGCTCAACCATGAAAATAGTGCGTAGCGATGATCCAAATAGTCAAGCTTCTTCGATTCAGAGGGTTTTACGGGTTTTAACTTTTCACATGACTTCACTAACTTATTGTATGCGTCAAGAGGGTAAGGTTTTAGCTGAGTCAAGTCGTTAGGAAAAGGAAAGGGCTCAGTTAATGTGCATTCGTCTTTGACTAGCCAATCTGGAAAAATGCTGTATTCAGTAGCAAAAGTACCAGCACTTACTAATAGTAAAGAGAGCTTCGCTATTACACTTTTCATGGTTATTTCCTTTTCTTATAAGGTGAAGAATATAAATATGATTTGATATTAAATTCAGATGTTGATGTGAGGGTTATTTTTATATAGTAACCAGTTTGTACTTTCAGGTTGAGCCAAGGAGTTAAGTTAGTGCTTAATTTTTTGTCTGTTATTTTTCTAAGTGCGCTCAAAAAGCTGTCATGTAGATAATTTTCGTCAAGGTTTGTGATCCAAGGCAGTTCAATTTCAATTTTTTCTGACAACTCCGTTGAATAGGAAAGCCCAACTTGTATTTCATCTGATACATGAACAATAGCATTTAATAACTGTTCCAGTAGATATAAGTTTCCTTTCCAGTCTAGATCTTTGAGTAAACCGGGAAGTTTCAATGTTTCTAATTTAAAAACGAATTTAGCTCTAAATTCCTTTCGTCCAAATGTAAAGCTGAAGTGGTTTATCCTAGTACTCTCTAAACTAGGAAGTAACTCTTTTGTTTTATTTAAAAATTCAGGAGCTAAAAACTCAGATGCGTTAATTATAAATGCGCTTAATAGGCTGAAGTCAGCAAACTGACAATGTTGTGTACTTATACAAAATGTTGGAACTATGCTATAACGACCATCTTCCCAATCAAAGCTAAACCATATTAAGTTTACAGGTTTGTAAGTAGAAGAAAGCTTCCTCCTCTTTATAAACTTGTTTATTCTGTGGGCGTATTCATTTGGAAGTTTTTGGTTTATATAAGATAAAACGCTATCTAAATTATGAGGAGAGCAGTAATAGCATACTAGGAAATCAACTGCTTCTTCAAACTGATCAATTCTCTTTTCAAAACATATTGCATGTATATTTTCAGGAATGCCATTTACAATTGGCTGAAGCTTTTCCGTTATTGTGTGATTGAGATGTTGAACCTCACTATCAAGTGCAATGCTATAAAGCTCACTTTTACTATATTTCATGATGAATGCGGGTGAAATACCAATTTAACTTAATGTTTGGTCTATTTTTTGTTCTGTTTCTGATGTTAATAACATTAGAATTTTACAAAGTAAAACAACTAAATCGTTCCTGTAAAGTTGACAGAGTTTCACGACAAAAAAATACACGCTTGATTAAGCTAAAAATCACCCGCTGCTCCTATGTATTACCAAATTGTTTTTATTGTGTGTTGAACTTCAGGTCTTAGTTCTGCAGATAGTTGATCCCACAGATCATCTGTCAATCCAGTCTCTAAAGAAATTTCAGTAATAATGCGTTTTTGATCTGCTGTTAAATCAAACTCAGCCATCACTTCAGCCAAGTTATCGGTCGCTCGTTGTTTCAAAGCTTCATCGTTAGTTACATTATAGATGTAAGAGATTAAACCAGTTGGTAGTTTTGTATTATCACTCATTTTTCATTTCCTAATTTTCATAGTTTTGGAGGTATAAGGTTTTAGTGCTAGCCTTATCATTTAAGTATTCATTATAAGCATCATCTTTCATTGTGTTTTTATTAAACAGTAATACTTTATATAAAAAGTAATAATAAAAAGTTCGATGTGAACGATACCCAGCAAAGCTTGATATTTTTTCTTCGAATTCTTGTAAGCTATCTATATCATCTAAATTTGCCAAGTAGTTGAGCATGTTATTATAACCCAACCAGCCTGCGTTATTAGAGTTTTTTGCAAGGCTTACCCCTGTTGATGAGTAATTTTTTGCTTCATCTTGATATTTTTTAAAATTAATGGAATCATTTTGTATTGAAGCATGTATTAGCTTAAACCACGCCCATATTCCATTTGTTGCTGAGCTAATATCATTTATATTTATATCTTTGGAAAGTTCAGCTAAATTATTCATAGCGCTTTCAGCCAAATTAATCTTACCAGTGAGCAACTGTGATAGAGCTTTAAAAGCAATACAAGTAAGTTCAGAGCAAAAGCCGTAATTATCAGTTATGGCTTGAGAGCTATTATCGAAAAAGCCTTCTTTTGGTAACGTATCGACAAGCGCTATTACTTTGTCAAACTCCCCCAGTGAAAAGTAGGATTGCGATAAAAGCTCGAAGATTACTGGGTGTTGGTGAGGTGGATATTCGCTTTTGTTTTCGTGCAGCTGTAATCCTATATTATGAGCTTTTAAAATATCACCGGTAGCGTAGGCGTGCAGCCATTCGCCTCTCATCGTAATGAAGCGCTCTTTAGGGTCTAAAATTGTGGCGAGTTCACTGATATTTTGAAGCACGTGCTTTTTTGCCAACGTATCTAGCCAACCATTGTATGCAATCCTAGATGAGGCAAGTGCATTTTTAATCTTATGGAGTAAAGGCTGGTTATCGATTAACCCATTTTGGAAGAAATTCAATGCCTCTGCATAGTAAATACTGGCCTCTGCGACAGAATAAATCGCAGCGGCGCTTTTTGCTGATGTTAGTAATAATTCAACAGCCGCATCATGTTCTCCCACTTTTGCTAAATGGTGGGTTGTAAGCAGTGGTTGCTTTTGGCTCATTCCTGTATTGTTGAGCACCTCAATTATACTCATGTGGTGTGCATGCGATTCATGCTTACCCATACTTTCATAGGCAGCATCACGTACCAAAGCGTGTTTAAAAATATAGCTATCGTTATCAACACGACGTTGGTGGACGATAAGGTCGTTTGCTACCAGCTCATTTAAGTCGTTTTGAATCTGGTTTTCGCTTAAAGAAGATGCCGCAACGAGTAAATCATATTCAAACTCTCGGCCAATTGTGGCTGCTAGTTGCGCTGTTTCTTTGGCGTGACTAAGACTATCTAGCTTTTGTTGTAATGACTCCCTTAAACTCGTAGGTACTTGGTCAAGTTTATCTGGTGCAAGAAAGTCAATCTCTCCGCCTTTATCTCCAACTAATGCCTTTTGCTTTAGCATATTGACGAGTTCTTCAATAAATAGCGGGATCCCGTCGGTGCGACTGGTAAGTAATTTGAGAACTTGCTCTGACACTCGGCGGCCATCAAACAAGTTAATGATAAAATCTTCGGTGGCTTTCTCGGTTAGTTTTTTTAGGCAAACATCAACTAAGGTGAGGTCTTTTAACTGATTAGGCACAGCTTGTCTCGAAGTACTTAGTAGTACATCACCTGAAGCTAGAGCGCCAACAAAGTGATGTAAAAACTCTAGGGTGGTGCTATCTGCCCAGTGAATGTCTTCAATAATGTAAAGTTTAAATTTACTGAGCCCGTGACGATTTGACTTTAACAGTGCACAAAGCCCTTTAAACAATACTTGCTTCTGCTCATCGGGAGAAAGTGTAGAAGGCGTAATTTCATCACCAAGTGAGATATTGAGCCAAACTAGCAACACAGGGATAGCCTGCGCTAAATCGAGCTCACTATCCATGTTTGATAATACATAACTAAAAACGGTATTGGCTGAATGAGCGTCAAGCTGTTCGGTGTTAAAGAGGTACTTGACCAATGTTAAAATTGGATACAAAGCATTATTTTGATGCTCAGGTAAACACTGTGCGACTAAATGCTGATATTGCGGCGTATTAGCACGAACTTCTTGCAGCAGCCGAGATTTACCTATGCCAGCTTCACCATGAATATGGGCGATGCGGGTTGCACCTTCGACTTCGTTATTAATGAGTGAAAGTGTCTGTTCGAGCTCAAGGTGACGACCTACAAGTTCATGATGGTTCTTTGTACCACGCATAAAGCCAAACGCTTCGATGCGACGTTCTCCTTGCAAGTTATAAACCGGCGTAAGTTCAAATAATGGACCGACTTGCAATTGACCGTACAAATTAAATTCTGAAAAAGCATCAAGAAGTGAGCGTGACTCTGCACTACATAAGATTTGGCGCTCGCCAGCTTCACGGGAGAGTGCTGCTGCAATATTTGCGTGATGACCTTCAGGTACGGCATTGGCGTAGGTAATAAATACGCCGGTATGAATACCGATGTGAGCGTTAAGTGCGACTCTGTGGGCTTCTTGCATTAGTGCGTTACGTTTGGCAAGCTCACTTATCATTTCAAGTGCGGTACGGGCAGATAACCGCGCATCGTTATCGCTGCTAACTGGGTAGCCAAAATAAAACAAGCTGGTATCGGCGAGGTTACCCACGTGATAAGCGCCGTAACGAGTCGCGATATCAATAAAGTGATTGCGTTGAGATTTATAAACCGTGTCGATGACATCAAAGTCTTTATCTTGATTGTCGAGTGCTTTAACACTTAATCTTACCGCAAGAACGGTGAGCTGCTTGCGCTCAGTAAGCGCCGTATATTCTTGAATGGCACGATGGTTAGGATCGTCATTACGGATCATTACTGTGGTTTCGTCGTAACCATGTTGAGCTTTAACATCATTTAGCACACCTACAAGGTTCGATACATTCATTCGTGCAAGTTCAGAGAATGCTTCTGTTGCGGTGATCACGCGCTCTAACGCGCTTTTATTTAGTACGCGTCTGAGAAGCCCCGCAAGAGGGTGGCCAAGTAGTGCGCTTGGAATTGGAATGTGTACATCGCTTAATTGTTTGTGATAAATAGAGGCGACACTTGTGCCAGTTACCGCTGGAACGCCGGTTAAACATTCTAAAAATACCAAACCCCAGACATACAGATCAGATTTAGCCGAGGCTGGCTCACCACGTAATTGCTCTGGTGCGCTGTAAGAAGGTGTGCCCAATGTTTCTTGTGTAAGCGTGATTGTTTCAAAGTCATGCTGGCGGGTTTCTTGTGCCAGTGTACCAATACCAAAATCAAGTATTTTGGCATAAGTCTTTGCACCAGACTGGCTAAGCATGATATTGGTTGGTTTTATGTCCCTGTGGATAACACCTTGTTGATGGGCATGAATAAGCGCATCTAAAACTTGCAACATGATGTCGGTTGCATACACAGAATCAATCGCGCCATTTTGACTTAGGTAGTCTCGTAATGTTTGTCCTTCTACATACTCGAATACCCCGAACATTAAATTTTCATTTAATTGTCCTTTATCTAATAATCGTACGATATTTGGATGATTTAATTGACTACAAAGTAAGGTTTCACGGTTGAAACGTTCCGCATATCTATGCTTTTTCGTCGCTTCCAATTGTGGTTCTAACGCCAAAAATTTTAGTGCAACGATTTGCCCCGTGTTTATTTGGCGCGCCTTAAAAACCTTACCGAATCCACCTTCTCCAATTTTTTCAAGTAGTTGGTATTTGTCAGACTGGAAAACATCGACAATATGGCTATCCGAAAACTGTGTCAGAGACATATGATTACTAATTCTTATTTTTTGTTAATGGTATAGGGTAATTGGAATGTAAATACTTGTCTAGCATCAAGATTTCAATTATTCAAAAAAATAAAATAGGTATGCGCTTTTTTGAACACTGTAACAGGTGTGAGCAAATCTACGGTTTTCAGAAGTAAGATTCTTTGTGAAAACGTTATTACATTTTGCTGTAATGTTGTGTAATTCTTTATTCTTTATGTTTTTGGCATAATCTCAGTATAGTAACAGAAGTGTTAAGGTAACTACCTAATTTTTTTGGTTTTTACCTGTTTCTGGCTTAATTAAATGAGACGCGTAATGTAACTTTCCAGGCTCAATGGAACTCACTTCATTACTACTAAATCGAAGTGATGATTTATACATGTTTACTTTATTTTTATGGTGTTTACATCGGCATACTATTTCTAAGCCGAAGTTTGATCAAAAAATTAGCAGATTACTTGTGCTTGACTACACTCATTAGAGAAACAGTTAGGAAACACCTGCTGAATGCTTTAAAAAGCATCAGCAAATCCGACTTTAAGGAACTGTGGAGCTAATAATATCTATGGAAAAACAGCAGTTAGCAAACAATACAAGGGTAGATTTCATCGACCCTCAGATTGATGACCTATTAAAGCACTCAATTAGAAATCAGCTTCAATCACTTTTAAAATCAAAACTTACCGTATGTGAACGCCAAAAACTATTGCAAAAGAGTTTTGTTGACGCAATAACACTGGTTTTAACTGATCTGCAAACTGTTACACACCAAGAGTTGGTTAGTGCTTTTGAGACGATGTACGATAATGCAGTGCAATCTATGGCGATGGCAGAATTAAGCCAAGAGGTGCTCACTCATCAGTATATTTCCGCGACGGGGCTGATTATGTCACCCTATAACTGTAAGCACACAATAAAGGATGTTTACCGGATCAAGGGGTATGCCCGCGGACTCGACAAAGCGATTCAAGGTAAGTTAAAAAATAAACCCGTAGTTAATGTGTTGTATCCTGCCTGTGGTCCTTTCGCTCCTCTATTACTGCCTTTACTTAGCTACTACAAAGAGACTCAAATAATTGAGCCGAGCCAAATTCAAGTGACGCTTGTTGATATTCAGCCCGGTGCAATATTAACGCTTAAACAGCTCGTCAGTGACTTGCAGCTTGAAGAGTATGTACTGCTTATTGAAGAGGCTGATGCGACCATATTTGAGCCTCAAAATGCTATCGATCTTTTAGTGTTAGAAGCGATGCAACATGGCTTTACTAAAGAGGGCCAATTAAGTATTGCCAAACATTTAGTAAAATACTTATCCCTAGACGGTTGGATGATCCCGCAAAATGTGTCGGTAAGAGGTATGATGGTTGTTGGGGAAACTGAGTTTAACCAACAATGGAAAACGCAAGAATACAGCCACTCAAGCAATGTAGGAAATGAGGCACAACAAGACCGAGTGGATCTAGGCGAAATCCTTAAGATCAATAAGTCCACCTTGTTAGAGATGAAAGAGCTTGAACTCGAAGATGGCATTAAAGTAATACCTGCGAATCAAATTGTCCTACCTACGGGTGTTGAAGATATGAGCAAACGTATCTTTGCGGTCTATGCTCACATAGAAACCTTCGCGCAAGAAGAGGTTGGCCAATATGATTCAGGGATCACACACCCAAGACCGGATACGAGCGTTTATATAGACCTTAAACCTAAAGACATTGAACACACTCACTTTGTTGCTAGTAGCGGGGATACGGTTCAGTTCTACTATCAACTGACTGGATTACCGGGTTTTGTGCCAGTAAAAGTACAGGGGAGTGTATAATGCAAAAATATGCAGTGTTTACAGGCAGCTGTCAGAGTTTATCGGCGATCCAATACCTCCAACAAAGCAATAAATTAGCATGTGTAGTTTTAGTGGATGCTGAGCCGAATCCGGATTTAATGCAATTGCAGCAGCTACTGCATCAAGCGCAGATCCCCACTTTAAAGTATAACCAATATGACGATACGACCCTTATTGCGGATTTGGACAGGCTAGGCGCTAATCGCGGTGTAATTTACCTATTTAGACATATTATAAAACAAAAGTTGATCAGCTATTTTGATGGCAGTCTAGTCAATATTCATCCTAGTCCTCTACCTGAATATCGAGGACCTTTTCCCCTCTATTGGCAAATTAGAAACGGTGAACAAGCCACTAAGCTTACGTTGCATCGTGTTACATCAAAAGTAGATAGCGGAGATATCGCTACCGATATTGACCTCACTATTCATCCTTTCGATACGATAAGCATAGTTAATCAAAAAGTCTCGCAAGCTTTACCTCATTTACTCGACACATTTTGTCAACTGGTAGAGCAAGAAGCTATTACTTGGCGTGAGCAAGACACATGCTTTGAGTATTTTGCACCTATGATCGAACCGCAGCAGCTGGCTATTAACTGGTGTAAACAGCCTACTTTGGAAATAGTGAACATGTGCCGAGCCGGTAATGTAGATGTTGGCTGTGCCACCTTTCGTCTAAGAGAAGAGATGTTTCAAGTATTACAAGCGAGTGAGGTTAAGTGTGATATCAAGGGTGTGAAAGTAGGTACTGTTATTCAACTAAGCCGAAGAGAAGGCTTAGTTATTAAAACGCTTGATGGTGCTGTGTGTTTGGATGTTATTGGTACACAGCAAGGACTCTTTGATGGTTATAGGTTTGCTGTGATTTTTGGGCTAGATGCAGGCTTTTCTTTGATCTAGCTATGTTGGCTTCATAGTCAACAAGTTAATGATAAAAATAATATTAAAGATGGTGAGCAAAGTCGCGTGAAAGGAAATAGAAGTTGGGCTGTTATCGTAATTCCATGTGTGCGGTGCTCTGGATAACACTTCAGATGCGAGATAACAAATGAAGATTAAGATAGAACTTACCAATAATTATGGCTATGACCTAGCAGCATATCCATATAACAATGGCGCTTTGCCTAGCCCTGAATCGTCCGAAACCATTGCCAAGCTTGAGGGGAAAGGAGAGTTAGTAGTAGAGCGTGGAGAGTCTGCAATTTTAACTGTTCCTGGAATGGGAAGTCTGTTGGTGCAGTTTATGGGTGAACAAAAACTCTCTGAATACCACGATAAGTTTTGTGAGCATCCAGATGATTTTGACCAATGCGAGCAAATGGTGCTGATCCGTTATAAAACGTCTGAATTGTACTGGCGTTTCCCAAGTTCAGCAGAGATTGCGCAGGTAACTTTGCAGGTGAACGATGTTGGTACTGTGTGTTTAGGAAAGGTGTCAACGGGGGGCGTTCGGCAGGTTGCACTTCCTGAGTTGTTTGTTCCGCCAGTATTTTCGGTGAACCCAATGGCTGAGCCACAAGGTGAGGCTGAGCAGCCTGAGTAAATAAACCATATAGGCTTTTTAGCAAGTAAACTAAGTTTTTGTAAACAATATAATTGATGTGACACTCGAGAGTCGTTATAGCAGTCCGCCTGTCACTGATAAGCAATATATCAATTTAAGAGGACTAAATATGTCAACAGATTCATATATCGGTACGATGCGACCTTTTGGTGGCTCTTTTGCAATTCGCAATTGGTCAATTTGTTTGGGGCAGCTACTGGCAGTTAGTCAAAACACAGCATTATTTTCCCTTCTCGGCGATTTATATGGTGGTGATGCTCGCACCACCTTTGGTATACCTGACTTGAGAGGTCGTAGCCCCGTAGGTATGGGGATCATGCCAGGAGGCAGAGACTACAGACTAGGTATGCGCTTTGGTTTGGAAGATATAGCGTTGACCTCAACTCAGTTACCAAAACATACTCATACTGCTGTTTTTGTTCCGACTGGCGGCGGAGTGACAAGCTCTTTTCAAGCAGCAACAAATAATGCAAACACAAATACTCCAGACGCTACAGCTTATCTAGCAAGTAACACGAATAGCCCAATGTATTACAAGCAGCAAGGCCTCTCACCTGCGCCCACACTAACGGAGCTTGGTGGATTAAGTGTAGATGGTGGCAGTGTTGAAGGCAGTGTTGTGGTTAATGATACTGGTGCATCACAAAGCTTTAGTATTCTTAACCCATTACAAGTTGTTAATTGGCAAATTGTATTGGATGGTATCTATCCATCACGAAGTTGATAGTGCTGAACAGGTCCCGCAGTCAATACTGCGAGGCCTGTTTCTTCTGAGAGCATTTTGATTTGCGGTATGTTTGAACCTAAGAAGTTCAATAACTCGACAACTTATAAACAAAACGCTTTTTTAATCTTGGGTACTCTGGAATATACCAAATCAGTCATTTGGAGTGGGACATGAAGTTGAATCGAATCACAGCAGTTATTAAAGGTACTGTTTTTACAGGGCTATGTATATCTAGCCTGCCAGTCACGGCAGCCTCTATTGATTACAAAGTGAAGTCTGGTAGTGGGGTCTCGAATATATCTCATACAGAGAGCTCGGTCACATATTTGCTAGATGCAGGTACAGCAACGTCCTATACGTCATCAACGATGACTGTGTATGGAGGCACTGCAGCGGCAGCTGATGATTTTATTAATGGTACTCCTTCAGCTACTGCTGGTGGGTATATTTTCTATACCAGTGATTCTAGCAATAACTTTAGTTTTGATTCAATTTCCATCTATCCTAATTTACAAATAGCAAATGATAATTATCAGATCCTCTTGAAAGGGTATGATGGAGGAACTTCAGCGACGCCCGTGACCGCTACAATTACCATACCCCAAGGAAACGCTGCAGATGTATTTACGATTACAAGAGACACAGATTTTTCAGGCAATGATTGGCAAAACGTTGATACAGTGGTGTTGGAGTTTTATGACTCGTTTAATAGTGTTTATGACAACAGATTTGCAGTAGATACGGTTACCTTTTCTGCGGCGGCGCCGGTTGATAACACTCCCCCTACAATCAGTGAAGTGACAGCGGTAACTACACCAACAAATGATAGTACACCCAATTATACGTTCACGACTGATGAGGCGGGTACTTTGTCTATCGGAGGTAGCTGCGGAACATCTAGCTCGACCACAATCAGCGCCACAGGCAACCAAACCATAACTTTAACTCAAACAGATAACAGCACAGCTCTAGCCGACGGTACCTATAGCGACTGTACGGTCACTGTGACAGATGCTTCAAGCAACGCCAGCAGTGCTTTAAGCATTACTAGTTTTACGGTAGACACCACAGCGCCAACGGTAGCAGAAGTGACCGCAGTGACTACGCCAACGAATGATACAACACCAAATTATACGTTTAGCACTACAGAAACAGGCACATTGTCAGTAGGTGGTAGTTGTGGTACTTCAAGCTCAACAACGATTAGCTCAACAGGCAACCAAACCATCACTTTGACCCAAACAGATAACTCGACAGCATTAGCTGATGGTACATACAGTGATTGTACTATTACTATCACTGACTCAGCAGGGAATACGAATAGTGCGTTAAGTATTACTTCTTTTACTGTAGATTCCACGCTCCCAACATTTGATAGCGCAAATTCGACGCCAAATGATGATGCTACAGGTGTGGTAAGTAGCAATGATATTGTGATCGATTTTAGTGAAACTATCGCGTTGGGAACAGGTAACATTAGTATTCGAGACGTCAGTGGTAGTAGTGATTTTGAAGTGTTTGATGTCGCGACAGAAAGTGACGGTACAACGACTAGCCCAAGTGCAGGTCGTATTGGCATTACAAATGATAAAATTTATATAAACCCTACGAATGACCTAACAGGTAATCGCGACTACGCCATTCGTATTGATGCAACTGCTGTTGATGACTCTGCGGGAAACAGTTTTGCGGGGATCAGTGACGATACTACCTTTAATTTCTCAACGGCCAACACCGCACCTGCAGTTGATTTAGATTCAACAAGTGGTAGTGATAATAGTAGTGCTTCATTTTCTGAAGGAGGTGGTGCGGTATATATCGCCGCGAATGCTGCTGTGGCTGAAGCTGATGGCGATACAATTGCCTCCATAACAGTCAGCCTTACCAACGATCAAGATGGTGCATCTGAAGGCCTGAATGTTAGTGCATCCGCTCAAGATGCATTGACGGGAATTTCGGGTTCTTCTGATATTTCGCTACAAGATGCAATTTCTATAACTGGCGCAACGGCTTCCGCAGCAGAAGTGCAAACGTTCTTACAGGCGATCACTTACAATAATACCTCCAGTACGCCCAACGAAACCGCAAGAACTGTCACTGTCGTGATAAATGATGGTACAGATAATAGTACTGCTCGCACAGCTACTATTTCCGTCAGTAATGTCACTGCAGCAAGCAGTACCGCAGCCAGTTTTGATACTACGAGCGGAACGAATTTATCTCCAGCAATTACCTTCACGAGTGACGATGAAACACTGACTATTGCTGATACTGGCCACATTGCTGGTTCAACTGCGGATGGGGGAACGGGAACGGATACCTTATTTGTAGTGACTGGCTCTAATTTAGCTAACTTTACGTCATTAACTAATTTCGAAACATTAACCCCTGATAATGATGGTGCTTTAACGCTTACCGAAACCCAGCACGATGCATTTACCACGATCAATGGTTCAGGTACAAACCAATTTACAATATCTAGTGCTGATGGAGATCAAACCCTAACCGGTGATAGCGATATTGAAACCTATGTGTTAGGCGCTGCAATGAACTTCACCATGGCAGTAGCATCACAGAATGTCACGGGTAGTAGTGACGACGATACAGTTAATGTTGCTGGGTTTACTGCTACAGGTACGCTTTCTGGTGGATCCGGCACCGATACGTTACAGGTTGACTCGGGCGCTAATATTAGCGGGGCATCACTAAGCGGTTTTGAATCATTAACGCTAAGCGATAATGCATCGGTCACTATGACTGAAGCACAACATGATAGTTTTACAACTGTGACCGCTGCGGGAACTGAGAGCGTCACTATTAGCGATAGTACCGATGGTTTAACTGGTAATAGTGCGATTGAAACTTATATACTTTCAGCGGCTAACACCTTTACGCTCGGAGCTGCTGGGCAAAGCGTAACAGGAAGCAGTGGTAATGACACAATAAATGTCGGTACATTCACAGCTACAGGTACTCTAGCTGGAGGCAGTGGTACAGATACGCTTTCAATCAGTAATGGCGGAAGTATCGCAGGGGCGACAGTGAGTGGTTTTGAGAACCTTTCTTTAGCTACTGATGGATCTGCCACGATATCAGTATCTCAGTTGTCGTCGTTTACAGGCACGGTTTCAGGGGATGGCACTAATTCTCTAACTGTCTCTGGTGATGGCGATATTACGACGGTTTCTGCGCTTGAAAATTATACTTTATCCGATGATTCAACCAATTCAAGAACGGTGACCGTGAGCAGTGCAGGTCATTCTGTTACCGGTACCTCAACTTCAGATGCAATTACCTTCGATTTAGGTTCGCTCACTTATACTGGAACAATTACTGGCGAAAATACCACTGCCGATACTTTGTCTTTAAGTTCTGGTGCAGATATAACTGGTGCAAATATTAATGCAGTTAGTAATCTGACACTGGCTTCTGGCGCATCTGTTTCCATGACAGTAGCTCAGCATGAAAGTTTTACTGGTAATATTTCAGCAGCTGGATCAGAAACTATTAATATTTCTGGTGATGGGGATATCACCACTTTCTCTTCGGTTGAAGTTTATAGTGTTGGTGACGATTCTAGCAATACTAGGACCATTACCATCAGTAACGGTACCACTGATGTTTCAGCAACTGCTAATGATGATGCAATTACCTTCGATATCGGTGGTAGCACCTACACTGGAGATTTAACTGGCGACACGAACGTAGCAGACCTTGTTTTAGCGGCAGATGGTGCGGATGTAACTGGAGGTGGATTCTTCAATATAGGAAACCTCAGTCTAGCAAGTGGCGCTGCTGTCGCGATTGACGCGGCTAATTTGAGTGATTTTGCGACCGCAATTTCAGGGGGAGCGGGCAGTGAGACATTAAAACTCATGGATGGAGGAACATTTGACTTCTCGACCACCTCGGTTTCTGCTGTTGAAGGCATCTCAATTGGCACCAATAGCGCAGCAACGATCACACTTACTGATAACTTTAATGCCGACGGTCAAACTGTGTCGGTTACAAATGCCAGCGGCAGTGCAATCACGTCTGACCTAGTCATAGACGCTTCTGCCTTTTCTAGTGATGTGCTAGAAATAACGGCAACAGATTTGGGGGGGGCTGATACGTTCACAGGTGGTAGTGGCGCAGACATTATACGTCCTGGCGGCGGTACAGATACCATGACAGGTAACGATGGTAACGATAATTTTGTCGGTGAGCAAAGTGATTTAAATGGTGACACAATCGCCGATCTTAGTATCGGAGATAAGATAACAATTACAGGCGTAACGGGATTATCAACCAGCAATATTCGCTTCAATGGAACTAGTACGCTGGAGATAGATACTAATGCAAGCGATTTTTCAGGCGTAGAAGTATCACTATCGCTCACAAATTCACCGGGTAATGATCTTGCATATACGGTCGCTGACTCTGGCAGTGATACAGTGATCACCTTTGAAGCGGCGAATGATGAGCCTATCTTTAGTAATTTAAATGGTGGTAATACCTTTACTGAAAATGGAACTTCGATTGCGATAGATAGTGATGTAACCATCGCAGATACTGAGCTTGACGCACTTAATGGCGGAAATGGTAATTACGATGGTGCATCGCTAACTATTTCACGCTCAGGTGGCGCTAATAGTGAGGATGTCTTTAGTAACACAGGGCTGCTAAGTACACTGACTCAGGGAGGCGCGCTAAGTTACAATAGTACAGAAGTCGGTACAGTCACCACTAACTCTGCAGGCACGCTGGTACTCACTTTCAACAGCAGTGCTACTTCCGCTCTAGTGGATAATGTACTGCAATCAATTGGCTACGGTAATAGCTCTGAGGATCCAAGCTCATCTGTAACACTCAACTATACCTTTAATGATGGTACGGCAGACAGTACTGGTACAAATCAGGCCGCAGTCACTATTACTCCCGTCAATGATGCCCCTACCGATATTGCATTGACAGCAACAAGTATAGACCAATCGAATACCGGAACTGCCGCGACTGTCGCGACAGCCAGTACCACGGATGTGGAAAGTGGCGATAGTCACACCTATAGTCTGGTGAGTTCAGGTGCCAGTGATAACGGTACTTGTAGCGCAAATACGGGTAACGATAGCTTCCAATTTTCAGGCAGTACTTTACAAACGCAAGCATCAACATCTCCAGGTGACTATGTTATTTGTATTCAAACAAACGATGGAACCGCAAGTTATCAAGAGTCATTTACCATAACAGTCAACGATGATGTCGCCCCAAATGCGCCATCGACACCAGACTTGGATGCGGCTTCAGATACTGGTCCTTCAAGCACAGACAACATTACCAATGATACCACACCAACCTTCAGTGGTACTGCCGAGAGCGGGGCGACGGTTAAATTATATAGTGATCAGGTGGGCGGAGGCACAACGGTTATTGGTACTGGCACATCAACGGGTGGTAATTGGCAAATTACAACGGATACCTTGACTGCTGGGTTATCACATTCGATTTTTGCTAAGGCGACCGATGCAAGTAGCAATGAAAGTACGTCCTCAAGTAGCCTAAGTGTAACTATTGACACAACAGCACCGAGTACGCCTTCTATTCCAGACCTTAGCGCAAGTAGTGATACAGGTTCTTCAAACACTGATAATATTACCAACGATACCACCCCTACGTTTACAGGTACAGGTACTACCGGTGACACGGTCACGCTCATTTCAAGTGTAGATGGCAATGTAGGCAGCGCTGTGGTAAGCGGTGGAACATGGACAATCACTAGCTCAGAGCTAACCACAGGTGCTCAAACCATTTCTGCCCGGGCGACGGATACTGCTGGTAACACAGTTGACAGTGCTGGGTTATCGGTCACTATTGATACTAATGTAAGTGCTCCAAGTATAACCACACCAATCGAAGGTGATGGCAAAGTTAATGCAGCGGAAGACAACGATGTACTAATCGCAGGTTCAGGAGCTGAAGCTGGTAATAGTGTGACGGTGATTATCACTGACAATAATTCGTCAGTGAGCCGCACCGTCACCGCTGATGGTTCAGGTAACTGGACGCTAAGTGGTAGCGAGTTGGACGTCAGCGGTTTCAATAATGGCACCCTTTCGGTATCCGCCACGCAAACGGATACGGCAGGTAATACCTCCACCGCTGCGACGCAAAGCATTACGCTGGATAATACAGCCCCGTCGGCGGTTACCATCACTACACCAATTGAAACCGATGGGCTCGTTAATGCGGCTGAAGATAATGATGTTTTAATTGTAGGCTCCGGCGCGGAGGCGGGCAACAGTGTGACGGTGACCATCACGGATAACAACAGCTCGGTGAGTCGTACTGTGACTGCAGATAACTCAGGTAATTGGACACTGAGTGGCAGTGAGCTGGATGTCAGTGGTTTAAATAATGGCACGCTGACAGTCTCGGCAACTCAGGCGGATAGCGCAGGTAACACCTCCACCGCTGCGACGCAAACTATTACGCTGGATAATGCAGCCCCGTCGGCTGTCACCATCACTACACCAATTGAAACCGACGGAATTGTTAATGCCGCGGAAGATAACGATGTCTTGATTATCGGTTCCGGCGCGGAAGCGGGCAATAGTGTTACGGTGACTATCACGGACAACAGCAGCTCAGTTAGTCGCACGGTGACTGCTGATAACTCAGGTAACTGGACGTTGAGTGGTAGTGAACTGGATGTCAGCGGTTTGAACAATGGCACGCTGACCGTCTCGGCAACTCAGGCGGATAGCGCAGGTAACACCTCCACTGCCGCCACCCAAACCATCACGCTGGATAATTCGGCACCGAGCGGCATTTCAGCTGCGATTGACCAAGACCTGATCAATGCAGGAAATGAGACTGCGTTTAGCTTCACCTTAACAGGTTTGGAATCTGCGGGTAGCTTTACTTATGAAATTTCAGACGGCAGCAGCTCAGTATCTAGTACAAGTGCGATCTCTATTACGGGCTCCACTCAGCAAGAGACCGGCATCAATGTCACCTCCTTAAATGAAGGAACATTGACGTTGTCTGTTACCGTAGCTGATGACGCAGGGAATGAAGCAAACGTAGTAACAGATACTGTGATTAAAAAGTACAATGTTGCACCTGTGTTGTCAGGGACACCGGCAACAACTGTAGATGAAGACAGTGAATATGATTTCACGCCGACCTTAAGTGATTCTGATACTAGCGATACTCATACCTTTAGCATTACGAACAAGCCAAGTTGGGCAACGTTCGATACGCAAACAGGTAAGCTTTCAGGTACGCCAGATGACTCTCATGTTGGCACAACTTCTAATATTGAAATCTCGGTGAGTGATGGTACAGATAGCGATACGCTCACAGCATTTAATATTGAAGTCGTTAATACCAACGATGCACCAACAGGGCAAAGTACTAGCTTCACTATCGATGAAGGCGCAACACTAACGCGAGATTTCAACAATGGTCTACTGTCGCTTGCGAGTGACGATGATCTTGATTCCAATGACAGTCTGACTATAGTGAAAGACACTGATCCTCAATACGGTACGTTAACTCTCAACACCGATGGTAGCTTTAGCTATGTTCATGGGGGAAGTGAGAATCATACAGATAGCTTCACCTATCATGTTGAAGACAGCGCTAATGCCAGCTCGCCGGTATACACCGTAACAATCAATATGAATGCGGTTGAAGACGCTCCAACGGCTGTGAATGACACCCTTACTACACTTGAAGACGCGTCTAATTCGGTGAATGTGCTTACTAACGATAGTGACCCTGAAAACAACATGGTTGTTTCATCGGTTACGATTAAAACTCAGCCGACGAAAGGGCAATTAAGCGTGAGTAATGGGGTCGTCACCTTTACGCCTACCGCTAATGCAAATGGTTCGGATTCATTTACTTATACGGTTAAAGACTCCACTCAGGCTGAATCAAATGAGGCAACGGTTAGCATTACCATAACACCTGTCAATGACTTACCAGTCGCGGCTAACTTTACACCTAATATAGACGAAGACACGCCAACCTCAGCATTGACCATTAGAGCAAGTGCAACTGATGTTGAAGATACCAACCCAACTGGGGTTATTGCGCTTGAGTCGCAGCCAAGCAAGGGGCAAGCGGCAATAGACCTGAATAATGGCACCATTACTTATACGCCAAATGCTAATGAGACGGGGAGTGATAGCTTTACTTACTCGATTCTTGACAGTGAAGGTGGTAAGTCAAATATTGCCACGATTTCCGTTAATATTGGTGCTGTAAACGACCGACCTGTGGCAGGAAATGACACGGTAACAACAAACGAAGATACTGCAACAACATTGGCGATCCTCGCAAATGACTCTGACGTTGAAGATCAAGGTTTTGATGGTTCGGATATTGTACTTGAGGATAAAGGCGATGGTGTAGGCAACTACGACCTAGCTACCGTCACGGTTGGCTCTGATGGTGTGCTCACCATCACACCAAAACAAGATCAAAATGGTACATTGACCTTCACTTACACCGTTGAAGATAGTGAAGGGCTGCGCTCTGATCCAGCAACAGTTACAGTCAATATCACCGCAGTTAATGATGCACCAGTTGCAGTTAACAATACGGCTCAATTACTTGAAGATGGCAACATTGAGATAAACGTGTTGGGTAATGATACGGACGTAGATAGCCAGCTCAATGTCGCAAGCGTTGCAATTGTTAGTCAGCCTCAAGGTGGCTCACTGCAAATACTAACCACTGGTAATGTTGTTTATACGCCGAATGCTAATTTCTTCGGAAATGACAGCTTTACTTATACGGTACAAGATGCCGAAGGTTTAGTGTCGAACGCAGCGACAGTCAATATTACAGTGACATCAGTGAATGATGCGCCAGTTATTTCAGGAGCGCCTTCGACTTCTGTCAATGAAGATGTTGCATACAGTTTTACACCGACGGCGACGGATACCGACGGTGATAGCTTAACATTCAGTGTGGCGAACCTGCCAGTATGGGCAAGTTTCAACGATACAACAGGCGCGATTACTGGCACGCCAAGTGAAGGACAAGATGGTACATATAGCGGCATCGTAATTACGGTGTCGGATGGCCAAGCTGAAGCATCTTTGCCTGCGTTTAGCATAGTGGTGAATGCTGTGAATGACGCACCAATTATCTCAGGTACACCATCAACAAGTGTGAAACAAGACGAAGCATACAGCTTTACGCCGACAGCATCCGATGTGGACTCTCAAACATTGACATTCTCTGTAACCAGCTTACCAGCTTGGGCAAGCTTTGATACGTCGTCTGGTAATCTGGCGGGTACGCCGACTAGAGAAGATGTAGGTACTTATAGCAATATTATCATCAGTGTCAGTGATGGGGCATTACAAGCAAGCTTGCCTGCATTTGAAATCAATGTTGAGCCGGTTAATGCCGCGCCGATTGCAAACAATATGCAAAGAAGCGTGCTTGAAGATGGGACTACGAGCTTCTCAGCAGAGGCTAGTGATCCCGACGGTGATGCATTGACGATGGAGTTGGTGTCACCAGCACAAAATGGTGTAGTTCAAATTCAAGGTACTGTATTTAGTTACACACCATTACCGAACTTTAATGGCTCTGACGTATTTACTTACACAGTGTCAGACGGTGAGTTTAAGTCAAATACCGCTTCAGTCGCGATGACAGTAACTTCCATAAATGATGCACCTATTGCCGTTGATGACAGTTTTACCTTCGATGCTGTGGCTTCCAATCAGTATGTACTTCCTGTGTTGAGCAATGACAGTGATCCAGATGGCGGCGCGCTCAGAATTATCGGCGCTAAAGCCTCAATTGGTTCTGCGTTCATAGCCAATAACACCCTAACTTACCAAGCTGTGCAAAACGCACAAGCACCAGTAGTCGTTACTTATTTGATTGAGGATGATAGTAAAGCGAGAGCAAAGGCAAATGCTAGTATCACGATTAATGGTACGGGCACGGGTAATGCGCCATCAATTACAGCGCCGAGTGACTTAACTGTGAACGCAACAGGCTTATTCACCAAAGTGAATCTTGGTACTGCTGTTGCGTTAGATAGCTCAGGGAATCCACTACCGGTATCTTTAGTTAGAGGGATTCCTATCTTTGCGCCTGGTAAACACATTGTTTATTGGCAGGCAACGGATAATCAAGGACAACAAGCCACAGCGAGTCAGAATCTTAACGTCAACCCTCTGGTGTCACTGCAAAAAGATAGTAGAGTTGCAGAAGAGCGTAGCCACTCAGTTAAGGTATACCTAAATGGTCCTGCACCAAGTTACCCTGTAACCGTACCTTATACCGTTTCGGGTTCAGCGGATAGCAGTGATCATGACTTGCAGTCGGGTGAAGTGATAATAAGCTCAGGCACTAGTGCTAGCATCAACTTTAATATATTTGCTGATGGTATAAGCGAAGACAACGAAACCATTGTGATCTCCCTCGGTGACTCAGTAAACAGAGGGGCTAAATCTACTTCAACAGTAACAATTGTTGAGCAGAACGTGGCACCAAGTTTATCGACAGTTGTGCAGCAAAGTGGTGAAGAGCGTAGCTTAATCACCGCCTCAAATGAAGCGGTTACCATAGAAGCTATAGTTGCTGATCCTAACCCGAATGATCTTGTGAGTGTGAGCTGGCAGCCGGATGTGGCGTTAGTCAATATATCGAATGATCCATTTATCTTTGAGTTTAACCCTGCCAATGTCCCGGCGGGTATTTATAAAGTAAGGGTTACGGCAGAAGATAATGCGACGCCAAGTCTGTCGACATCTCGCAATGTCTTTATAGAAATTGTTGACTCTTTAGCACCGTTGACCGGAGAGGATAGTGACGGTGATTTAATTCCGGATGATCAAGAAGGCTATGCCGATGAGGACGAAGATGGTATTCCTGATTTCATGGATGCGATCACAGATTGTAACGTGGTGCAAGAGCAAGCGTTAGAATCTAGCCAGTTCCTAGTTGAAGGCGACCCTGGTGTTTGTTTACGTAAAGGCGCAACTGTACCGCAGAACAATACGGGTGGCTTACAGCTGTTGGAGTCAGAGCTGCCTTCAGATCCAAATGCCATTAACGCAGGTGGTTTGTTCGACTTTATTGCGACGGGGTTACCACAACCTGGTGATGTATATAGTATCGTGTTACCGCAACGCAAACCTATTCCACTTAATGCGGTTTATCGCAAATTAATAGGTGGTGAGTGGCAAGACTTTGTGGTTGGGGAAGGTAACGAATTGCTCTCAACGCAGGGTGAGCCAGGTTTCTGTCCTCCTCCAGGAAGCAATGAATGGACCGCAGGTCTTAGCGATGGTGATTGGTGTGTGCAACTACGTATTGTTGACGGGGGGCCAAATGATGATGATGGTATTGCCAATGGCAGTATTGTCGACCCAGGTGGAATTGCAGTACCAATCTCAAATAACGCACAACCTGTCGCTAACGCTGATAGTGTGACAATTGTCTCTGGTCAAACAATTATAATTGATGTGCTCGAAAACGATACAGACAGCGACAATGATACACTAACCATAACAGGGGCGAGTGTCGATTTCGGTGTTGTTAGTATCGAAAATAATCAATTGAACTATACGCCTCCAGCTGCATTTATAGGCAATGCGACTATTCAATATAGTGTGACTGATGGACAGGGCGGGTCGAGCAATAGTACGGCGACAGTTTCTATTATCGCCAATCAACCACCGCAAGTGTCGAATGACACCGCAACCTCAAATGGTGCGCAAATCATTATCGATGTACTTGCAAATGATAGTGACCCTGAAGGCGGAATGTTAAGCATTGTTTCTGCAACTGCAAGCCAAGGTACAGTGGCCATTAATATTGATGGTACGCTGAGTTACACACCAAAAGTCGGGTTTGAAGGTGTTGATACAATTAACTATGTTGTTAAAGATGAGTTTGGCGCTATGGCTGAGGGCCAAGTAAGCGTCACGGTATCAGTTAAACAAGTTACATCAATAACTAATAAGTCCTCAGGGACTATGGGAGGCATGTTGTTACTATTAATCAGCGCGCTGGTACTGCGCCGTAAAAAATCACTTTTACCCGCTTTTGCATTGGTAAGTACGAGTTGCTTATTAAGCACACAAGCACAGGCGAGCAATTGGCAAGTGGAGGCAACGTTCGGACAATCTACAGCAGATAGTGAAATTAACGCTTCAGACTTAAACATCGTCAACTTAGATGAAGATAGCAGTAGTTGGTCAATAGGGGCATTTTATGAATTAGTTCCTAATTGGCAGGTAGGACTTCGCTATATTGACCTTGGTCAAGGAAGCGTGGAGTTTACCGGCTTAGGTGCGGATCCTGAGCAAAGCCAAATGGCTTTGGCGCGAGTTGCCCCGGTTTTGCCTGAAGGTCCTGCATTACAATTCAATTACTCAAAATCATTTGCAGATCAATTTGTAGGTAAAATGTTCTTGGGCGCGTTTAATTGGGATTACAAAATTAATAGCGTTCGGGATGGTCGATTTTCCACTCGTTACGAAGACAGCGGTACTAGCGGTTACATAGGGGGTGGTGTTCATTATCAACTCAGTGAAGCTTTGACATTAGGAGTAGATTTTAGCCACTATTTCATTTCTGCAAATGATGTAAACGACTTAGCACTGAATTTGAGCTATCGTTTTTAAGTTTAACTGCAGTTTTAGCATTGAAAAGGCCTCTACTAAATGTTGAGGCCTTTTTATATTGGCTGTCACTCGGTGCCAGTTTGTTTCACGATGTAGCCATTTTGATACGAGGTAAGTCTCTTCAATAGCTTATTTGGAAGTCTTCAGCTGCTTTGAATCGGAAAGTGCGGATAAGAAGTGGAATACACATTAAAGAAAAAGCTCTCTTGCGAGAGCTTTTGGGCTATGTTTACTCTTATTTAGTTTTTAAAATAACTTTTAGAAGAGGGAGAAAGTTATTGAAATTAACTAGTTAAGAGTAATTTGGAACTTTTCAGATTGCTTTTCCTGAATGGCATTTATTCGACTACCGGATTTAAATTTAGGATCGATAGTACCTTTTCGGATACGGAACAATTTTACTGTTGTGTCGCATGGCTTTGTTTTATCCAGTGCGTCATCATCAAAGCCCGTTAATTCACTCAATAGGATTTTATACTGCCCACCAGGCTCTAGTATTTCAGATTCGAAGCTCATAAGTTTTGAGTCGCCAGTGACATTTGTACAATTAGATCAGAAAGGAGGCGGGTGTTAAAGCCTTTTTACAAAGTGCGATCCCGCCGTGACTGCCAATCTAAGCATCAAAACACCAATATTCAGAATCGACTAATTATGTAAAGGAGACATCCATGTCTCTAGTAAACGCCGATATACTATGTCGCAATTGTGAATGTAAAAAGGATGAGGCCGAGAATGATACGATTGAAATCTAAATGCGTTGGCTTAATTCAGCATCGGAATATAATACAGCTCAGTTGTGTTAATAGTAACGACATAAACACACATTTTTCTGTTACATTATTTGTATATATTATGGGTTCAGTCGACTCATAATAAGGAAAGTGAGCATGAAAGACATCTGTAAACTTGCTGGTTTGATTTTGATTGGTATTACCACATTAAGTGCTAATGCTGGAGAGGTAATACTTAAATTATCAAAACCAAGCGGCCAGCCCCCACCGGTGGAGTCTGCTCGCTCAATAAATATTTTGCTCAAATTGGAGTGTACCAGAGTACTCCTACTCTAAATTCTTCTTGGAGAGGTAACTTCAGTGTTGCTGCCCATGGTGCGAATCGTATAAATAAATACGCGTTAACAAGCGGTCGCTGGCATAGCAGTGATTGGACTCCAGGTATTTTATATGATGGGCAGTTTATCGGCGCGATTGCGTTTAATCGAGTATATGGCGTTGCGAGCTATATGGGCCAGAAACAAGTTACAATAAGTAACTGCGGTAAGGCGTGTGAGTAGTTTATATATGTAGTAGCTAATGATAGAGCTAGGAAAGCTCTATCATTTTATAGACTTTCTACGAGAATTGCTTTTTGGCTTGCTACATAAATCCAGCATTGTTGTCCAGAAGCAGCAGTTGCCGAAATGCGTTGATAGTCATCCACCTCGTACTCATCTGCATGAGCTAATTCAGCTTCCGTGATTAAAAATACAGTCCCCTCGACTTCATCCTTTACATTACCTGTCGCGATTAGAATGGGATGAATATCCTTTTGGCTACTGGCAATAACAGCGGGATCTGTTATTTTAACTTGGCCAACTTTAAATCCACAAAGTACCGCTTTCTCACCTTCTAATCGCCTGTTGAAAGTATCTAGTTGCACTTGTTCCTGTTGCAATGTGCCGTACGAAAATAATGCTTGCATCATTTAATTCTAATCCGTTGTTCTCCTATTAGGTCTAAGTCTAAGCAGCGATATTTTCCCAGTCAATCAAGATCTTGCGGTCTACCTATATCGGGCTGACTATAATCGCATACGCCCTGAGGATAAATTTGTTTAAGTGTAGCGAGTTGTGTTGAGATATCTACCTCCCCATAGATCCCTTTGGCAAGGGCCGCTTCAATCGATATTTTATGACACTTAAATATATCACCAGCCCAGTTTGCACCGGCTTGAATTCTGCTGGTAGAAAACATTGGGTATCTGGCGGTACAAGTTCCTTGCGGTTGGTTATTCCAGATACCATTAAACACAGCTTTGCCGCTGGCGATGACTTTACCCTGTTCGTCGAAACACGTATCAGCAAGTGTCTTCGGTTTTGCGTCTGCAACGGATGAATTTGGCTGTGCTTTGAGGTTGAGTAACCATTCATCCATTTTTTCAAATGCAAGTTGAGTTGGATTAAACGCTTGATGTGCGACCCAAATTACTTGATTCTCTGGGTTTGAATCTGCGGCGGACATTCTCAATCGAGTATAAAATGAAGCAGACATATGATGCATATCTAGCTCATTCTCAAGATAATGCCTGGCATCAATAATAGGGATATCAACTTTGCCAATAAATACCTGCCCTGAGCGATACGCTTTTTCCATCGCCGCAAGGCTGCCGCTGTGCCTAGGTGCTATGCCATTGTCGTCTGGCATGGTGATATTATGATTGCCCCAAAGCGTTAGCCAAATAGGTACTTTGTGGCCAAACGGTAATACAATTTCTTCTTGTTGCATCTGGTTTTGGGGCTTCCATCCACCTATTTTTTTATTGATATCGATAAATTCAGCCATCGTGATCTGCTGAGCCTTTAATGCTTCTAGTCCATATTGAACACCTTCGTTATCCCAAGTGCTTAATCCTAAGCCTGATCGGTCCGTGCCAAATACGTTGGCCATGTCCTGCCAATAACTCCAGTTTGTTCTCTCTACTACCTCATCCTCAAAAAAGGCCCTTAAGAACCCTTGCCTTGGATTATTAATAAAAGTAGATAATCCAAAGTAGCCATTGATACACTCACTATTGCCATCAGGAAAGGAGGGTACAAACCCGGACATTAATTGGTTGAGTGGTTGTAAAAAACCAGCTCGTTGCGGAAAGTCGTTGATTGCATTCATGCCCTCAATATGACGGCGGCGGGTCCAATCACGCCATGCTTTTCTGTCATTGGCTCTAAAGGTGAAGTAGTTATTCAGTAAATCACAATCTAACGCGTAAGTGGTTTGGGTGATCATATCAGGGTAACTATAAAGTGGGATAAGGCCATCTAAGATCCCTTGGCTGTTTTGTGCAATCAAATATTGTGCGAGACCACCGCCAGAGCCGCCAATCCCAACCGTATAGAGTGGCTCTCCGTATAAACTAGTAAATTGCTTTTTCACCCGTCTTGCGGTGTCTTCGGCCAGTAACATATTGTAGGTGTAGCTTGTTTTATTGCCGCTAGAGCTTATGACTGCGTAGCCAAGCTTTAACTGCTCTAGCTGTCTATCTATTACACGCTCCGGTTTTTGCCTACCTTGTCTAAAACCAATCCCTGAACCGCCATTAAATTGGTAGATAAGCCGGTTATTCCATTGAGACTTAGCCTGTCTATCACCCACTTCGTCAACTGTAATGGGCATAACGATAGTGTAAATGAAGCGATTTATGGTGCCTTGCTCAACGCGTAACAGTAAGTTTGTTTCTATCGCTTTATTTCTTTCGTCTAGCGGCTTGATTTGGTTGTCAGAAGTTATCGCAAAGTAGCGTAACCGCGTTTTTGCCATGCAATCTTTACTAAAACCAAGTACTTGGTTTGATTGCTCATCCATCACCGGCACACCGAACCCGGCGTGGTTATCTATTTCTGGTTGACCAAGGCCAGAGTCCAGAGTCATACAGTAAAAAGGATATTGGTTAGGGCCAGAGTATAGGTTGGTATTCGGACCAATATCTCCTAGCGCAATCGGAAATACGAAGGTATCGGCGGGTCTGTTAACTTGTGAAATATGCGGATAAAACTCAAGAATTGGATTGCTTTCGCTGTTTGCTATTCTTTTTACACTGTATATTTCTTCCTGCTCACTCGTTAGCCAAAACCAATAACCACAAGCGCCAAGAACAATCAAAGATAATAATGCGATGAGCCAAGAAAGTAAGGGTTTCATATAAGCTCCTTCGAGTGCTGGGCAAATGGAGAAACGGATATTATAAGTGTAGGACTAGATATTCGCAGTGTAGTTATTTGTTTGTTATTTGAACATGAAATTATTGCATTAGAAGTTAAAAGTCATCACCTAAGTATTTAATCTCAATAGCTTTAATTGTTTTATTTGAAACCTTTCCTAAGAGCGACTCTATACGCTTCGCCATTGCTTGGTTAGCAATGTTGTATCCCATAAATTGCTGCTCAGCATGAAAGGGACGCGGTAGAAAAGTGACCTCAAGTTGATGGCGGCGGATCATCTCTAACGCCCATATTTTATCGACTAAAACTGCATCAACTCTGTTGTTATTGAGCACGGTAAAAAACCTTTTACCGTCGTCATGGTTTTGTTCGTAAAAGGAACGCATAACAATGGCCGCATTGATTTTTTTTAACTCTTGCACTGCGGCTTCCGGGTAGCTGTAATCCTCAGAGATCATGATTCTAGGGGCTGCAATTTGATAAAAGTCATCAGGATTACTAAAACGGCCTTGTTTTACCGCAAGAGAGAGCTGCCAGGTGGTGAATGAAACATCAATGATTGGAAAGCCATCGGCTTCGTCTACATGTAAGGTAAAGTCAAATGTACCATCGGCAACGCCAGCTAAGCAGCGACGATAAGGAAGTTCATGAAACGCCACTCGGTAGCGAGTGCCAATAAGTGCTGATTTAATTATATCGACCTCAATACCTCGAACCTGTTTTTGCTCGTTAACAAAGCTATAAGGCCACCACCTTTCAAAACAAATATGTACCGCACGACTATCCGTTTTTGCCAGCGCATTGGTGCTAAGTAGGGCGAGTAGCAATAAGAGAACAATTTGCATCGGTGGGTTTATCCTAAATTACCTTCACTAAGCGTAATGATAGATTGGGAAAAGCGCAACAAAAGAGCATATCATGGGAGTTTCACGTTTGTATACAAATCAATGTGGCTGCTGTTAGCTGGTCTTTGTATAAAAAGTATTAGGATATTCACTACACCCTGATGTGTAGTGAAAATGATTATCATATCAATTGTATTTTGTGTTGCTGAAAGTAAAACATTCGCTATAATCTTGACCTCACCTTAATCCTCAATCTAATTGTAAAACGGAGTTTTACCTTGTTAAGTGTGTCTTTTGTCGCTCTCCTGAGCCTTGCAATTACGTTAATTTACTGCACAAGCAAGCATCAGCGCTTGTTAAAGCGAGCTCTGCCCAAGCGTGTCAGAACTGCTGGCTACATTCTTCTGGCAATTACATTCATTTTTGCAATACAAATTTTCACTGGTGCAGCGGTCGTATTTAGTTGGCTTGTCGGTGTCATGGTGCTTACCGCGCTGATTCCCTTCACCATTTTAATACTTTTTAGGAAATCACAATGAGCAGGTTGTCACATGCTGATAAAATTCAGCCTGACTGGTGGGGAAAGACACTTGCAGGTGTCATACTTGGCTTGGCACTAAGCTTTGGGATCGTTGGTCTTTTCGCTTGGGTTGGCAGTGATGGTTTGATGGACACGTTAACTCCTGCAAGACAAAGTTGGCGGACTCAGTTTAGTATGTGGATGATTTCTCCTATCTGGTTACTCATTTTGAGTTTTGTTTTTATGTTCAAAAACTCAAAACAAGCAGTGCTTTGGCTTGGCGGCGCTAATTTAGTTGTTTACGTTATTTTATTTGTTGTAAGAGGGATGGCATGAAGATCCGCGCCGATATATTAAGGATTTATCAAAATGTACATACTTGGACCGGTGTAACTACCGGTCTATTGCTGTTTATCGGTTTCTTTGCCGGCGCTATCACCATGTTTGCTGGTAGCATTGATAAATGGGCTACGCCTCCTTCCCATCATTTGTCTCAAGTAGACGCCGACCAATATGATGCGCTGCTCCATCGTGTGTTTGAGCGACACCCTGAGGCACTAAATGGTATTAATATTCATTTTGAAGCAGACCATTCTCCAGTTACTTGGTATGAGCAAGGTGGCGCTCGGGGCTTGAGCCTTGATAAAACGCTCTGGCACGGCACTTTAAATGAAGCTGGGGAACTTGAGGCGCATACCAGCTATATTAATGAGCTATCGTCGTTAGTGGATTATCTTCACCGCAGTGCAGGCATTGCGGGGGAAATTGGTCATGATCAGGCGGGGGTCTATGTACTGGGTGTTGCGGCAATTTTGTATTTTATTGCGCTTGTTTCAGGCGTTATTTTCTTATTGCCGAGCTTAGTAAAAAGCTTTTTTGCCCTAAGAGATAAAAAAGGCGCGAGCCGTTTTTGGCTTGATACACATAACCTAATTGGGATCACTAGTTTACCGTTTCATATTATTATCGCCATCACAGTCATCGTATTCGCATTCCACGATATTTTGTATGGTGGGCTAGGTAAGTTGTATGGCGATAAGCCGCTTTTTTCAAGCCAAACACCTCCAGCTATTGAATACAAGGTTGAAAACTTGCCTAGACTTGAGGTGATTTTGCAAAAAGCGAAAGACTACGCACCAGGCCATCAAGTCAAAGAAATAACTCTGAGTCGATTAAATAGTGCAAGGCCCTCTGCGTCAATTCAATTGTTAAGTGATAAACACTTGATGCGTGGCCCAGAAGCTGATTATTTATTTATGAACCCTTATACATTTGAAGTATCGGCAAGCAGTGTTGCGGACGATGCACAAGGGATCTGGGGGGCGGTAGTGACCACATTATTCGGTCTTCACTTTGGCAGTTATGGCGGTGAGTTTGGTCGTTGGGCTTATTTTATTATGGGTATTTTAGGCGCGGTGTTGTTTTATACGGGTAATTTGTTGTGGCTTGAGAAGCGCCGTAAGCAAAAGCAGCCGGAGCAGTCAAAATCAACCCGAGTGATGGGGAAATTGACTATTGGCGTGGCAATGGGCTCATTATTGGGTGTAGCTGCCGCGTTTGCTGTAACAAAATGGGCTGCGTTGACCACAATGAACATCAATGTTGTGTATATGTGGGTCTATTATCTGTGTTTTGGTTTTACCTTGATTGCAGCGTTCGTTATCGGTATGAGTAAAGCGGCAATTTGGTCACAAAGGGCGATTGCCATTTTGTGCTTCTCGTTGCCACTGACTTCAGTCATCGCGTTTGCAATCCCAAGTCTTGGTATTTGGCCAGCGACAGCTTGGTCTTCTATTGGTTTGGAGTTAACCGCTATAATCCTAGGTGTTACTTTTTGGCGAATGGCAGATAAGACAAAGCATAGAGCTTACTATGGCGAAGCCAATAGCATTTGGTTTATTGGTCAGCATAAAACAGAATGTCAATTACAAACGCAGTCTGTATAAAAAACACGTAGAAAGGGGCAGGTAGCTCCTTTTTACTTACAAAGTGTCATCTATTTTTTCAAATCTGTTATCCTACTCGTTTAGCAATTCTCTACGGAAAAATTATGGAGCTTACAGCCTGGTTAAGCCTTGCTGCTATTTGTGCTTTTGGTGCTATGTCAGCAGGCCCAAGTTTAGCGGTTGTCTTGCGTTATAGCCTATTTCATAGTGCCAAACATGGTATTGTCGCAAGCCTTGCGCATGGTTTGGGAGTTGGAATTTATGCCAGCCTAGCAATCTTAGGGTTGTCAGGGCTTATTCATCAATTTCCGATTGTATACCAATTTTTGGTTTACGGTGGTGCCGCCTACTTGGCATGGATGGGGATAAAAATCTTAATGAGTAAGAGCCAAGGGTTAGCGGTATCACAGTCTCAAGTGGCAACGTCGTATGCCAAAGCAGCGCAGGATGGTTTTGCAATTGCATTTTTGAATCCGAAGTTAGCTATTTTCTTCGTTGCGCTCTTTTCGCAGTTTATCGATCCAGAAAAGATGACACTAATGGTAGGCTTTATCATGTGTATCACTGTGCTAACGATCGATGCGTTGTGGTACTTTATTGTCTCAATGTTGAGTGCCTCAGCAAGAGATAAATTCGATTTAACGGCTAAGCGAGCTGTGATTGATAAAATTCTTGGCTGTGCCTTTTTACTGCTCGCCATGCGAGTGATTTACCAATCCTTGTAGCCATTGTAAGCACTTCTTGGTCGGCGCTCTATCTTTGCGCCCATCAAGCTGAACTAATCTAACCCTTTGCGCTGTATGTAGTTGTGAAGAATAAATGCTTTGAGTTTTTCGTTATCGGTTTTATTCATTGCAAAGGATACGGCGAGCTCCAGTGGGCTTGCCACTTTTATTGAGTGGACGTTTGCAAACAGTGGAATAGGGTCGGCAAGATATAGTTTAGCTATCCGACTGATCACATTAATTTGGATTGCATTTGCTTTGTAGGGAAAAGTATTAATCAGTCCACCGGATTGAGATATGGAGATCATATTAAACGGCATCAATTGAGGGGACAATCTAAACCTGACCGGCGTTGATGGGCAGGTACGCCAACTACGTGGTGCACTAGAGTTAGCAGCTTCCACGATATTAGGTGCTTCTAAGTTGTTGTCTAAAATCTCCATCAATGCCGATAGGTCGCTAAGTGGAAACTCGACCTGCTCGTTGGCATTTTTAGCAACGAGACTAAACTGAGAACTATTTGAAATACTCGCAAGTAACTTTTTAATCTCGCTGTGAGTTTGCTGCTTTTGATCCCTAGCTTCCGGCAATAGCGAACCTGCAACGCGATTACCGGCTAGGGTTCGGTTAATGAATTGTAGTTCTTCCTTCGTCAATTTCATGATTAAGCACATCCATTAGGTGGTTGATATTTATACAGCAAGGTTTATACCAAATTCCGCTTTCGTTGCTATTGCGGCGTTTCTTTTTTAAGTACGGGCTTTGCAATTTGTTCAGCAGTAAACTTGTTGCCATTTAGCCTTCAAATAGGGCAACCTAACGTACCTAAGCGGCAATGAATTGCCCATGAAGCTGTACGTGTTATTTAAGAAAATGAAACGTTTCCGTGTTCAGTGGCTATTGATATCAATTCATCGGCTGATTGTTGAAAATATTTATTTGGAATAATGCTTGCAAAGATCTAGCACCGAGATTGTTTTTTAGACTTGCCCAATGCCAACGTTTTTAACTGGACATCAAGTAGCGCTGATTGAGCCTACTTCACTGAACTTTTCACCTGTAGAGCGAGAGAAATTGGTGATCCCGAGCGCTCATAATCAGCTTACAGCAAATGACAATCACCTTGCTGCTGGTGGGGGGCGTGCTCACACCTTTAAACAAAACTTTATGAATGCCATGAGCAATGGCTCGGCTAGCGAAACGTCGCAAGATGATAAAAATGAAGCGTTACTGCAGTTCCAATTTGCGGATCACGAAGTTCTATTTGACCTTACAAGCATCGCCTCTCATGATGAGGCTGCTTACGAAAAGCTCCGAGCGTTGTTGGCTGATATGATGACAAGGCCAGTAAAGGTTGATATCAGCAGTAAAGATCAAGCGCAGCAATTACTGTTTAAAAATTTAGAGCTAGATTTTTTAGCGTACAAGGAGCTCTCTGAGCGGTTGGAAATGTTAGCAAAGCTTGACCATGAAACTGAAAGTCAAAAAGCATTGGCGCAGCAAGATAGAGATCGCATTCGTGCGGTAATTGCAAGTTTACATGCACGCCTAGAGAAAGGCCAAGAGGCGTTACTTGGTGGAACAACATTAAAAGCGTTGGATGTGAATCGCAAAGATTTTGAGCTTGAATTAGATAGCCTATTTACCAGTGTTGGCTTTGATTCGGATATGCCAGTAACTGGCGCGACTTGATTGCCGTGATCATAATTGTTTGCTGGGATTTGCACTTTTTACCAAGTATAAAATGTAGTAGCCCATACCCGAACCTCACCGTTTAAAAAGAACGGGGATAGACTTTACCTGACATGCGCTTTGTGGAACAAAAGACGGTCGTCAACGTTACTTTTGTTCTACAAAGCGCACGTTCCACTAACTCATGTATGCCCCAAAACGAGCTAGAAAATTTTGCTCAAAGGGCTAACAACACCGTTTGCGCCTTGCTGTAAAACATGGGTATAAATCTGAGTGGTTTTAACGTCTGAATGGCCTAACTGAGCTTGTACTGTTCTAATATCAGCCCCACTTTGTAACAGGTGTGTAGCAAAAGAGTGGCGAAAAGTGTGGGGCGTTATCGGTTTTGTTATTTGTGCTTTTTTGGCTGCCTCTTTAACCGCTTTACGTACACCTGTTTGATGAAAATGATGTCGCCGGCTCTCGCCAGTCTCAGGGTCGGCGCTTAATTTATAAGACGGGAATAAATATTGCCAAGCCAGTGACTTGTTAGCCGATGGATATTTACGAGCTAACGCGTTTGGCATCCAAACACCTGCATATCGTTCATTCTGGGGAGCTAATTTTAAGTATTCATCAGCCTGAGCAATTTGATTTCTTAGTAAAGGTATAAGTTCAGTGGCAAGTGTAACTACCCGATGTTTATTCCCTTTTCCATTCCAGATCCGAATACACTCGTAGTCAAAGTCAAAGTCAAAGT
>NZ_PNDS01000125.1 GCF_005886535.1 Pseudoalteromonas sp. S2755
CAATTAGTCTTAATACTTGCTAAATATGAAGGATCAAATCTGACGCTAACTGCGTTATAAATTTCTCATTTAGAACAACTAAATAGCAAAATTTTTGCCTTGCCTATATGGATATAGGTACCTTAGCGGTAGCAGGACGCGAGAGCGGTGCTACTAAAGCTATTTCCCCGCTTCAAGATAGATCATTTACTTAATACAACTGGTATAACTCGACTTAAATATCTCAGCGATATAAAGCTAAACGAACATGAGGTTGAGCGAGTTTCGCTATCTTATTTACAAAAAATACGAAACGCCCACTTTAAGTTTAAAAATTACTTTTCTAAAAGCCATTTGAACCAGACTGATTTCTTAGTATTGGGGTCGCTTTGTAGGTGGAGTAGGGTATCAAATTGAGCGGGCTTGAACTCAATAGGCGGTGCGAGCATTTGAGTATTTTGCGTTAAGGTTACGCCATTTTTCCGTCCTTTTTCGGTTACCTCACAGACCCCGTTTTTGCATGTCACATCCGGTTCTGGGAGGGAAATACTTTCTTCAGATTGGGTCATGACATAGCGCTCGTTGATGCTACTTGCCTCGGTGAATGTTTTAAATTGCGTTGCTGAGTCACTGGTCGCAATACCGGCAGTTACCTCTGCTATATGTGCCAGAAACTGGTAGCTTCCTTGGTGAGAGAGTGCGCCAAGGCCAGGGTCTGTGATAAAAGATACAAAGCCCGCGTCCAGAGTGCTGGAAGATAGTGCACCATTATTCATCAGGCTATCTATAGAGGCTTGATCTCTTTGCGTAAATCCGACGGTAAGCTTTTGGCCTTCGGTATTAAAATGTCCCTCGTTGAAATTACTGAGTAATTTGCCATCACCATGTCGTCGGTAGTTTCCTATGTCATTAGCAAGCTTTTGAATATATTCGAAATCTATGTCATTTTGATCTGCATATTGATATAGATCAGCTAGCATAAATCGGTCTTTTTGAGTCAAAAAGTCATAGTTGCTGCGTTCTAAGTTGTGTGAAGACATCCCTTCAGCGCCATTGTGCACTTTTGGTTCATTGCCGGCAAACAGGTCTGTAACCATTAGCCTATAGTACTGCGTGGCTTGATTGTTCATAGTATGCGCTGATAAATTCACGCCTTGAAGCGCTGACTCAAAGTGTGACTGTGCTTGCGAAAGATAATCATCAGGGAGCATAGCTTTACCGAGTTCTGAGAATGTCTGGCTATGTGTGTATAGCGCAGCTTCAAATGATGTCATTGCATTATCATCATTGAGGGCGTTCCGCTTCAGCTCAGACAACGCTCGTTGATCAAGCGCATGCCACTTTTCGTAAGCAGCAGCCTTTTCTGCCTTTGAAAAGGTGTTACTGGGATCCATTGCAATAATCTCCAATTGAGGTTTGGACAGTTGCTCAAACTCCCTCTTAGCCGAATTAATCTCTTCTTGCTTTCTTTGCGATAGCCACGTTAAAACGTTGTTATTCTGTAGAAATGATTGCTGATTTAAACGGGCTGAGTCAATTGCCTGTTGTGCTTCTTTTAGTCTCACCGCCAATGAAGAAACAGACACCTGTGTAGTAAGTGTATTGCTCTGCTTGGTGACCGTATTCAAACGATATGAGGTAGCAGGTGAAGCTTTGGTTTTAGTGCGCCATCGGGTATCTGATATATCCATATTGTCTGTCCCTGTGGTTTGTTAACCCTTTCTTATATAGGTGTTAAGTAAGAGTTTGTTGGTAAAATAGTAGAAATAAATACTGTTCTTCCTATTTGCTTCTATAATCGTTGGGACTAACTGATATATTAGCGGTGCTAAAACATTCGCACTTAGGCATTAGACATAGCCAAATCCCTCGAAGCATTAGGAGAAGCTTCTGCATTTTTGTTAAGGTTTTACTATAAGCTCGAAAGTAGCATAGTTCAGCTGCTCTGGAAGTTTATTCTGAAAAGCTCTCGGACGTGGCGATACCAAAGTAAGTCTGCCAGCTGAGCTGATGGAATATGAAACCCATCACTATTTCCAACTACGGGGGATAGCTTTATGATCATTGGCTTGGTTTGATGTCTTTACATGATACCGATACTCCCCAAAATGCCAATTGGCAATAATAGAATCCATTGCGGTAATTTAATGAACGTTTGTAACTTAAAAAAATACCAGCCAACTGATATAAAAACGATAAAAAATATAATGAAGCAAATCGAGATCCCGATGACTAAATGGTGAAATGAGTTTAAGTCGTACCAGCCAATAATAGTTAAGGAGACTCCGGAAAGAACCAAAATAGTTGACACTAGATGCCAGCAACTTAAGAGAGTAGCTTTACCTATATCAGGTAGGTCACTTTTAAGCAGTGGTCTAATAGGGTCTAGTTGACCTGCAAAGATATGTATAAGTGACGTCAATAGCGCGATGATACCTGCAAAAAATATCCAACTGTTCATCATGTTTTCCATGTAAATTTGATTAGATAGCAGCATAGAGTTGTCGCTTTAGTTTCTTTGCATCAGCTAATGCTGCTTTGTCCAAAATATTAGACAAAATGTTACATTGGGCTCTATATGCAATTTGACAGTGATCAAATATTCAATTATTTACTAATTTTATAACCTAGTTCATGTCAAATATTAGCTTACATAACGAGCCACATTTTATAGTCTTATAAATCTTACTTAAAAAGTAGCTTAGTGTTCCTCAAACGATTTTTGGGGATAACTAAACTTCTATCTTGTTAAAATACTTAATATCAGGTGGTGCACTGAGAAATGAACTCAGTTTTTCCAATACACCGTTATTATTAATGAAATTCAAATATGCTAGATGACTTTCTACCGTTAGCCACTCCTCATCCAAAAGCATTTCATCATTTTCTTCGTCATATAAAACGCTAACCTGCAAATTTCCTTTAAAACCTCTAACGTTGGGCAAGTTGTGTTCTAAAAAGGGAAGTAGGGCTTGAAATTGCTCAGGCTTTACTTGGCAGTTTAGGGTAACTCTTACACTCATCTGTTTTACTCCTTATGGTTATCTTCACTCAGACTATCTAACCTGCCGAGCACCAACTACCCAAGGAATGTCAAAACTAACGATTTTCCGTCATTTACATCGTTTTATTTGTTTTGGAGTTATACCATACTGAAGCTTGAATGCTTTGATAAAGGCTGACACATTTTCATAGCCCATTGTCAAAGCAACTTGCGTCACAGACAGCTCTTTTTCTACTAACAATATTTTAGCCTGAGATAGTTTTTTTTCTCGCAACCATTTTTGTGGTGTAACTTTGTAAGTCGCTTTGAAATCACGATTAAAGCTAGAAAGACTTCTCCCTGATAAATGCGCTAAATCACCAACAGTGAGATGAAGTACATCAAGCGTTTCTAGTAGTCGAATAAGGTTTCGCCGAGGAGGGATGCACCTTTTTGAGGATAGTACGGAATGAAAAATGGCTTGGTTGTCTTTCCAAGAAATAAGGTGGAGTAGCTCTTGCAGCTTAATGTTTAAATAAGAAGGTGATTTTATATCACCTATAATTGAATCAAAAAAAGCGCTGAAGTCATTACAACCTTCCAACAAGCAAAAGGTTGGCGCGCTATTGGGGCAATCTAAGGGCTTTTTAAGTTTACTCAAATAATCCACAACAACACTGTCATCAAAAAATACCAAGTAAGCTTTTAAGGACTCCGTTTCTTTAACGAAATCAGATTGTAGTTTTAGCCCTTGAGGGAGAAATATTGCGCTTCCTGCCTTCAACTCCATCGTGTCGTTGTCACGGTTTGTAATTACCTCACGTCCGCTTTCAATATATATCAAACATGGTGTATTGATGTAAAACTCAACGTTTACCAAGTCCCGCTCAAGACTTTTATAAAAAATAACAGAGTTTTTATGATGACTAACAACAGCCACATCTTTGATCGCAAATAGAGCTTGAGGAAGCACTAAAACACTAGATTGAGTATGTTCAAAAATTGTTTTCATTTTTATAAAAGCCGCTAAGTTTTCAGATAGGCTTAAAGTTTACGTCTGCATAATTGACAGATAAAAGTTAGCTAAAATTGTAGCGAAAAGTGTTAAAGGGTCGCTTTGATGCACTTTATTTAAGTATCGCTTAGCTTTACTTTGCAAACACGGCATCAAAGCTTTCACCTGAATTTAATCTATCTATGCCTTCGTAGAGTTTTTTAGGATCAATTTTTTCAAATGCGACTCTTGATGCTTGATAAGCCCAAATTTCTCGAGGAGAAAAGTCTGATAATTCCATTACTTGATTTACTTTTGAACTATCAATATTTATGTTCTCTAGTAGTAGTGGATGCCTGTAGTCTACATAAGTACCCGAGCCTTCAAGTAGCCAAGGTTTCATTTTAAAATTTTTAGTAAAAAAGTTAGCTCTATGGAACACCTCTGCATGTGCTGTCTCGTGTGCAATCACATCAATATTAATGCCTTTGGGGCCAATAAACACACACTCCCTAAATAATGAACTTCGCGCCATCCCTGTTGGGTTGAAACCAAATTTCCAGTATGTTGAGTTTTTGGACACAATATACCTTGGATTGGAGCTCATTTTACCAAAAGCTTCATCAACTCTTTTTTTTGCTTTTTGCACCAATTCAATAAAATTTCCTTGCTCTGTTTTTTTCATGGAGTCATCAGCATAAATTTCTGGGTAAGTTTCTTTAAATCCCATAAGCGGTGTAATTTCGCATGCAAGTGCCTCCTTGTTAAAAATGAAAATAGATAAAAAAGTGGTAATGCACAAAAGGATCAAAATAAATTTAAGTATTTTCACCTAGTCTCCTTGTAAAACTAACGCGTATTAATTTTTTCTGTATAAAAAGTAGGTCGGTGCTAACATTTTCACTAAAAGCGAAATAACATTCCTCGCATGTTGCGACTAATGCTAACAAATGAAAGGTGGTCATTACTATCAAGAATTATGAGCGACTTTAGTTGACCATTTATATAACTTGATGTGTGATAGAGCAAATGACAACCGGTTTTGGCAAAGGGAGTACCACGTGTTTGGCAGCTAAGCCTTAAAGGAGCAGTAATACCAGAGCATAGCGTAATACAGGCTATTTTAATTAGTGCAGACAAATACAACTCTGGGTTATGGATGGTTGTAACTAATTGTTTTTAATTTAATTTTAGTAGAGTCTATGCGACACTCGGTATTTTTTGAAAAAATTCAGGAAAAGTTGGAGTTATGAAATCTCGAAACTACAATGAAGCGCTCAATAACTTACCTCCAACATAGAGAAAAAAGATGGAACTCAACAAAATATCAAATAAGGAATTAAAGTTGGCTCTTAAGGCCAGCGCGGCATTAGATATTGAAATCTCAGATGATGAGCATTTGCGCTGTTTTACTTATACCGAAAATTGGGTTTTTGGTATTGATATCGCGACTTACGAAAATGGGGGCGGCGACAATATTGTTGTCGTGATCAAAGACGAGTCGATCCTTATCAAGGGGTTCGATCATGGATCGGAAGTTAGCCCTCATGCTCAAGAAGAGTACGGTGTATGGCCGGGTATGTACGAGGGAGCGCCAACAAAGCTGTTGGAAGTACTGAATGACGAGGCTTTCGAAATAGAAGAGGTCACATTTTGCATGTGGCGACTTGATAATGAAGCGACTTGGTCTCAAGGAGCAGTAGAGTTTAATAATGATGAAGATGACGGCATGAGCTGGCTTCTGTCAGCTATTACTACCACTCCAAGCGCCTTTATTGAATATGTCGAAAACTATCATGACGGTGATTTCAACCAGCTAACGCAAGAGAAAATACATGACGTATTTGCAGCGCAAATGTAGAGTATGTCAACTAAGCTGCTAAAGGTTTTTCTACGCCAGCAAATTCTCAAAAATGTGATGTTAGTGGATAAGGAAAGTTTAATGAGACGAGTTAAAGTCTATTACCAACATCGTGACGGTGGCACAAAGCTCATCAATTATGAAAAAGAACTACGTTCTTATCGTGAAGCTTGCGATGTTATTGATCATTACCCTTGGGACAAAGAATTGGAATTGTTTGAGGCACTTGGGGAAGGTGGTGGGTTCTTTTTATACTTGGAAATGAAGGCGGTAAGTACGCGTCTTACCAATTGACACCAATAGAAAATAATCGCGGATTACTAACTTTGGATGTTGTGTCTAAGCCAGCTGCTTTTGGACTATTTGGTGGTAAATCAACTTCCCTCGATTTTGAGCTTGTCTCGATTCCAGAGGCTAAAAGTCATATAAAAGCGCTATTTGAATACTCAATTGACTCTCTGTACGAAAAATATCGAAAGTAACAGTGTTGTGTGAAAAGTATCCGTAGATATCAATTTCAGTGATTCATTTATCTTGGGCTTGTTCTCGTTGTATACTCTACGTTATATATCAAACGGCTTGTGGCACGTTTCAACGGGAAATAAAAGGACGTATCAATGAATAGACTTGGCATACTAATTGGTTTGTTATTTTGTTGTAGCTATTCAATCGCTCAGCCCCAGCCGCAAGCAATCACAATTTACAATAACCCTTCTCAAGGTGTTCAAACCGAAAGCCGTGTATTTTCCTATCTGCAAAGCCAATTAACTCAGTTTGAGATTACACAGTCTGATGCCAGTGTTGACCGTGCGCTTAAAAATATTGCAGGAGGTGAAGGGGAGTGCGTTAGAAACTTAGTTGTGAATAAAGCGCGCAGTAAAACATTGCTATTTTCAGAGCCGACCACTTATTTTTTGGGGTTGCAAGTTTTTGCTGCACCTTCAGTGCAATTGTTGTCTACACAAACCGAGCAAAACCTAGAGGCATTGTTAACGAGTCATCCCAAATGGTTGTTGGGCGTAGAAAAAGAGCGCTCATATGGTGATATTGCCGATGCCATGATACAGCAGACGCTGGCAGATCAGCTCTACGTGAAAGAAGGCAGCGAAAACGAAGCACAAATGTATTCTATGTTGATGAGCAAGCGCTTTGAGTTGTTGCTTGAATATCCCTCGGTTATTGCATACCACGCGAAGGACGCATCAGAAAAACCCGTACCAATTGCAGTTAGTGGTTTTGCTCCATTTATTACTGGGCATATCGCTTGTCGGGATACACCCGTTACACGCGGGTTTTTAGCTGCGGTTAATTCTGTATTGGCGGGCTTGACGTTGGACGAGCGCTTTATTAACTGGCATCTCGAATACATAGACAAGAGTTTACACGATACGTTTAAACAGCAATTTAGCCAAGCGCAAAACCCTCGGCTTTAAACAGAGACTTCCAATAACCTATCCGCCAGCGCATTTAGGTGTGAGCTGTCGCACTGCGTCGCTGCATAAGTTCGAATACCATATACAGACATAATAAAGAAACGGGCCCTCTTAGTGGCTTCATCTTCACTTAATGCTTCACTATCGGGCCAAGCTATTAAAAACTGTTGCCTGATCAGTGATTCAAACTGGCTTAAGTTAGTACTCAGTGCTGTTTGAATGTCAGCATCTTGCTCGCCGATTTCATTAAGCGTTTTGGTGAGCAAACACACTTTTTTTGACTCGTCGCCTAAACACTCACCGACAAGATCTTGTAAGAATCGCTCAAGTGCACAGCGAAGGCTGGTGCTGTTTTCGAACAGCTTTTGATAATGCACTCGTCGGTCTGCTTGATATTGATCTATGGCGGCTAATAGCAAACCTTTTTTATTTTTGAACGCACAGTAGATAGAACCCGGATGGAGTCCAGTGACTTCGGTCAGTTTGGGCATACTGGTTTTGTTGTAGCCATAAGTCATAAATGCTTGCATGGCATTTCTCAGTACGGTTTCTCTATCAAACTCTGCTGTTCTCATCGATTTCCTAAGTGCACCAAATGTGTTTAAACGCGCCATTATACCAATACTTCACCCCTATTTTTGATAACAATGAAAAAAATGTAAAGGTTTAACTTGAATAATGATTCAAGAATCCCTATTTTGAATGTATATTCAAATATGGAGAGACACGCATGCCACAGGTACTTTTTGAAAATGTTAAGCTAAATAACACGATATCACTCAATAATCGCATCTTGATGGCGCCATTGACGCGCTGTATGGCAGACGACGATCTAGTGCCTACCGATGACATGGTGAAGTACTACGCTAAGCGAGCCAAAGCAGGATTAATCATTAGTGAAGCGACAATTATTCGTCCTGACGGACAAGGCTACCCGAATACCCCAGGTTTATTTACACAGGCACAGATTACAGGGTGGAAAAAAGTAACAGATGCTGTGCACGCTGAAGGTGGCAAAATGTTTGCGCAGTTGTGGCACGTTGGACGTGTAGCCCATCCATACTTCTTTGGTGGAGAAGTTTTAGCACCGTCGGCTATTGGAATTGAGGGGACGGTTCCAAGAATGCGTGAACTCACCTATCAAACGCCAAAAGCGGTAACTCAGGAAGAAATCGCACAACTCGTTGCCGATTATGCCCAAGCGGCAACAAACGCGATTGAGGCAGGTTTTGATGGTGTTGAAATTCACGGTGCTAATGGGTATTTAATTGATCAGTTTTTACATCATGCCGCGAATCAGCGTACCGATGAGTATGGTCAAACACCAGAAAATATGAGCCGTTTCGCTTTGGAAGTGACAGATGCTGTTGCTGAGCGCATTGGTGCCGATAGGGTGGGGCTGAGAGTATCTCCAGGGGCTTACTTTAATATGGATGGTGACCAAAGAGACAGAGCGGTATTTGATTACCTAATTAAAGCGTTAAACAGTCGTAACTTGGCATATTTGCACGTAGGTATTTTCGACGATTCGATGGAATTTGACTATTTGGGCGGCAGTGCCTCAGCCTATTTGCGTGATATCTATAAAGGTACGTTAGTTGGTGTGGGGAGCTACACGGCAGAGTCAGGTGCTGAGGCTATCCAAAATCAACAGTTTGATTTATTGGCGATTGGTAGGCCGTTTATTGCTAATCCTGATTATGTTGAAAAGGTACAAGCAGGCCAAGCCGTGAAAGAGTACGATGAGTCTATGCTTGCAACGTTAGTCTAAAACCAATCCATAAGTATGGTTTTATAGCAATGCCAAACACGTAAGTTTGGCATTTTTTTTGTACATTGCATAAGCTTAAAGTAGGTGTCAGTGGTAAAGCGAAAACTTTTGATGCGAAAGTTGTCATTTTTATCAATTAAGCTTGAGAGCAGTTAAGTGTTTAACCCTTAAGTATTTGCTAATTAATAATCAACTGGATTGTAGCTTATTTTTTAATATTGATAGGAATAAAGGAGTACTTTGGAGTTTATTTGTTCGCCAAGTGTGTAATAATATGCCAGCAATGCAGTTGTGAGTGCGTCGAACATGCAAGAAGATTTACTTAATTCCGTTATTAAAATAACAAAAACAAGAGACGTTGATTCCCTTGAATACAGCTTGGTGTCTACTATTCAAGAGTTCATAGGATGTAAAGAGGTCGCTGTTTATAAAGATCTGCTCGTGCCTGGAGAGATCGCAATAGAGAGAAGCTTGTTACTGAGAAAGCTATCTGAAAAGGAGTTTGATTGGGAGGAAAGAAGCCTGATCAAGGAACCTGATAAAGAATTAATTTCTTGCTTACAGTCAGCTTGTATCATTACGGTACAAGCGAAAGATGGCACCGAGCATCGTTGGGTGCCAATCAGCCTTCTAGACAGGCCTGTTGGTGCAATAGCGGTTATCAGTACTGGGTTGTCGAGTGCAGATCAAGTACTACTTAATGCATTTTGCCGCATTTTTGAAAATTATCTCACTATTCTTCACGAAAACGAGCGTGATAAGCTCACCGGGTTACTCAATCGTCAAACCTTTGAAAAGCGCTTAAAACAACTGATCGAAAAGCAAGTGATCAAACAACACAAAACGGTATGGCATGGTGATGTGCGCTCGGTGCATAAAGGTGCAACTTCATGGCTTGCTATCATGGATATTGATCACTTCAAGAAAGTAAACGATAACTATGGACATGTGTGTGGTGATGAAGTCTTGTTATTATTAGCTCAACGTATGCGTCAGTTTTTTCGCTCCACAGACTTATTGTTTCGCTTCGGTGGCGAAGAATTTGTACTGGTCTTTGAGCCAACCGATTACGATTCGATAAAAGCTAAGATGGACGAGTTTATGGAGCTGGTACGAAATACCCACTTCCCATTCGTAAAAAAGCTCACCGTCAGTGTCGGAATGTCTCGCATTAGTCCATATGATTTCCCCATCACTGTGCTTGAAAATGCCGATAAGGCACTTTATTACGCAAAAGATAACGGTCGCGATATGCTTTGTTTTTATGAAGCGTTGCTGTCTGAGCATAAAATTGAAGCGCCGGAAGAGAGCTCTGATATAGATTTGTTTTAATAACTTATCTGAAAGGCGGCTATTGTCGCTTTTCTACTCAAGCACACTCGCAATAACCTCAATAACTACCGCTTGCAAGGAGATTCAGATACACTTAACACAGCGTTAAACTGCATGGCAGACAATATGTTACACATCATCCAATCGAATCGAATGGAAATCTTGCAGGCGCAACTCTGCACACTCATAAAATCAGCACCGCTCGCTAACCCTTTTGCAAAGGAAGTGGTGTTAGTACAGTCTCCTGGTATGTCTGAATGGCTCAAACTAGGCATGAGTCAACACTTAGGGATCAGTGCACAGGTCGATTTTCCATTACCATCTAGCTTCATTTGGAAGCTATACCAAAATTTCATTGATGATGTTCCCAAGGAGTCCGCTTTTAATAAAGGCAATATGACTTGGAAACTATTTACGCTATTGCCTGGCTGCATTGATAATCCTCAATATATTGCGCTTAAGCACTATTTAGGTGACGACCCGTCAGGAATAAAACTTTTTGCGTTGTGTGAAAAAATTGCCGACGTTTTTGACCAATACTTAATGTATCGGCCCCAGTGGATTGAACTTTGGGAGCAGGGTCAAGATACGCTGAACGATGTGGATGTTGAAGCCATTGCCCCTTGGCAGCCTGATCTCTGGCGTCGTTTAGTCCGTCATGTTGAAGTGCTTGAACAAAGTCCATATCACCGAGGAAACATGCACAACAAGTTACTGCAAGGGCTGGCTGATGCACCAGAAGGCAAGCTTCCCGAGCGGATCTGTATATTCGGACTGTCAGCCATATCGACCAGTCAGCTTGATATTTTTCAAGCGCTTGGCGAAAAAACAAGTGTATTTTTATTCTTTTTTAACCCCAGTGAACACTACTGGGGAGATTTAGTCGATGAGAAGACTCAAGCTAAAGTCGCTGCAAAATATGCCAAGATGCCAGAGCTCGAAGCGAAAGACGGCGAGTATTATTACATTGGCAATCCACTCCTTTCTTCGTGGGGAAAGCTCGGGCGTGACTATTTTGAACAATTATTGCAGCTTGATGCCAGTTGGATTGATGGATTTGATGACGCGTTTGATGACAGCTTGCTTGGCCAAGTACAGCAAGAGATCTACCAGTTGGCATTTAAAGGTGAGTCGTTAACTGCGGATCCAAATTGGTTTGTATCTGAATCGGGTAAATTACCCATTATGGCTGATGATACCAGTATCATTTTTCAGGATTGCCACACGCCACTGCGTGAGGTCGAACGGCTTCATGATTATTTACTCAATCTGTTTGAACAAAATCCAAGCCTGACGCCTAAAGACATTATTGTCATGATGCCTGATGTGGGCACCTATTCGCCATTTATTAAAGCGGTGTTTGACAGCAGTGAAGACAACCTGCGGATCCCCTATGCGATTTCCGATCTTGCAATTGAGCAAGAGCGGCCTATTTTAACGTCTTTTGTGACGTTAACAGACCTACCCAATAACCGTTTTTGTGTGTCAGATATTCTCGACTTGTTGGGCGTCGCACCGATCGCCGAACAGTTTAATCTTGAAAGCCATGAGTTTGACTTAATTCGCTATTGGCTCGATCAGGTCAGTGTTAAATGGGGCTTAAATGATAGCCATAAGAGCGAATATGGCTTGCCAAAAATACCATTAAATACGTGGCAGCATGGACTCAACCGTTTGCTCTTAGGAGTAGCAACGAATGACGAACAGACGCCGTTTGCATCCATTTATCCAGCTGATGAAGTTGAAGGTATGTCGGTGGCAGTACTTAACAAGCTTATCGGCTTTGTCGATGCGCTGATTTGGTTAAAGCGGCAACTCAGTAGTGAAAAGACCTTAACGACTTTCGCAGCAATTCTACGTGAAGCCATGGCGCTATTTTACTCGTCAGAGTCTGAACAGAGTTGGGATTTACTTAAGCTTGAGCAAATTATAGAGAACATCGAAAAACACCATCAAAATGGCGATATTCAAGCGCCAGTCTCAGCAAAAATCTTAGCGTATTTGGTCAAGCAAGGCGTTAGAGAAAAAGGGGTTGGGCAGCGCTTTCTAGCCGGATCGGTAAACTTTTGTACGCTGATGCCGATGCGTGCTATTCCATTTAAAGTGGTGTGTATGCTAGGCCTAAATGATGCGGACTATCCTCGTACCGTGCAACCTATCGGTTTTGATTTAGTCGCCCACTCCACGAGACGTAAAGGTGATCGCTCACGAAAACTAGATGACAGATACTTGTTCTTAGAAGCCTTACTCAGTGCTCGAGAAAATTTGTATATCAGTTATATTGGCCGCTCTTGCTTTAACAACGAAGCCCAAGTGCCATCTGTTCTAGTCAGCGAATTGACTGAATATCTAGATCGCAGCTTTTACTTCGAAGATATGCCAAAGCAGTCGCTTGTTACTCGATTAACTTCACAACTGCCTTTACAACCTTTTAATCCCGAACATTTTAAGGTGGGTTCACTACAGAGCTATAATCGTACTTGGCTTTGGCAGCATAGAGCGGCGCAAGCTGATGAGATAAAGCCGTTAGCACCAGTTTTAGACGCAGAAATTGAGTTTAGCGATTTGCTGCGCGGCGTTTGCGAGCCGCAAAAGTTATTTTATCAGCAAACGCTGGGCATTAAACTCAAACCAATAGAAGCGTTAACACTTGATGAAGAACCTTTTGCATTAGATGCATTGGAACGCTATCAATATTTAGATGAAGTGCTGGATGCTCAGTTACAACAACAGCCCTTAAATTTTGAACAAATATTACAACGAGGCTCGCTGCCACAAGCAAACATTGGCAAACTACAACTTGAGGGGCTGCTTACTCGCGTTGAACCTATGGTTAATGTATTGACCCCGTTACTTAATGAACCAAAGGAGCCTCTAGAGCTAAAGCTAGGTGTTGCAGAGCATATACTGCTCGGCTGGCTTGATTGTGTGTATGAAAACAGACAAGTGTATTATCGTAGCGCTAGTATTAAAGCCAAAGATTTGATTAAAGGGTTTTTACATCACTGCGCAGCCTGTGTAATGGGGCATGAAGTCACTACTTATATTGTTGGGCTAGATCAAAGCGTGCACTTTGCCGCTATTTCTCAGCCACAAGCTCTGCAATATTTGGAGCAGTGGCTAGCTTTTTATAAGCAAGCGCTGAGCGAACCAGTGGCATTTTTCCCAAGTTCCAGCATGGAATATGCCAAGACACAGGATATTAAAAAGGCCGTAAATAAATTCAAGCCGCAATATGTTGGTCGAGGAGAAGGTGAAGATCCCTATGTTCAACTATGCTTTAGCGATTTGTCAGCTCATGAAGCGCGTTTTTGTGAACTTAGCCTTACTTTGTTAACACCTATTCTTGATGCCGCTGAGGAGGTACGCCATGGAGATGCTTAATCCCATTACTATGCCTCTAAGTGGCCAAAACCTAATTGAAGCCAGTGCGGGTACGGGGAAAACCTACACCATCACCGGTTTATATCTGCGCTATTTACTCGGTTTGCGTACTTCTGATCAGCAACATGAGCCGTTAAGCGTTGAACAAATCTTAGTGGTAACTTTCACAGAAGCGGCAACACAAGAGATCAAAGACCGAGTGAGAAAACGCATTATTCAAGCTCGAGACGTGCTATTAGGCGAAGTCTGTAAGGATGAACTGATCAATGCCATTTTGGCGCAAGTTGAAGATAAAAAGCGCGCCTTTGATCTCCTTGATGCAGCTGCTAAGTCAATGGATGAGGCCGCGATATTCACCATTCATGGCTTTTGCCAAAGAATGCTGAAGCAGCACGCTTTTGAGTCTAAGGTAGCATTTAACCTCGAGTTTATTCTTGACGAGAGCGAGTTGATTGACGCCGCGATGGCAGATCATTGGCGACGTTTTGTCTACCCGCTAGACACAGAAAAAACACAGGCTGTGATAGAGCAATTTGCCACGCCTTATGCACTGGCGAAGCAAGTTAGACCGTTATTAGCAAGAGAAAATGCCGAAATTAAACCCTCTGTTTCCTTAGATGCAGTGTTTGCCGCACGTGAAAAATACCAAACATTAGCACTGTGGCTAAAGGCCGAAATAGTCAAAGCTGACTACATCAATGTGTTGAAAAAATCGGGTCTGGCAGGCAATCGGGCACCTGGGCGAAAAGCTAATCTTCAAGCTCTGGAGGATTATGTCAACAGTGAGCAGTGGTGGTTTGAGTTTGGTAGCAGTAATCATTCCTTTGGACTTTGGGGCAGTGAAAGCCTTGCCGATGTTGCTCACTATAAAAAGAATACTACGCCGCTGGAGCATGAGCTCATTCGTCATTTTGATACCCTAGCTGAGCTTCATCAATTAGTCGGGAGTGGGCTTAAAATCGCGCTGGTGCAACAAGCGGTGAACGAGGTAAGAGCTTTGCTTCACGCCCATAAAGAAGAATATGGTTTGATCTCTCCCGATGATTTACTTAAGCAGCTGCATCAAGCGCTGATGGGCGATAGTGGTGAGCGCTTAGCCGAAAAAATTGCACAGCAATATCCGGTTGCCATGATAGATGAGTTTCAGGATACTGATCCCATTCAATATGGGATCTTCAGCCGAGTTTACGCAAAGGAAAATACCGCATTAACTTTGATAGGCGACCCAAAACAAGCCATTTACGGCTTTCGTGGAGCGGATATTTTTACTTATATCGGTGCAAAGCAAGGAGTTGCGCAAGACAGGCAGTATACGCTTGCAACCAATTATCGCTCCGATAGTGACGTGGTTGCCGCAGTGAATACGATATTTACTCGCCATCCCAATAGCTTTATCTACAACAAAGATATCCCTTTCGTTGAGGTAAGCGCGCAAGGTAAAGCCGAGGATGCGCAATTTACTATCGCGTCTAAAAAGTCGTCAGCTCTGCGCTTCAGTGTATTACCAAATGAGGATGAAGCGCTTAACAAAAGCGCCGCGCAAGCGCGGCTAAGTCAGGCGTTCGCCGGTCGAGTTGCAGCGCTTATCGAGCAAGGGCAGTCGGGGATTGCGAAGATTGGCGAAAACCCAGTTGTGCCAGCGGATATCTGTGTGTTAGTTCGCGACCGCATAGAAGCGAGCTTGATAAAACGAGCCTTAAATCAACTCGATATTGCCAGTGTGTACCTTGCCAGAGATAGTGTATTTAGGCAGCCGCTAGCAATTGCCTTGTATCAACTGCTTGATGTACTGCACGGGAGCTACGACGAAGCTGCGCTCAGAGGCGTGCTTGCGGGACCATTATTTTATTTAAACAACCAAGCGCTGTATGACTTGCAGTTTAATGAGCAGCTGTGGCAAGGTTATTTGCAGTTATTTAGTGAGTTAACACAGCTTTGGTATCGCTCTGGTGCGATGGCGATGCTGGAACACTTATTGATAACTTGTGAGCTGCCAGTGATTTGGCAGCAGCAGGGAATGGAAGTGGAGCGTTGGCTTACTGATTTCCGTCATTTGGCTGAGCTTTTACAGCATAAGCAATTAGAGCTTGATGGCACGGGTCGTGTGTTACGTTGGTTTTTATCGCAGCTAAATAACGCCCAGAGTGACAGCAGCCAAATTCGCTTAGAGAGTGATGCCAATCTGGTGAAAATTGTGACCATGCACGCATCAAAAGGTTTGGAGTATCCGATTGTCTTTATGCCATTTGCGCTTGGGTTTCGTGAACCTGATACGTTAGTTTATCATCAAGGAGATAAGCTGGTTGTCGATCTTGAAGCCAGTGACGACGCCAAAGAAAAAGCAGAGCAAGAACGACTGGCTGAGGATATTCGCTTACTTTACGTTGCGCTGACGCGTGCGGTGCATTATTGCGAGCTTGGGCTTTACGATATTCAACAAGGGCGCAGTAAAAAGTCTGCGCTGCACAAAACGGCTTTAGGGTTTGCCTTGTTTGGCACGGAAACCTTCGACAGTGCTGAGGCTTGGCAAAGTGCCCTAAGCGAGTTATGTAAAGCACATGCGGCAATGGAGTGCGTAAGAGTAGATGAAATCACCGCACCACAGCAAGCGGTAAACATATCGCATGAAGACAAGCCTCTAGCTTTGTCCGCGAAAGCCTTCAGCGGTCAGATTGAACGCCATTGGCGTACTACAAGCTTTAGCCAGCTAAGCTATCACACGCATCATGGTGATAAACCAGCTGGGGCCGTGGACGAAAACCATTTATTGGACTTACCTGAGCAGCGTCAAGAGCGGGAAAAAACCTCATATACATTTCCTAAGGGCGCCAAGCCAGGTAGCTGTTTGCACGAAATCTTTGAGCTCATAGATTTTACCGCACCACATTCCCCTAAAAACGAAGATAAGTTTACGCTGACCGAAGCGGTCACGAAATCTTTGGATAAGTTTGGTATTGCGACCGAATGGCAAGAGACCGCTGAGCGTTGGATAACAAGTTGCTTGGCTGCACCTCTTGCGCCACATCCTCATTTACAACTTGGTGTCTTGCCACCAGACGACTGCATTGTTGAAATGGAATTTTATTTGCCGCTAAAACCACTCAGTGCGGTTAAGCTGAACAAGATCCTCAGTGATATCACTGGGCAAAAGTCGTTTTTAAACTTTGATGATGTGGAAGGCATGCTGAAGGGGTTTATCGACTTAATCTTCAAGTGGCAAGGGCAGTTTTTTGTTCTCGATTACAAGTCCAACTACCTTGGTGATAGCCCAGAAGATTATCACTACGATAACCTTAATGCCGCGATGTCGTCTCATCAGTATCATTTGCAGTATATGATTTATACCGTGGCACTTCACCGCTTGTTAAAGCAGCGCCTTGCGGACTATAACCCTGAGCAGCATTTAGGTGGGAACTATTACTTGTTCTTACGTGCATTACCGGACAATCAGGGAATTTTCTTCAATCAGTTAAGTGTAGAGCAAGTGTTGGCGCTGGATGCATTATTTGAGGAGTCTGTATGAGCCAGCTAAGCATGGACTTTGAGGCATTCGATCATCATAGCTTTATAGCGTTATTGCTTGAACACAAACGAGTCGGAAAAGCCGATATTGCGCTAGCTAACTTGTTGAATCAGAAAGGCTATGACGATCACTTCTATGTATTTTTACTATTATTAATCGCTCATGGACGTCAGCATAGTTGTTTAGAGCTAGACGGTATTAATTACCAGGATCCGTTTGAGCTCAGCTACGCGGTTGCGGATGAATCTATAGAGTTGTCGCCATTTTCAAGCTCGGGTATAGCCGTTGCTGCGCTCGCACAGCATCCTGCAATCGGTGAAGATAAGCCGCTTCGGCTATACGGTAATAAGCTCTACTTGGCGAGATTAGCAAATTATGAAGCAAGGCTTGCGGGACACTTTGAAATGTTGGCAAAAGCCGATGTTACGCTGGATGAAGCAAAACTGAGTGCACTGTTGGCGTCGTTTTTTCCAGCCAGTGAAGAAGACATTGATTGGCAAAAAGTGGCTTGTACACTTGCTATCATTAAGCGATTTTGTGTCATCACGGGTGGTCCAGGTACGGGAAAAACCACGACGGTCACAAAACTGCTTGCGATTTTACAATCGCTTTATAACAGTGCGCCGTTGACCATCAAGCTAGTTGCGCCAACTGGCAAAGCGGCTGCGAGGCTCAGTGAGTCAATTATCGGTGCGAAAGCGAAGTTAAATCTGTCGCCAGCGCTTGCTGATTTACTGCCAGAGCAGGCGCAAACTATTCATCGCTTGCTAGGCGTTATCCCTAATAGCGTTCACTATCGTCACAATCAAGACAACCCGCTGCATGTTGATGTACTGATTGTTGACGAAGCATCCATGGTGGACTTATCGCTTATGGCGAAGCTGGTGGATGCCCTACCAAAACATGCACGGCTTATTTTGCTCGGCGATAAAGATCAGCTCGCATCGGTAGATACCGGTAACGTACTTAGCGACTTATGTGAAAACTTAACGCTTGGGCAAGCACCACATTACAGTCAGGCACTAAAAGCAAAGTTAGCTGAGTTGAGTAAACAAAACTTGCCTGAATCGAGTGATACCAGCGCTGACTTTATGTTGGAAGATAATCTGGCATTTTTGCAAAAAAGTCACCGTTTTGACAGTCGAAGTGGGATTGGTCAGTTAGCATTTGCCGTAAATAGTAACAATAAGCGGCAATTAGACAGCGTGCTGGGGCAAGGTTATAGCGATATACAGCATCATGAATTAAATAGTGAAACCTACAATGCCCTAATTGCCAGAGCGGCGGAGCAATACCAACGATACCTGCTTGCCATTCATCATGGTGAGAGTGAGGCCATAATTCATAGCGAGTTTGCCAGTTATCAATTGCTTGCGGCCGTGAGAGAAGGCCCTTACGGTGTGAACGAGTTAAATCGCAGAATAGAGCTTAAGCTTAGTCAAATGGGATTAGTGCAACCGACAGGGCGCTTTTACGTTGGTATGCCCATTATGATCACCCAAAACGATTACCAGTTGAAACTGTTTAATGGCGATATCGGGATCATTTTACGCGATGAACAGGGTGAGCTACAGGCATCATTTATTGATGAACAGGGCAGCATTAGGCGCTTTTATCCTGCCAGATTGCCGAGCTTTGATAGAGTGTACGTGATGACTATACACAAATCGCAAGGCTCTGAGTTTGCTTACACGGCAATGATATTACCACCCATTCAACGTGCGCAGCAGGGGATAAATCGCCAGCTTATTTATACTGGGATCACCCGAGCTAAACAGCAGTTTGAATTGGTGGCGCAATATAAAGTATTAGTGCAGGGTATGAATCGAAGTGTAAGTCGCAGTAGTGGACTTAGAGATAGGCTTGCGTTTAAGAACTAAAAACATGCTAATCCTATGTTCTAACCTCAGAATAATATGATGTTAGAACATAGGCGAATTTGAAGCTTAGTACATTTCTAAATGTGGTTATTTAACCTGAGGTTTGGATAAGGAATGTTCCAACTCATTGTTGCTAAAGCACAACTTAGTTTTTTCCTTGTCTAGCCAGCAAGTTTTAGGGAAAACACCGCTTCCGCGTCCTGC
>NZ_PNDS01000126.1 GCF_005886535.1 Pseudoalteromonas sp. S2755
GCATAAACCACAAAAGCCCCGCAGGTGGCTATTTTGCGGGGCTTTTTCTCAACATAACGCAGTCGTTAAATTATAGGCTGTTGGGTGTGTATGGGTTTTCTAGTAAAATAAATTTAATTCCTGTTATTTATCAATAGCTTATGTCCGATAACAGCTAGTATTGGACATTAGATGGCTTTCTTCAGCCTGCCAGTTTTGAGGCTTCGAGCCATACATGGTATATGGTCGCGATGTTCAATCAAAAACTCAATCATTTGGCGGCATTCAATTTCTGATTGTTCGGGTATCCAAATCGTGACTTTCTTCAGACCTTTTTCACGTTGGGCTCTTTCGTATCGTTGATTTTTAGTTTCAGTGGTCACCAGTGACTTGTCCTTATATTGAAGATTTAAAGCTACTGCATAGCAACTGCATCAGTATCCATTGATTGCTCAGGCATCATCTGAATTTGTGGAGCATCGCACGTTATAAAATCGTGATAACGACCCTTGTATGAAATTTCTATCATACATTCAGACCTAACAATAACGTCGTAACCTGCCAGATAGAGATCCTGCAACTTCATTTCAAAAATGGGTTGTCCATTCTGGCTAGCCCCAATGTAATACGTTTTAATCCTATGGTTACGATTTGTGTACTCGGACATCCCATTGATGTGTAGCTGAACTTTATGAAATGGATGTTCTGCTGTCTTTGGCTCAGGTTCTTCGGTTACGGGAGCAACCCGTTTTGTATTTTGCTCATTTGCTGGTTGAGCATTTGGGAGCGAGTTTTGACTCTGGCCATGTGCAACAACTAGCGGAGTTTGAAAGTCTGAAGGAGATTGTGCATTTTCTTTAGATTCAGGCTTAGGTTTTGTTGGCTCACTATTAATAGCGGATATTAATATAAAAATAGAAAACGCAAACATTAAAAACGCCCCCTTAATAAACCAGTTGTCCCACCATTTTTTCACATCAGATGGCGCGACTTCCTTAATCTCTTTATCAGATTTTGTGTGAGATGAATAAAACTTAAAATACTTTTGTTCATATTCGCGTTCATGAGTGGCTACAACTGTAGAATTTGATGCGCTAGCACCATCATGAACTTTTAATATATATTGGTCATCACGACCTAGCATTGATTTTTTTATGGCTCGATAATGGTTAGATACAAGGTCTCGAATGTCTCGATTTATTTTTCTGAAATTCTGAGTTATCAACATTATGTCAAAACCATAATGGCGGTGCATCTCGTAGAATTGGATCAACTCTTTGTCAGTGCCTTGTTGTGGTAAACAGAGCTGACATTCATCAATAAAAAAATATACACGATTGCCCTGCTCGTTTTGCCAGTGCTCATATTGGAGATAATGTTCCTTCCTAGAAAACGGACGTTGGCCGCCATAGTTGTGGAACTCACCATCAATAACCTCAATTAAATCACGACAGTAATCACCATAGACAGAGCAAAAATGGTCAACATCCAATGGCAGGTTGGTAACGACCTTGCGCTTCTGTTTTATAACAGTCGGGATGATATGACGAACAACAGCCTCGTACGATTTGCCACCGCCAGTTCGTCCAGAAATACCGTGTATCATGCTTAGCTCCCTAGCCTAGTAAATGGAATGAGTTGTAATAAAAATCGAATTGTTAACGCTGTGACTATCATTCCCAGCGCCTGACCAAGGCCAGAGGCACTAGCAAAATATGCAGCAGTTGGAGGAATGCCATTTATATATTGAGTTATATTTAAACCATCAAATAAACTACCTAGACCATCCAATATAACGACAACCAAATCTAAAATGGATTCTAATAGCCAATACATAATGTCTTTTAGCGCATCAAGAAATGTCAGCATGATGGAATACATAAATAGCTTTGCGTCTTCCCACGTTTGAACTAACCAAGCAAACATAATCAACCTCCGAATATAATAGCTCTACACAAAAAAGCCGCAGAACATAAGATAATCGCCTTTATAAAGGCCATGATTGCCGCATCTGGTAACGGAATTTCCTTACACCCATAATTCATATATTGTCCGAGATTAAAACAGATTCGATTTTCTGGAGCTGAGCCAGTAGCGGTAAATTTGAATTGCTGGATAAACTGAGCTGCCTCGGTGTTTCTGAGTTGATCTGATTTTTCATCCCAAACGCCCTGAAAGCCTTCCTCATATTCCGACTCCCAGTAACTAACCGCATTGGCCTTATCAAACATTTGTGGGTCGCCAGCATCAGTAAGATTTTTTAAAATAGCGGCAAGAAGTTCGGCAACCTCGTTATTTTCTTTCGGGCAGTCGTCACCCTCACATGGTTTTTCACCATCACCACCGCCGCCATCGCCATCGCCATCATCACCATCGTTCCCGTCGTTGCCA
>NZ_PNDS01000127.1 GCF_005886535.1 Pseudoalteromonas sp. S2755
AATGTACACAGGCTCTGCGTTGTATAAACACCAATCAAGCTGCTGCAAAAATAAACTTGAAAGATAAACAGGCCCTAGAAGTCTAATTTGCATCTGCTACTCAGCCTCATTTGGCATTACATCAAAAATCGCCAATATATAAATAACAACGCAAAGCCCACTAAATAAACCAGCCCTAGTCCTGTTAGAGCCTTAGTATAAATTGGTTGACTGCGATAGATCTCACCTTTCACTAACCCTAAATTCATCCAAGCAAAGATAGGTGTAGTGACAAATGCTGAGCTCATGGCAAACATCAGCATACTTTTTAAGTCAGCCTTAAAAAATAGCACCACGGCCATACCGAGAGTTGCTTGCAGTAGTAGAATAAGCGTGTAACTCTTTTTCGTTGTGTTAGGTCGCAACAGTTGAAGCGACTCATTGAGCACCCGGGAATAGCCGTCTAACACTGTGATTGTTGTCCCAAACATACACAAAAATGCGACGCCGGCAATTAACCATCTGGCCCACTCACCAATCGTGTTGGCATACATATCAATCAGCTGCTGTGAGAATGCGACGCCAGCAAGCTCCACGGGTTTATCTTGGCCGTATTGCATTAGCATACCCAGTAAGCAAAAAACGACCGCAAGGCCCATCGTCACAAAATATCCTACTTTGAAATCCAGTAAAATTTGGCTACTTGTGAGTGGTTGTTTAGCCATCTTTGTTTTTAGCCAAGAGGAATTAATGGCTGAAATCTCGATTGGTGCGGGCATCCAACCCATTAAGGCAACTAAAAAGCCTAGTAGCGCAATGTCGTAGGGAGAAATCGGATTAGTTGGGGCTGGGTGAGCTGGTCCATTGTTAACCGCAATGGCAAGTGCCATGAGCGTGGAAATGGTCAAGATTATCATCACCCATTTGCTCGTTACATCGAGTATTTTGTAGTGTCCAACCAGTAAAATTGCCAAGCAGCTTGTTAAAAGTATAAAGCTTAACAGTTCAGTATCTATTGAAAATGGCAGCGAGTAACTTAAGAGGCTTGCAGTAAGTAATAGCACTCCTGCGGTATTTACGATGGCAGCGAAAATATTGAGCAGTACAAAAACTTTAAATCCAAAGCGGTAATGCGCGTGATAACCTTCGACAACAGTATGCTTAGAGTGGCTTGTGTACTCTACAGCATATTTAAAAAAGGGATACTTGAGCAAATTTACGACCACAATCAGCCAAATCAACTGACTACCAAACAGTGCTCCTGCTTGAGTTGATGAAACGAGGTGCGAGCCGCCTATCGCAGCAGTTGCCATTAATATTCCAGGTCCAAATATGGCAAATTTATCTTTAAGAGATAGCAGCGCTGGCAATGTAAATTCCTTAAGTTATTGTTATTCTATTGCCAATCAGTCTACGAAGTTTTAAGAATTGCCGCAATACCACGTCACCGCATAATCAAAAGGTAGTGCGAGATTGCAATTATAGGCCTGCTAATTCGCTATTTCATCTAATTCTAGAAAGTAATCTTCTAAATCTTCTTTAATATCTTGATAATCGTCTTCGTCTAAATTCAAAACTCTTAATACATCAGCCTTCATTAGATGCCAGTCTGGTGCTGCAACAAAACGCTTATTGATATGAACAAAGTTTTCCGCCATTTTTAAAGCAGCAAAGGCCAACTTTTGTTCTTCATCTTTGCAGCTACTCAAAAATTCGGGATCATGGTGGCATAGAATCATCTGACAAATACTCTGTGGCAAATTCCAAGAGGCTGCGAGGAAGTAGCCGATAATGGCATGGTTGGTCCCGTACTTTTCTTCTTCGTGGTCTACTAATAGCTTGTCGTAATCTTTGTTGGCAGCAATGAGCGTTTCCATATAATCTGGGTAATTTACCGCCATAGCAGCTATTCCTGCATCGTGAAATAGACCAAGTAAGTGCAAGTTTTCTATAGGGACACGTGATTTGAGCTTATTGCCAATCACCATGATGCTATCTGCAATGTCTGAAGCGTTATCCCAAAACCGCTCCAAACTAATACAGCATGTGCGTTGATGAAAGGTTTGTTTGAGCAAAAAGCCTGTTACCAAAGTACTGACAGAATCTAGGCCAAGAAACACCACAGCCTGTTTTACATCCGTTACTGTTCTTGCCAAGCCGTACAAGGGCGAGTTAATTATTTTTAGCACCGCAGCTGAGGTGCTGACATCATGAGCGATGATTGAAGCGATATCGTTCAGATCGGGATCTGATGTAGCAAGTGCTGCTTGCAACTCGCTTATCAGAGCGGGCTTAGGCGGTAAATTAAAACCATGTTTGACATCAGCTAACACTTTATCATCTAGATCTATCATCTAAAAATCCTTAATTCTAAGCATACAGAAAGCATAGCGTAAATTCTTTGTTGGACACTGGCTTGAGATAAAAAAATACCAAGTAGCCTACTAATTCAGCAAAGTGTCTCGTCAATGGGCACGTTTTCTTGCTTAACATGTAAATATTAAGTTATGGTTAAGCAATTTTTTTCTTAGGGCAATGGTATGCACGAAACACAACAAGCGAACTCGCAAAACTCTGCGATCACCCGTTTTCTAAACGGGATAGAGCGGGTGGGGAATAAACTCCCCGATCCTGCAATCATTTTCTTATCAGCAATGTTGCTGATCTGGCTACTATCTTGGTTATTTTCAGGCGTAGAATTTAGCGCTATCGATCCGAGAACCAATCAGGCAATTGTCGTTCACAATTTATTAGACCCAAATGCGCTTGCTGGGTTTATGGCGACGATGGTAAAAACCTTCACGGGATTTGCACCATTAGGTGTGGTGCTAGTTGCTATGCTAGGTGTGGGTGTTGCTGAACATTCTGGCTATATTAATACTGGCCTTAAAATCATGCTTAAACGCACGCCTCAAGCACTACTAACTCCTTCTATTATTCTTATCGCAATTGTAAGCCACACGGCGACAGATGCTGGATACGTGTTAGTTATTCCGCTTGCCGGTGTTATTTTCTATGCGATGGGAAGACATCCTCTTGCGGGTATTGCCGCGGCATTTGCTGGCGTAAGCGGTGGATTTAGCGCGAACTTTATTCCTTCAGGTATCGACCCGTTGCTACAAAGCTTTACCCAAAGTGCAGCGCAGATCATCGATCCAGAAATTGCGATTAACCCACTAAATAACTGGTTTTTCACTTCGGCATCGAGTCTATTCATTGTGCTTTTAGGTTGGTATATCACTGATAAAATCATTGAACCAAGACTAAAAGCGACAGAAGTTGACGGTGATACAGATAGCTTGCCTTCATTCGATGAGATCACCAGTAAAGAAAAAAAAGGCTTTGTGGTAGCGTCAACGGTGATGTTAGCAGGTATCGCGTTATTGGTTTATGCATCAAGCGGCGAAGACTCAGCACTACGCAGCCCGTCAGGTGCTTTAACTGACTTTAGTGCACCATTAATGCAATCAATTGTGCCACTTATTTTTCTCCTGTTTTGGATCCCTGGTGCGGTGTACGGTTTTGTTGTCGGAACGTTCAAAACTTCAAAAGACATGATTGATGCCATGACTAAGGCTATGAATAGCATGTCTTACTATATTGTTATGGCATTTTTCTGTGCACTTTTCATCAGTGCTTTCAGTCACTCAAACTTGGGGGCACTGCTTGCCATTGAAGGTGCTCAAGTATTAAAAGCTTTGGCGCTTCCAAGCTATGTTACAGTGATTGGTATCATCTTTCTCACTGCATTTGTAAACCTATTTGTGGGGTCAAGCTCTGCAAAGTGGGCGTTATTGGGGCCAATTTTTGTTCCAATGTTAATGCAATTGGGAATTTCACCTGATTTAACACAAGCGGCTTATCGTGTTGGTGACTCTGGCTCAAATATAATCACTCCGCTTATGCCTTACTTCCCGCTGGTTGTGGTTTATTGCCAGAAATACGTTAAGTCGACAGGAATAGGTACATTGATAGCGATGATGTTGCCTTACTCAATTGCCTTTTTGATTGGTTGGAGCATCTTCTTATTGATCTACTGGATGCTTGGTATTCCACTAGGTCTACAAGCGAGTTATGCATATCCACCTGGTATGTAATTTGAGGAATGTAACTTCAGAGGATCCTTAAAGTAATGAACTCCTGATCTAAATCTTAGATTAAGTAACAAAAAGCGCTGTTCAGTGAAATAACAGCGCTTTTTATATTCTGTTATTTTGTACTGCGCCTTACGCGGCTTTATTGATACCCAGCCAAGAAAATGAGCGATGTAAAAACGCCTCAGCGCCTGTTTCAATGCATTCACCATGGGCAATAACGATATATTGAGGCTGCCAAGCAGCCATCTTTGAAAAACAGGCTCGGGCCTGCTGCTTTCCAAACATAAATGAAGTTCGCCAGTCTATGGGCGTTTTGCCGTTAGGGCTAATAATCCCGGTGATTTTCGCTAATACTTTTTTAAAACCAGCGAAGTGATTAGGGTGAAAGTTCTCGATAAGATCCGTCAAAATTAATGTACCACTCTCTTTATGGAAGAATACGACTTCTTCCATTACTGCGCTACCTTTAAAGATCAGCTGGTCAATATCATTTTGCCACTCTGGTTCGGCGGTGTCGTCCAGCTGGCGGTGAAACTTAAGGTCGGGGCGTTTTTTGTCGACACCGGGAGAAGCAAACATAATCGCCTGTGGGAACTTTTCTTGCCAATCTCCCATAAATAGGTGATGTAGTTTATTTGGAGAAATGAGGCATCTCACTTGCCCAAGTTGCGTCAATTCACTGAGCAGTCCATCCGTTAATTTTCCTGGAGAGTGCACCCATAATGCGCCAGAGGAAAGCTTTACTATAGTGCTTCGGGTAGTGTACGGCATGCCAAAGAATGATACTGTGGGGCCGTTGTGGATCCAAATGTTTTTCCCAATTGCAATTAATTCGCTCATCTGATTTCCTTACTCTTGCTAGTGTGGATGACTATTTCAGGGCGTTTTTTTGTTTAAGATATGGCCTTATGTAAGTTTGTATGAAATTTCTTTAACTCCCTGTATTAGCTAACTTTATCATTAATCTTCGCTGCGTTGTTGAGTCCCATATCTCGCCATAAAAAGCGCAATGCTTTGCTCTACAATAAAGTCCGTTTCCTCCGTATTTGTGAGGTCAAATCCATAAAGCCGTGGGTAAAAGATAAAAGACTTGAGTTGATATAAAAACTGTTGTGCTGCGAATGCCTGATGTTCGATATACAGCGCATTGTTAGTGACAGCATCGGCTAAAAACGTTTCTAAATAACGCATACAACCTACTTTACTACTATTGAAATGCGCAGCCAATGTAGGGTCTTGCAACAACTCGATAAATGCCACGCGAGCCACTTTGATAAATGATTCAGAGGTGAGCAGATTGACTTCTCGTAAAGCGATTTCTTGAAGTTGTTTTGCAATCGAGACATCGGGTCGATATTGATAAATATCACCTTGGTCGACTTGAAGCATCATGTGCTCAAGTACGTTATACAGTAGTAATTCTTTGGTCTCAAAGTGGTTGTAGATCGTTCGTTTAGACACTTCAGCGTGCTTTGCGATGAGATCCATACTGGTATTTTGAGCACCGTGCTGAGCAAATAACTGTTGGGCAGCCTCTAGAATTTGCAGTCGCTTTCTTTCTGATTGTTTCATTTTATCTATTACAGGCAAGGGAATATCAACAAATGGATACTCCGCATTTTAGCAAAACTAAAATAAATTACACTGCTTAGTTTACTTTCTATTTTTGATGTGTAAACTACACTGTGTAGTTTACTTTTGGTGGTTATATGAAAAAGCGAACATGGTTTGGATTGATTGTGGTCTTGCTGATAGGAGTAGGAGGAGTTATGGCTTCTAATTTAAATGCTGCGGTAAATCAGAGTGGGTATTCATCAGCTCAATATAGTGATGGTAAATTTCATAATACTCATGAATCGAATAAAACGAGCCTAGGTAAGACGCTGGAAATTTTTTGGCGCTTTTTTACCGAGCAAAAAGTCAATGCGGTGCCGAAGGTTGATATGCCAGTAAAAGTGCTCACCGAGGCGAATTTAAAGGCACTTTCTGATACGCACACTCACGTTATCAAACTGGGACATTCATCAGTACTTATTAAAGCGCAAGGGAAATATCTTCTGATTGACCCCGTTTTTGCTGAACGAGCATCACCATTTTCATTTATTGGTCCAAAGCGTTTTCATCAACCACCTATTTCTATTGAATCATTGCCTAAAATTGATAAGGTGCTGATTTCACATAATCATTACGACCACCTAGACAAGGAAAGCGTAAAGCGATTAGCAGACAGAGTGGGGGAATTTTATGTACCTTTGGGCGTAGAAGGTGATTTGCAAAAGTGGGGAGTTCCCGCCGAGAAAATAAAACAGTTTGACTGGTGGCAGTTTGAAGAAACCGCTGAGTTAACACTCACCTTTACACCTACTCAGCACTTTTCTGGACGTGGACTTGGAGATGCAAATAAAGCCCTTTGGGGAGCGTGGGCTATTCGCACAGTAGACAAAAATATCTTTTTTAGTGGAGACTCTGGTTATTTTGCTGGATTTAAGGAAATAGGTGAAAGGCTTGGCCCGTTTGACCTAACCTTAGTAGAGACCGGCGCCTATGATAAAGATTGGTCTGATATACACATGACGCCAGAGCAAAGCGTACAGGCCCATATAGATTTACGAGGAACGCATATGATCCCCATTCATAATGGTACTTTTGACTTAGCTTTTCACTCTTGGTTCGACCCGCTCGTTAGAGTCAAAGTTGCAGCTGAGCAAAATCAAGTGACGTTGGTAACGCCTGTTGTAGGTGAAGTGTTGACACTTTCAGAAACGCTACCAAGCCACAGCTGGTGGGAAACGCTAGTGCCTTAATATTGGTATCGTAGTAATTGAATAAGGGCTACCGTATTAGGCATACACCCTTATTCAGTATTCTGGTGTTAAGCAATCAACATTCTTAATGAAAAGGCCATAAGCAAAACGGCAAGTGCTTTTTCAACCAAGTTCATCTTGTTCAAGAACCAAGCGCGAGAAGACGTGGCTGAGAATAATAAGCTGACACAGATAAACCATAAAGCGTTAACACTGCACATCCAAGCGCCGTAAAAAAGTTGAATATGTAACGGAGTTCCCTGGCTGACCACATTAGTCACTACGGCTAAGAAAAACAGGGTTGCTTTTGGGTTGGTTGCATTAGTTAAAAAACCAAGACTAAAGGCTTTTTTGAGCGACTGTGAGCTTACATCAGCCTGGGCATTTTCTGCATCCAGTTGAATGGTTCCTGCACTTTTGAGCAATTGAATAGCGATGTAGATAAGATACGCAGCGCCGATTAATTTAGCTACTTGTAAAACCCAAGGTGAGGCCTGCATCAGTGCGCCGACACCAAGTAAGGTATATGAGATATGAACACTAAGCCCAGCGCCAATCCCCAAGGCTGTCATTGCGCCATGTAGTCTGCCGTATTTTAAGCTCTGTCTGACTGTAATAACAAAGTCGGGGCCCGGCAAGATCACTGCAACAAAATGAATGATGACTAATGACAAAAACTCTGGCCAATACTGCACCATAATAAGCTCCCAATATAATATTGAATAATTGAGAGCATTGTATTTTGATTCTCCTAGGAAGATAATAATCTAAAAATAGAATTAACTTTTGCGTAGAGCGCACAAATGGGAGAGTTATGACGACCAGTAAACATATTGAACTACTGCAAGAAATGTCGATTTTTGTTTCGGTAGTGAATACTGGAAGCTTCTCCAAAAGCGCTCGGCAATTAGGTGTCTCGCCGTCATCAGTGAGTCGTGCCATAAAACACCTTGAACAGCAATTGGGGGTGTGTTTACTTCAACGTACCACACGTAGCTTAAGATTGAGCGAGACAGGAAGGGCTGTGTATGAGCGCTGTACTCAATTGGAACAAGCCGCCAAAGACGTCATCTCGCTTTGTGAAAGCTATCATCAAACGGCACAAGGAACAGTAAAAATCGCAGCGCCAAAAGCGGTCGCACATTCACTAATTCACCCAAATGTGATGGCGTTTCTAGGCGAATTTCCAAATATTGACGTTCATTTGGTGCTAGATGACAACGCGTTGGATTTGATCCGTGATGAAATAGACATTCTATTTAAAATTACCAACGAGCCTCCACAAGGCTTAATAGGTAGAAGCGTAATGACGATAGAACACATAGTGGCTGCATCACCAAAATATCTTGCGATCCACTCAATTCCTACTCACCCTAAAGAACTAGTACAACACAGCTGTATTGCCTTGGGGGAAACGGATGCTGATGCTAAGTGGCGATTCAGAAAAGGCACACAAAAACTAACAACTCCAGTTAACGGGCGCTATAAAGCGAATCATACTCGAGTGAGGTTAGATGCTGCGCTGCAAGGGCTTGGGCTCACAAGCCTACCGATGTTTGTAGCTAAAGATGCGTTAGCGTCAGGGGAGTTGATACAGGTATTACCTGAATGGCAATTTGAGACTCACTATTCAGGCGAGCTGTGGATGCTATATCCAGCAACTCGCCATATTCCTGCAAAGGTGAGTATTTTTGCTGATTTTATTGTACAGCGACTCACAAAGACTTGTTATTAATAGTCTCTGTTACCTAGAGCGAAAAGCGATAACTTAATGTTGCGCTCGCTTGATATTGACTCATTACCTCATTGTCGAAGTGCCAGCTACAGGTATTTTGGGTTTCTGGGTCAACATCGCATGTGACTTTAGAGTTGTTGTTGAGGATAGTTGCAATCCATCGTGCTTCAGCACCGAGATGAAAACCTGCGCCAAGATTGTATTCAAGGCCGGTATATAAACCCGAGGCAAAGAAAGTATCGGAGTCGATAAAATTAGGGTCAACAAAGGTCGCACCAAGCTGTAAGCCTAGATAAACATCTAAGTTATCTGTGAGAGGGCGTACCACCGCACTTTGAAATAATAGATACTCCATTTCCACTTTATTTAGCGGATAAGCGGTAAGTTGGGTCTCAGTTTTTCCGTAGTAGAAGCCATAACGGCCTTCAGGCACATATTTGTCGATACTTAATCCAAAGTGCGAATCGTCTTCTAATTCATACTTTTGATGGCGAGAAGTTTTGATATCACTGCTGTAAGTTTTGCCACCATGTATTGAGACACCAAAGTCTCCATAGTCTGCAGCACTGACGTTGCTCGAAACAACTAACGCCAAAATAGTAGCTACTGAAGCAAATTTCATAACGTTCATATCCTTGAGTCGGAATAATTTTTTAGAATTGGGCTCTAGTATATCAATGATGAAAGAAAATAATAACGATGTTGGTCTATTTACTTGCATTTCTTTGGTTAGATTTTTATTATTACTTCGCTTATTTGATTTGGAAAAGTACCTTGCAAGTATTCTTACGTTTACTTATCACAATGTTCGTGGTGGCTACACTAAGTGGTCAAAACGCGGCTGCCTCTATGGCAGCATGTGAAATGCATGGTGCTACCAGTCATGAAACAAGTCATCAAATGCTTCAAAGTAACGTGCAATCGGCTGAGCCTCATCATCATGAAATGATGGTTGAGACGGATTGTTGTGACCCTCAGAACACAGCACAATGCAGCGATTGTACTTGTCCCACACATATGTGCTCCACAAATCTTGCAGCGTTTTCGCCAAGAGAGTGGGTAGCGCCTATTGTACTGAAAAACGATAAATTAAGTTTCACAAGTGGTCAGCTTAGCGACTACCCTCGCTCTCTTTATAAACCCCCAATACTTGCCTAACCTCAGGGCAGATCTGCCTTAATTTCAAAGCTTTGTACGATTAATCGTCTTTTTTGGCGTAATTTTCAACGAATTGATTGATACCTGTTGCACTAACGTAATTGGTATTGCATGCGAGGTTAGCATGAAAAAGTTTTATTTAGTGATGATGTTATGGCTAATGAGTGCCATGGCATACGGTAAATCCAATATAGAATTGGAAGTCTTTAAATCCCCAACCTGCGGCTGTTGTGAGCTGTGGTTAAGCCATTTAACTGCGCAAGGTATCGCGCACAAAGCCACCGATTTAAATTATCTTGGCTCACTTAAGAGTAAGTTTGGTATTAAGCAAAACTTTCAATCTTGTAACACCGGGGTTTCTAAAAATGGTTTTATTTTTGAAGGGCATGTTCCTGCCAAATTTATTAAACAGTTTTTGCAAAACGAAACGTTAACCCAAGACACACAAAATATCGGCTTGAGTGTGCCGGCTATGCCACTGGGATCGCCTGGTATGGAAGTTGGCGAGCGTTTTATGCCTTATCAAGTATTACTACTTAAAAAAGATGGGAGCTATGAGGTTTTTGCTCAAATTGACAGTTATGAGGCGCAATTCTAATGACAATCAAAGTTTCCTTGTTTATCGCAATACTGATACTGCCACAGATAGCACAGGCTAATATTGCAACGTTAGAGCAAGCGATAGATGCCGCCATCAGTAACGATCCTTGGCTTAAATCTAGTCAATACAAGCGTTCTGCGATGCAATCTATGAGCCGCGAAGCACTAAGCTATCCTGATCCTCAGGTGTCCATCGGTATGATGAATCTGCCTGTTGATAGTTGGGAGTTTAATCAAGAGGGGATGACCCAACTTAAAGTTGGCGTGATGCAGATGTTACCGCGAGGAGATAGCCTCGAAATTAAGAGCCTGCAATTGGCACTTGACGCTAAAAAGCAACCGATTTTACAAGCGGATAGAAAAGCGCAAGTGCGCCGCGATGTTTCTCAGGTGTGGCTTGATATTGTACAAGCCAAAAAGACGTTAGAACTGATTGAACGCGATAGTGTGCTGTTCGACCAGATGGTAGAAATAGCCAATGCTAGCTACTCCAATGCGCTAGGTGCAACACGCCAGCAAGATGTGATCCGTGCTCAGCTTGAGGTGATGCAATTAGACGACAAGCGTTCCGCGGCTTATCAGCAGCTTAACACCGCTAAGGCAAAGCTTTCGCAATGGCTATTAAATGATGCATTCACTAATTCAAATGCACTGAGTGTCCTTGAACAAAACAAAGTGACACTGCCGTTGATCCGCTCAATTGCGCCAAAGTTGATGCAGCAACGTCCAGTTGATAGTCAAGCTGTAGTACAGCATTTGACTCATCACCCGTTGGTTGTTGCCGCCGACGTTGATACATACCGCGCCAATCAAGGGGTAAAGTTAGCTGAGCAGGCATATAAACCACAGTTTTCCGTCAATGCGAGTTACGCATATCGGGATGATGCACCGGATCAGATGTCTCGCACTGACTTTTTCAGCGTTGGTGTGTCGTTCGACGTTCCGTTATTCACAGATGGAAAACAAGACCTGCAAAAAGCGGCAGCGACCGCACAAGTCGAGGCGAGTAAAACCGACCGCTTGCTGGTGCTAAAGCAGCTGTTTTCAAACTTAAATGGAGAAATTCAAACTATCCAACGATTGCAAGAAAGGCAATCGCTATATGCAAAATCAATTGTGGCACAAAGCACTGAACAAGCCGAAGCTGCATTGACCGCTTATACCAATGACGATGGCGACTTTTCCGAGGTGGTGAGGGCGCGCATCGCGAAACTGAATGCCCAGTTATCAGCACTTTCCATTGATATTGCATTGTTAAAGGCGGTGGTACGCAGTAACTATTATTTGGCTCAAATTGAAGAGGGTGCAAGCTATGAATAACAACTTAAAAATGACGCTGGTTGTCGTCACGACATTAACGGCAGGCGTGCTAGTTGGGACAAACCTCTCTTCAAGTAACGAATCTACGGTAGCGCAAAACGCTGAGAAAGCACCACTTTATTGGGTCGCGCCTATGGATCCGAACTATCGTCGTGATAAGCCAGGTAAGTCTCCGATGGGAATGGATCTGGTGCCTGTGTACGAAGAAGAGTCTGCGAATGCAAAATTTGGTGAGGGGGTTGTGGAGATAGCGCCTCACGTTGAAAACAACTTGGGCGTTCGTACTGCGGTGGCCATGCGCCAAGCGATGTCTCAACAGATCCGTACGGTGGGGTATGTTCAGTATAACGAAGATAGTCTAGTGCACATTCATCCTCGAGTTGAGGGATGGGTTGAAAAGCTCTACGTGAAAGCAGCAGGAGATCCGGTGAAGCAAGGTGAACCTCTGTACACCTTGTATTCGCCGCAACTGGTCAATGCGCAAGAAGAATACCTTATTGCTAGAAAGCGTAATAATCAGGCGCTGATAAACGCAGCGCATGAAAGGCTCAAGGCATTACACCTGAGTGATGACTTTATTGATACGCTGAAAAAAACGGGTGAAGTGCATCAAAGCATTACCTTTTATGCGCGTCAATCGGGGGTGTTGGATGGACTCCAGATCCGAGAAGGATTTTACGTAAAGCCAGGCACAACGCTCATGAGTATCGCCAAACTAGACGAAATTTGGGTCGAAGCTGACGTATTTGAACGTGATGCTACGTTGGTCGCTCAGGGGCAAGCGGTTTCCATGAGGTTAGACTTTTTACCTGGCAGAATGTGGCGAGGGCAAGTCGATTACGTCTACCCCTCACTCAATGAAAAAACACGGACACTTAGAGTAAGACTCAGGTTTGACAACAGTGATGCGCTGTTAAAGCCGAATATGTTTGCGCAAGTGAACATTCAAGCCGATTCTCGTGACAATGTACTTCAAGTGCCGAGTGAGTCTGTGATCCGCACTGCCAAACAAAATCGTGTTGTCGTTGAAGTTGCACCCGGTAGCTTTAAATCGGTTGTTGTAGAACTGGGTCAAATTGGTGATGAAAACATTGAAATCCTCAATGGCCTTAACGAAGGTGACAAGATAGTTACGTCAGCCCAATTCCTGATTGATTCTCAATCGAGCATTACTTCTGACTTTATGCGTATGGCGCCAGTTGCAGAAGCTAAGTCCGTTTGGATTGAAGGAGAAATTCAAAGCGTGAACGACCAAAGTCGAGTGGTGAATATCGATCATCAGCCCGTACCCGAGTGGGAATGGCCTGAAATGGTGATGGACTTTACAGTGGCTGACAGTGTCAATGTTGACGAATTAAACGCTGGACAGACTTTGCATTTTGAAGCCACGAAACAAGATGATGGCAGCGTATTACTGACTGGCATTCACATTATGTCTGAAGGAAATACGACCGAAAATACCTTACCAACAGCAACAGTGGGTGGTGTGATAAACGCTATCAACCCTGACACCCGAGTGCTTAATATTTCTCGCGACGCCATTGAAAAATGGGATCGTCCCGCAACAACGATGGACTTTGTTGCAGCTGAGCACATTGATTTAAGCCAGCTTATGACAGGAATGAAGGTGACTTTCACCTTTGAAGTGGGTGACGAATTTGTGGTGACTGATATCAAACCTGCAGATGAGATGTCAGTGAATATGCACTCTGGCCACTAAGGAGCGTTCACAATGATCCAAGCAATAATTCGCTGGTCAGTATACAACCGCTTTTTTGTGGTACTGCTGACACTGATGCTGGTGGGGGCTGGGCTATTTACTCTTAAAAATACGCCTGTCGATGCCATTCCGGATTTGTCTGATGTACAAGTCATTGTCAAAACACCTTATCCAGGACAGGCACCACAAGTGGTGCAAGATCAGGTGACATTTCCGCTGACCACCGCAATGCTCTCTGTGCCGGGCGCAAAAACCGTACGTGGTTATTCCTTCTTTGGGGATTCCTATGTTTACGTTATCTTTGATGATAAAACGGATCTTTACTGGGCGCGCAGTCGGGTGCTCGAGTATCTAAGTCAAGTCGCACCACAATTACCTGATGCGGCAAAACCGCAGTTGGGCCCTGATGCCACTGGGGTGGGGTGGGTGTATCTTTATGCATTAGTTGATAAAACCGGTAAACACGATATTAGCCAACTACGTAGCCTACAAGACTGGTTCTTAAAGTTTGAGCTGCAATCGGTTGCTGGTGTGTCAGAAGTAGCGCCGATTGGCGGTATGGTGAAACAGTATCAAGTACAGGTTGATCCCAATAAACTGCGCGCTTACGGCATTCCGCTTACGCATGTGCAGCAGGCGTTGCAAAGCGGTAACCAAGAATCGGGCGCTTCTGTGATTGAGATGGCTGAAGCTGAATATATGGTGACAAGTACGGGATATATTCAAAGCGTTAAAGATATTGAAGCTATCCCACTTGGGCAAGCTGTCAAAGGCACGCCATTAACGATAGCAGATGTTGCGTCTGTCAATATTGGACCGCAAATGCGTCGTGGCATTGCCGAGCTTAACGGTGAAGGAGAAGTTGTTGGCGGTGTTGTAGTCATGCGCTTTGGAGAAAACGCGCAAAAAACCATCGACGGCGTAAAGCAAAAACTTGCTGAGCTACAACAAGGCTTACCTGAAGGGGTTGAAGTGGTGACGGTTTACGATCGCTCCGAGCTTATCACCAAAGCCATTGATAATCTTTGGTCTAAACTGCTCGAAGAGCTGGTGGTGGTGGCCTTAGTGTGTGTGGTGTTCTTATTTCATATTCGCTCTTCCGTGGTTGCCGTGATCACTTTGCCACTTGGCATTCTGGTGGCTTTTATCGTGATGTATTTTCAAGGGGTGAACGCAAATATCATGTCCCTTGGTGGCATAGCCATAGCTATCGGGGCGATGACCGACGGTGCAATCGTGATGATTGAAAACATGCACAAACACATGGAAAAAACGCCACTCAATGATGAAAATCGCTGGGAAATCGTCGCTAAGTCGGCTTCTGAGGTGGGTCCTGCGCTGTTCTTTAGTTTGCTGATTATTACCGTAAGCTTCTTACCTGTGTTTATTCTTGAGGCGCAGGAAGGGCGCATGTTTGCACCACTGGCATATACTAAAACGTATGCGATGGCCGCATCGGCAGGGCTTGCTATTACGCTTATACCCGTGCTGATGGGGTATTTTATTCGCGGTAAAGTTGTGCCCGAGCATAAAAACCCAATCAATCGAATGTTGGTTGGCGCGTATACGCCGCTATTAAAGCAAGTATTACGCTTTCCTAAGCTGACGTTGTTGGCCGCTGCAGTTGTTACTTTCGTTGGCTTTTATCCAATGGATAAAATCGGCAGTGAGTTTATCCCACCTTTGGATGAAGGGGATTTAATGTACATGCCGACTACATATCCAAGTATTTCGATTGGTAAAGCCAGAGAAATCTTACAGCAAACTGACAAGTTGATAGCGACGGTGCCTGAGGTAAAAAATGTCTTTGGTAAAATCGGTCGCGCGGAAACCGCAACCGATCCTGCCCCGTTGACGATGATTGAAACCTTTATTCAATTAAAACCTAAAGAACAGTGGCGTGCGGGAATGACCACTGAAAAGCTCAAAGCTGAGCTCGATAAGCTGGTACAGTTTCCGGGCTTAACCAATGCTTGGGTGATGCCCATCAAAACGCGTATTGATATGCTCGCGACGGGGATTAAAACGCCTGTTGGAATTAAAGTCGCAGGTCCAGATTTAGATACTATCCAAAAGATTGGTCAAGATCTTGAACGTATTCTGAGTCAGGTAGAGGGCACCGCTTCGGTCTATTCAGAGCGAGTAGCTGGGGGACGCTATATTAAGGTTGATATTCAACGTGATAAAGCCGCGCGATTTGGGCTCAATATTGCCGATGTCCAGCAAGTGGTCGCAACTGCAATTGGTGGAATGGATGTCACGCAAACCATTGAAGGGCAAGAGCGCTATCCGGTTAGTTTACGCTACCCGCAAGACTTACGAGACTCTCCAGAAGCACTGCGGAAGCTTCCTATAGTCACCGCCGAAGGATTAAATATTGCCCTAGGTGATGTTGCAACTATCTATATTGAAAACGGACCACCTGGCATAAAAAGCGAGAACGCTCGCATTAATGGTTGGACGTTTATCGATTTAGACGGAGTTGATGTTGGCAGTTATGTGGCTACCGCTAAACAAGTGCTGAGTGAGCAGCTGGAGTTACCTGCAGGTTATTCCATCAGTTGGGCTGGTCAATACGAGTATATGGAGCGTGCTAAAGCTAAATTGACTTATGTGGTGCCGCTCACGCTTGGGATCATTATCGTTTTACTCTATTTGAACTTTAGAAGTTTTAGTGAAGTGGCAATCATCATGGCGACGTTACCTATGGCGATGATTGGCGGGCTGTGGTTATTATACCTTGAGGGGTTTAACTTTTCGGTCGCGGTAGGCGTTGGTTTTATAGCGCTTGCAGGTGTTGCTGTTGAAATAGGCGTGATCATGCTCGTGTATCTCAACCAAGCCATTAGTGAGCTTAAAGATAAACCGCAAGCATTGACAGTTGAGGCCATTAACAATGCCATTTTAGAAGGCGCGGGCAAGCGTATTCGTCCAGTCATGATGACGGTGGCAACGATTATTATTGGGTTATTGCCAATCCTTTATGGTTCGGGCACAGGTTCTGAGGTGATGAGCCGCATCGCCGCGCCTATGGTGGGCGGCATGGCAAGCGCGCTATTACTTACCTTAGTGGTGTTACCCGTAGTATATATGTTGATGATCCGTTGGCGTGAGAAAGTTAATAATTAATCGATAGCGGAAAAAGTTTGCCTCAAGCGCAGTAATATAAGCGCTTGAACGGCAAACTTTGGTTTGGCAAAACCCGATTACATCGAAAAAGTGGTTAAAAGACTCTTAGGACCCAAACTAACCCGAGATCAGGTTAATAACGCTTCCTTGGCGCACTTATTGCTGTACTAGAACAGCCAATGCACCAAGGAGCGAGTATGTACATTCAAAATTCACCTTATTCACAAATGTATGGTTCGAACGATCTTTATAGTCGAAAGAACAATAATGCTGTGAGCGATCAAGACATTTCTAATTCAGTGGCAAAAAACTCAGGTACACCTTCGTTTATGGAAGCCGCAAAGGCCGTTCAAGAAAAAGCCCCGAACAACACCCAATCGACCTACCTTACCAAGCATTTTGAGCAAGCTGAAAAGCTAGCCCATGAAGCTCTGGTGAGTTCGAATCACAAAATAGGCAGCCGCGAATATAACATCGAGATGTATCGTGAAATGATGACGAACATTGTAGAGATGCCAATTGAAGTAGAAATTGCACCAGAAGAGATGAATCAAGCGCTGTTATTTAATCATCTGGGATTAGACTTTAAAGAGTATAAAACCATTTCAGTGCGTTCAGAGTTGTTAACTATGCTTGAGCAAAAAGTTGAGCAGGACAGTACGCTAATTAGATCAGATAAAGCAAAACTAACCGCAATTATTACCGATACGCAAGATAGGCTAGAGGCCGCGCAAGCCGCGTTGCTTGAAGGTGAAGATATTACTCAGCGATTACAAGATAGTAAAAGGGCGATTTATGATTCGTATGAACAGCTTAAGCTTGGCAAGGTTAGTCAGCGAGACCTGATTTCGGTTTTATAGTCGACTTGAATTTAACTGAATTAGATGAAAAGGCATTTGTTGACGTATTTAACCTGCCAGAAAAAATTACCATCAAGACTGCTAGCACCGCAGATATAGAGGTAATGGCGTTAGTGACCAAAGCGAGTTGGCAAGCGGTTTTCAGTGGCTTTTTACCAGAGCAAGTGCTAGCAGGGGGAACCGTCGAATTTTTCGCAACGATTTGGTCGGAGATCATCAAGAATTCTGCAACCCAAACGGCATTGCTCGTGACTGATGGCAGGAAAATATTAGGCTGCGGTGCGGCGGGTAATTACCGTCGAATGTATAATCCAGTTAGCCAAAAAATATCGAGAGCGAATGCGGGTGAACTATATCGCGGTTATATTTTGCCAAGCCATCAAAACCGTGGATTAGGTCAAGCGCTGTTAAAGGCGCGTTTATTAAAACGTTATGAGCAAGGCTGCCAAAGCGCGTATACTTGGATTTATGAGCAGAACCAACAAGCGCGACGTTTTTACGAAAAGCATGGGGCGGTAAACCCCGACCAAGCCCAGGAGGTAACAATGAATCGCTTTATGTTCGAAGAAGTGTGTTATGGCATAGAAGTAAAGCGTGTTTTTGATTTTTGGTAATTGCATCTAGATTCAGCAACTCAAAAGCTCCTGACTGTACAACATTGTAAACTTGGATGGGAATAAAATTCTTTATGTAAAAAATGTTTTTATTTTGTGTAGGTTTTATTTTTTGTTAATAAAATCAATTTGTTGTGTTATTTTCAAAATCCATAAAGGAAGGATAATTAAATATTATAT
>NZ_PNDS01000128.1 GCF_005886535.1 Pseudoalteromonas sp. S2755
AGCTGCATTCTGCCAGTGTCTGATGATGCTATGTCAAACCATCTGAAGGATTTTGTTTATGATAGTGTCGCTTTTAGTTTTATATCACTTTGGATAACGCAGCAATGACTACGACATCATCGGCAATCTCCAGCTTTTAAGTGAATTATGGTGCTAGTACATCGTCATTATTGATAATCGATTATTTGCCCGATCATTTACTCCAAATGTAGCCAGTTTAAAAAGGACTGATCTGACTACAATATTCTATTCTTAGTCATTTAAAAGGAAAGGAAAGACTTATCTTCGTCTATTTTCGAGGCATGATCAGTTGCTTCATCTTCATCCGGCTGTAGCGCTTGAAAAAATGAAGATAGGTTCGTAGAAACCTCATAAAATTCCTGTTCGCTTTCACCACTTTCATGATCCCAGCAGTAGACTTTGAGATCTCTTTTTCCCAAACAAAGTTGATCGCCACCACAAGAGGAGCCAAAAATAAAATAGCCTTTTTGCTCAAGTTCTTCGTACATGGCATTTTTCTGGAGTATATTGTTATCTTGATTATCAATACCATAAAGAATTTCCACCGACTGATAGCCATCATGATCAGTCAGTGGGGTAGCTTGATTAGGCTTAATTTTTGCACCTGAATCAAAAATAACTGATGAATTAAATAGTGAATAAAGTTCCTTTAGTTCATCTGGTATTTCGAACTTAAATCTATTTTCAAGCTCATTGATATCAATAACTTCATCGCTGCATTCATGCAAAGGCATGGCTCCAAGAGAGTCAAGAACATTCTTAATCATAACTTACTTTCCTTTTCTTAAATCAGAAGCTGATCCTATATGAGGTATATTACCATGCAATTTCGTAGGTATAAGCTGGATTATTGTAGCACTAGCGTGGTGTGGAGTTAAATCTAGCTTACTCAGCAATTGCCTAGCGGCATTTTTACTTTTCAGGCCTTTTTGATCAGCTATATATTTGTATACTTGACCAAAGTCTTGCCGTGTACCATTTAATTCATTTGGTGCGAACGCAATTTGGCCCTTAGACCATGGTGTAAAGTCAGGCCTACCATTTTTAAATGTGATTGGCTGACCACCAGTAATTTCATTTACTTCTTTGAGTGTTGATTGCCACGTACCATCACCGGGCACACCTGTAGCCCACTTTCCATTTTTTCTTGGTAGACGAGATACTAGTGTTTTGGGCTTGTTTCCAGCCCCCGGCAACTCATTCCCTTTTGGCGGCTCCAACTCATCGGCCTTGGCTTTGGTGGGCTTGTCGGTAACGCCTCGAATTGGTGGTTGGCCTTGATATTCATCCAGCGCTTTATTAACTCGCTGTCCGATT
>NZ_PNDS01000013.1 GCF_005886535.1 Pseudoalteromonas sp. S2755
GAATAGTCACGACGTCACCTGCTAGTGCTGTGTTGTTTTCATCGTGTGCGTGCAACTTAGTTGTACGCTTGATGAACTTACCGTAGATCGGGTGTTTAACCTGACGCTCGATAGCAACAACGATTGACTTGTCCATTTTGTCGCTAATTACACGACCTTGTACAGTACGGATCTTATCGCTCATTATGCACCTGCCTTCTGGTTGATAACCGTTTTCACACGCGCAATATTGCGACGTACTTTCTTAAGCTCGTGAGTTTGAGCTAGCTGACCAGTGCTCGCTTGCATGCGCAGGTTGAACTGCTCACGAAGAAGCTCTAGAAGTTCAGCATTTAGCTCTTCTACGCTTTTGTCTTTAAGTTCGCTAGCTTTCATTACATTACCGTCCGAGTTACAAATGTTGTTTTGAAAGGTAATTTACGAGCAGCTAGGTCGAATGCTTCACGAGCAAGCTCTTCTGAAACACCTTCCATCTCGTAAAGTACTTTACCAGGCTGAATTTCAGCAACCCAGTATTCAACAGAACCTTTACCTTTACCCATACGAACTTCAAGCGGTTTCTCTGTAATTGGCTTATCTGGGAATACACGGATCCAGATTTTACCTTGACGCTTGACGTGACGTGTCATAGCACGACGAGCTGCTTCGATTTGACGAGCAGTCATACGGCCACGGCCAGTCGCTTTCAAGCCGAAAGAACCGAAGCTAACTTTGTTACCGCTGGTAGCCAGACCACGGTTGCGGCCTTTGTGTACCTTACGGAATTTTGTACGTTTTGGCTGTAACATTAGTCGCTACCTCTTACTTAGCACTTTTTTTAGCTTTCTTCGGCGCACGTTTAGCTGGCTTCTCTTGCTCTTGAACTAGTGGAAGACCACCAATTACTTCGCCTTTGAAGATCCAAACCTTAACACCGATGATACCGTAAGTGGTCAAAGCTTCTGAAGTTGCGTAGTCGATATCAGCACGTAGAGTGTGTAGAGGTACACGACCTTCACGGTACCACTCAGAACGTGCGATTTCAGCACCGCCTAGACGGCCGCTTACTTCAACTTTGATACCCTTAGCACCTAGACGCATTGCGTTTTGTACTGCGCGCTTCATAGCACGACGGAACATAACACGACGCTCTAGCTGAGAAGAAATACCGTCAGCAACTAATTGTGCATCTAGCTCTGGCTTGCGTACTTCTGCGATGTTGATTTGCGCAGGTACACCAGCAAGCTTAGTTACAGCTTGGCGAAGCTTTTCAACATCTTCACCTTTTTTACCGATAACAACACCAGGACGAGCTGTGTGAATTGTTACACGGATTGATTTAGCTGGACGCTCGATAACGATCTTAGCTACAGAAGCACTTTTCAATTCCTTAGTAAGGTATTGACGTACTTTGTGATCGCCAAAAAGCTGTTCAGAGAAATCTTTTGTATTCGCGTACCAAGTAGATACCCAAGGCTTTGAGATACCTAGGCGAATACCAGTAGGATGAACTTTTTGTCCCATTACTTATATCTCCTAGCTATCCGATACCACAACAGTGATGTGGCTTGTACGCTTAAGGATGCGGTCTGCGCGTCCTTTAGCACGTGGCATAATACGTTTCATTGTAGGACCTTCGTCTACAAATACTTTAGCCACTTTAAGCTCATCAATGTCAGCACCTTCGTTGTGCTCCGCGTTCGCGATAGCAGACTCAAGTACTTTCTTAACTAATACAGCCGCTTTCTTCGGGCTGTACGCCAGGATTTCTAGCGCGCGATCAACCGGAAGTCCACGGATCTGATCTGCCACTAGACGTGCTTTCTGCGCCGAACCAGAGGCGAATTTGTGTTTAGCTAATGCTTCCATCATACCCTCCGATTAACGCTTCTTAGCTTTCTTATCCGCAGCGTGACCGCGGTAAGTACGTGTAGGTGCAAATTCACCTAGTTTGTGACCGATCATTTCGTCTGTGATGAACACAGGAACGTGCTGACGACCATTATGGACAGCGATGGTCAATCCGATCATGTTAGGTATGATCATTGAACGACGGCTCCAAGTTTTAATTGGCTTCTTGTCACCGCTTTCCAACGCTTTCTCTACCTTCTTCAGCAAGTGTAGGTCAATAAATGGACCTTTCTTGAGAGAACGTGGCATGGCAATTCCTCAACTATTATTTAGTACGACGACGTACGATAAACTTATCAGTACGCTTGTTCTTACGAGTCTTGTAACCTTTAGTAGGTACGCCCCATGGAGATACAGGGTGACGACCACCAGAAGTACGACCTTCACCACCACCGTGTGGGTGGTCAATCGGGTTCATGGCAACACCACGAACTGTAGGACGAATACCACGCCAACGATTTGCACCAGCTTTACCTAGTGAACGTAGCATGTGTTCTGCGTTACCTACTTCGCCAAGAGTCGCACGACAATCAGACTCAACCTTACGAACTTCGCCAGAGCGAAGACGTAGTGTTACGTATTGACCTTCACGAGCAAGGATCTGTACGTAAGCACCAGCAGAACGTGCAATTTGCGCACCTTTGCCAGGTTTAAGTTCAACGTTGTGTACAGTAGAACCTACAGGGATGTTACGCATAGGTAGTGTGTTACCAACCTTGATTGGTGCATCAACACCAGATTGGATTGCATCACCTGCTTTAAGGCCCTTAGGTGCAATAATGTAACGACGCTCACCGTCTGCATATAATACAAGAGCGATGTTTGCGCTACGGTTTGGATCGTACTCTAGACGCTCAACTTTAGCTGGAATGCCATCTTTTGTGCGTGTAAAGTCAATTACACGGTAGTGTTGCTTATGACCACCACCGATGTGACGAACCGTGATACGACCGTTGTTGTTACGACCGCCTGATTTAGAGTTTTTCTCTAGTAGCGGAGCGTAAGGCTTACCCTTGTGTAGATCAGGGTTAACCACTTTAACGACGTGACGACGACCCGCAGAAGTTGGTTTACACTTTTGAAGTGCCATAATTCTAACTCCCCTTATTACTCGGCGCCGCCGACAAAGTCTAGCTCGCTACCTTCTTTAAGAGTAACGTATGCTTTTTTCCAATCGCTACGACGGCCAAAACGCATACCAGTACGCTTTGTCTTACCCTTAACATTTAGAGTGCGAACACCAGTTACTTCTACTTCGAAAAGCTTTTCAATAGCAGCTTTAATTTCTGCTTTGTTTGCATCTTTAGCTACTTTGAAAACAATCGTGTTGTTTTCTTCAGCAGATACAGTGCTCTTCTCAGAGATGTGTGGAGCAAGGATTACTTTTAAAAGACGTTCTTCACGGATCATGCTAGCGCCTCCTCAAGTTGCTTAACAGCAGCAGCAGTAATCAGAACCTTATCGAAAGCGATTAGGCTTACTGGGTCGATGCCAGCTACGTCACGCGTGTCAACCTTGTACAGGTTACGTGCAGAAAGGAATAGATTTTCATCTACTTCTTCAGTCACGATTAGTACGTCTTTAAGCTCAAGTTCTTTAAGCTTAGCTACTAGTTCTTTAGTCTTTGGTGCTTCTAGACCAAAGTTTTCAACAACTACTAGACGATCTTGACGAACAAGCTCAGAAAGAATGCTCTTGATCGCACCGCGATACATCTTACGGTTAACTTTTTGGCTGTGATCTTGCGGCTTAGCTGCAAAGCTCACACCACCGCTGCGCCAGATTGGGCTGCGGATTGTACCAGCACGTGCACGGCCAGTACCTTTTTGGCGGAATGGTTTCTTACCACCACCGCGTACTTCAGAACGTGTCAGTTGAGCTTTAGTACCTTGACGAGCACCTGCTGCATAAGCAACAACTACTTGGTGTACTAATGCTTCGTTAAACTCACGTCCAAAAGTAGCTTCGGAAACTTCAAGCGCGCCAGCGCCTTTAATTGCTAATTCCATCACTAAATCTCCAGGACTTATGCTTTAACAGCTGGTTTAACGATAACGTCACCGCCGATAGCGCCAGGTACTGCACCTTTAACTAAAAGCAAGTTACGCTCTGCGTCAACACGTACTAGTTCAAGGTTCTGTGTCGTTGAACGAACATTACCCATTTGACCGGCCATTTTCTTACCTTTGAAAACTTTACCAGGAGACTGGTTTTGACCGATTGAACCAGGAGCACGGTGAGATAGAGAGTTACCGTGAGTTGCGTCTTGCATGCTGAAGTTCCAGCGCTTAACACCACCTTGGAAACCTTTACCTTTTGAAGTACCAGTAACGTCTACTTTTTTCACTTCAGTGAAAAGTTCAACAGTTAGCTCTGAACCTACTTCAAATTCACCTTCACCGCCGTTAAGACGGAATTCCCACAGGCCGCGACCCGCTTCAACGCCAGCTTTAGCGAAGTGACCCGCTGCTGGTTTGTTTACACGGCTTGCTTTTTTCTCGCCTGCAGTAACTTGAAGCGCGTTATAACCGTCAGTTGCGTCAGATTTGATCTGCGTAACACGGTTAGGAGTCGCTTCGATAACTGTCACAGGGATAGATACACCATCTTCAGTGAAGATACGTGTCATACCCACTTTACGACCGACTAGACCTAATGCCATTTTCCTAAAACCTCTCTAATCTTCCGATTAACCCAGGCTGATTTGAACATCAACACCAGCAGCAAGGTCTAGGCGCATTAGAGCGTCTACAGTCTTGTCAGTTGGTTCTACGATGTCGATCAGACGTTTGTGGGTGCGGATTTCATACTGATCACGCGCGTCTTTGTTTACGTGCGGAGAGATCAATACTGTGAAACGTTCTTTGCGCGTAGGTAGTGGGATTGGACCACGAACCTGAGCACCAGTGCGCTTCGCTGTTTCCACGATTTCCGCCGTTGATTGGTCAATCAAACGGTGGTCAAAAGCTTTTAGGCGAATACGAATGCGTTGATTTGACATTCTTAAACCTCAAAATAAAAAGAGCATTTAAAAAGAGCATAAAAAAACGACCGAGACTAACTCAATAATTCCTGAGAAGTCGGTTGTTAATTTATTTCTACCGTTGAACTCACAATTGGAGTTCCTGTTCATAGGGCCTGAAATCCAGACCTTTTATTTACTTTCCTAGACGCTATGGTCAAGAAAGTCTGCATATTATAGTGATATTGGTGATAAATGCAACAACTAATACAAAGTAATTTTATCGCTAGGATCCGTAGGCGCTGTCACGCAGATACAGTGCATTGAACATACATAATATTTCACTCACACAAAGCACATAGAACAAAATTCACGCTACTCAAGCATTCGCTTCTGTTAATCTTCGATAGTGTAATATTGCGACAAGAAAACATGGATGACGCCTTTGTAAATGGTCAGTCCAGTTAAATCTTGGTATTCTATGGCTAATGATAATTGTTCGGTATTCCCATGCAGATTTTTTCTTATTTGCTTACAACCATCGCTCGCTGTAGCAACTGGCTTTTTGTTAAAAGTAAAGTATTACCAGAGCACCCCATTGAGGATTACGAGCTAGATCCCAGTATTCCCACATTTTATGTAGCGAGACTCGACTCGGTATCGGATATGGTCGCGCTAGACGTTATGTGTAAAAAGCTTGGTCTACCAAGACCGTCTCAAAAAGCGCGAATTGGCAATAAAGAGCTCAATCGCTTTGTTGGGATCCAGACACCGCCAAGTGTCTTTGGTAATAGTCATAAACCAAGTGATGCACTTGAACATAGCAAAGCGATTTTTGAAGCGCTAAAAGATGATGACAATACCGATGCGCAGGTTATTCCGGTCACCATATTGTGGGGTCGTAATCCAGGTAAAGAAAAGCCAGGTGTGGGAACCTTATTATCCAATTCATTAACACCGAGCTGGCTACGCAAATGCTTTGTGGTCTTGTTTTCAGGCAGGGATAACTTCGTTCGATTTTCCCGCCCGATTGAACTTAATCAATTGTTAAACGATAAAGCAGACGTTGAGGAGCTACCACATAAGCTGCTGCGAGTTGCACGCGTGCATTTCCGCCGTCAAAAGTTGGCTGCAACGGGTCCCAAATTGCCATCACGTGAACAGCTATTTAATTCTATCTTAGCGTCACAAAGCATTAAAAAAGCCATTGCTGACGAAGCAAAGGCAAAAGGTCTAAGTCAGGAAGAGGCAAGGCTACAAGCACTTAGGTTATTAGACGAAATAGCCGCGAACTATTCGGACGCCATGGTACGCGTAGCTGATAGAGCCCTCACTTGGCTGTGGAACAAGCTTTATAATGGTATTGAAGTTAATAACTCAGACAAAGTACAAGCACTCGCGGACAAAGGACATGAGATCATTTACGTGCCATGTCATCGTAGCCATATGGATTACTTGCTTCTAACTTACGTGATTTACCACCAGGGCTTAGTACCACCGCATATCGCAGCTGGCGTTAATCTCAACTTTTTCCCTGCGGGCCCGATTTTCCGCCGCAGTGGCGCCTTCTTTATTCGTCGCTCCTTTTCTGGCAACAAGCTCTATTCCGCGGTATTCAAGGAGTATTTAAGTCAGTTATTTATCAAAGGGTACTCTGTTAAGTTTTATACCGAAGGCGGTCGCAGTCGTACCGGTCGCCTTTTACCACCAAAAACGGGTATGTTGGCAATGACACTGCAATCTATGTTGCGTGGCATAGACAGGCCTATTTCACTGGTGCCTGTTTACCTCGGTTATGAACATGTTATGGAGATCAACACCTACCTCAAAGAGCTGGCTGGTAACAGTAAGAAAAATGAGTCTATCTTTGGTATTTTTAAGGCGATTAAGAACCTTAAAAACTATGGACGAGGTTATTTAAATTTCGGCGATCCGATATCAGTCAACCAATTTTTAAACGAACATCAACCAGATTGGCGTAGTGCTATCCATCCCACCGAAACTCAAAAACCTGCTTGGCTGAATAAACAAGTCGCAGATCTCGCTGATGTCATCATGACTGAGATAAATAACTCAGCAGCACTGAATTCAGTTAATTTGCTTGCGGCTATTTTGCTGAGTAACGAGCAGTTTGCACTGCCTAAGTCACAACTGTTACAACAACTTGATTTGTATCTTGGGCTACATAGAAATGCACCTTATCACGACAATGCGACGGTGCCAGATTCGAGCTCTGAGGGCTTACTCGATCATGCACTTAAGCTTGATAAGTTCGATATTATTGAAGACAGTTTCGGCAGCATCATTAGTGTTAAGGAAAAAGAACGCGCTCTGCTTAACTATTACCGTAACAATATTCTGCACCTGTTTGCCGTACCAAGCTTAATCGCTCAGCAACTCTTCAATCGCTACAGCTTGACCGTTGATGAGTGCCGTAAAGAAGTAGCACTGTTGTACCCTTTGTTTGCAAAAGAGTGGTTCTTAACAGACCTAAAGACTGGATATATAGAGTCTATTTTTGAATACTTTGCGACTAAGGAGCTAATCACTTTTGATGGTCACCTTGCCTCAGTTAACAAAGATGGTAGCGCATTGGCACAATTAGAAATGCTAGGTAAAGTGATCCACCTAACGCTTGAGCGCTATGCAATCACGATTAACCTCGTTAAGCGTCATCAAGGATTAAGTCGTAGCGAGCTTGAAAAAGAAAGTGCACTGCTTGCCGACCGACTAGGAACTTTGCATGGTATCAAAAGCCCAGAGTTTTTTGATAAAAAGGTGCTCAGTGCATTTGTCACTAGCCTAAAAGAGCAAGGCTTTATAGAGCAAGATGAAGCTGCTGGCATTCGTGGCACAGAATCACTACATATCTTAGAGCAGTATTTAACAGCCCTACTACCTGCACGAATAAATCAGTCTATCCAACATATCGTTTAATATCATAAGGCCCCAATTTAGGGGCCATACTTTATGGAGCATAGCAAAGCTTAAGTTAGACGATTATCTATCACTTGCTTTATAACAACAGCAACAACACATAGTGCCGCTGCAATATCTACAGAGACTATTTGATGCGGCCAAACTAAAGCGATACCTAAAAGCGCTAACATCATCCTGATTGGCTTACTGAGCTTCGCCTCCGCATAGCCGCATATCGCTGCTACCAAAGCGTACATCCCCACAAGCGCGGTGAAAAAAACCTGCATGATCTCAAAGTTACTCCCTCCAATAAACGGTGTATAAGCAAACAGTAAGGGAACAATGTATAGTGCTTTGGCCGTTTTCCATGCTTCTATTCCTGTTGCCATCGGCGGTGTTTTGGCAATCCCTGCGGCGGTAAAAGCGACCAAGCATACCGGCGGTGTCACATTGCTATCTTGCGACAGCCAAAAAATAATCATATGGGCAGAAAGTAGCATCATGGCCAAATGCGTGGCATCAAATTGGCTACTGCGAATAATATCAATGGCCTCTGGCGGCAAGCTTGCCAAAATAGTAAACACTTGAGCCGCTGTAATATTTGGCTGGTTGTATATCTCACCTAGTGCTGGCGCCATCATACTCATCATCATCGTCGCAGTATCATTGAGTTGACCATTTACTATGATCTCTACCAGTGCTGACTGGCTGATCAAGCCATACAAAGCCGGTGCAGAAAGCGTTGCCAACACAATATACGATGCCGTCACGGGCAGTCCCATACCGATAATTAGCGAGGCCAATGCAATCAATACTAACAACAATATCAAGCTTGCTCCCGCCCATTCATTTATCATTAGAGAAAAAGTAACCCCTAAGGAGCTGATCGAAATACAATTAACCAGCATGCCAATGGCAACCAATAATATTGCTGTCTTAGCACTGTTTTCAGTTGCATTCGCAAGCGCAGCCAAAATCTTTGACCACTTCATCGGCGAATGTGAAAACCAAGAAAATAGACACACACTGAGCGTCGCAATGCTGACTGCATAAGTTGGCGTAAAACCATAAATCATCAATGTTACGAGCAACGCGATAGGTAATAAATGATGCCAACCGGACTTCAGCTCTTGCCAAGCACTCAATTGCTCTGGCTCTATTACTGGCTGGATATTCAAACGCTTAGCTTGAATACGTACAAAGATGGCAATAGATGCAAAATAAAGCAGAGCGGGAACAAAGGCCGCCGCAATTATCGTCAGATAAGGAATTTGAGTATAAGAGGCCATCACAAATACACCTGCCCCCATAATCGGCGGGATCAGCTGACCTCCCGTCGATGCTCCGGCTTCAACTGCTGCCGCAAACTTTGCAGGAAAGCCAGCTTTCTTCATTAATGGAATGGTGATCACCCCAGTCGCCGCTGTATTCGCGATAGCAGAGCCCGACACAGAGCCCATCATACCCGAGCTCACAACAGCAACAAGTCCCTGCCCGCCAATCATGCGACCAACAAGTGCATTGGCAAAGCGAATGATAAAATCCCCTGTTCCTGCTTGGACTAGAAATGCCCCAAACAAGATAAACATAAAAACAAACGTCCAAGAAATTTTAGCAATAGGCCCAAACAAGCCATCATCAAAGTAATTGCGAAACAAAATAGTTTCTGCGCTTAAACCAGCAAAATGAAACACGCCATCGATATACTGTCCCAAAAACAGTACATAGCTCATCGCCAGTAGGATCATCACCGGGATAAACCAACCCATACAGCGCCGGACCAACTCAAGCGCGAGGAATACAGCTATGGAAGATGCTATCCAGTCAGTCGTAGCAAATTCATAATTACGCGCAGCCAGCGCATCACTGTACAAAACAAGATAGCCGCAGCTTACGACTAAACCGATAAACAACCCAATATCAATCACGCTAGAAAGCACTGCTAATTTGCCAACTCTAAGTGGCAAGGTGAGCAAGATAATGCTACCAAATAGCATGAAGTGAATGGCTGAAATATAGTTATCCGGCCAAGTGGCGACCAAGTTAAAATAGAGGTGCAACAGACTCGTGAGTATCGCTAAATAAAAAGCGACCCTATTACGAGCTGCTGTTGACGTTGATGCTAGTGACGCACTCTGCTCACTACTGATATTACTCATTGATAGATATCATCCCGTTTTGCTAAATTGAAGGCATTACTGCAGATGATCAGGTACAGCAATACCTATTTCCCTGTAGTACTTCAGCGCACCAGGATGTAGCTTGGCAGGCAGTCCAATAAGTGCCTTTTCTATCGCCATGGCTTTAGTCGCTTTATGGATGGTTTGAAGAAAGACTAAATTTTCATAAATTGCCTTAGTGAGCAGATATACATCTTCCTCACTCATGTCTTTATGTGCAGCAAGAAAGTTTGGCTGCGCAATCGTTTTGATTGCGTTAGTTTGGCCGGGGTAAGTGTTAGCTGGGATCTCGAAGCGTGACCATAGCTCTACCTCAGCGTTGACTTTATTTAGCTGCTCATCAGTAAAATCCAGCACAGTGATACCATTGGCATCGGCTGCATAAGCACTTGTAACAGCGCTGACAGGTACGCCTGCTGGAATATTCATTCCCGCAATCTGACCATTTTGTAGGGCGCTAGAAGAGCCCGCATAACCTTTATGCACCAAAGTGAATTTGTCACTATCAACGCCCAGAGCTGCCATAATATGCTTTCCAGATCCTTCCGTTCCAGAGTTACGCTTACCAATGCCAAACCCTTGTGAATATAGGTTTTTTAAATCAGAGACATTACCAGTTTTGGCATATTTTTTAGCAATGACAAAATGCTCTACGTTTTGCCACAACATCGTTACAGAACGTAGATAATCTTGTTTGCCAACGGTTGCCATTGCCCCCGTCCCCTGCGTTGCCCATGCACCATAAAGGCCCTGTAGAATTGCCAGTTCAGCTTCTTTATTACGCATGAGTTTAAGGTTATCACCAGAACCAGCAGAGGTAATGGCCGAGACACTCATGCCATGCTGCGGTGTGACTTTTAACTTAGTTAGTGTCGCAATCGCGACGCCTACTGGATAAAAAGTGCCGCCAGATGAGGCTGTTGCCAAAATATAGGATCTGTCTTTATCTACATTAGCAAAACTTGCAAAAGTACATAGTGAGATTGTGATACTGAGCACAGCAGAAATTGTTCGAGCCGAAAGACCTAACATCTTTACACTCCCTAATTTTAGGTTTTATATGGGCTTATTGTGCACACCTTTACGCAATTAACCAAATTTTTACGTGACTGGTGGCAGGATATCAGCATATAGAATAGGGAGATTAAATGGTGAGAATATGGATTTTAAGCTGCCGAAAGCAAATATAAGAACATTATCGGATTGTTCGTTATAACCATCACAATGACAAAAATGAGGCTTTTATAGGAGAATGACCCTTTTCCTTTGTCGCGATATAAAATCGCTGCTACGACAAAGCGTTTATCGCGAGGTAAACTCGCTCCCACCGCAAAAATCCTATCTTTGAAATCGCGACGTAAAGTCACTGCTTCAACAAAGAGTTCATCTTTTAGAGCGTAATAACAAAAAAAGCCTGTACGTCTTTATTGGAGAACGACCCTTTTCATTTGTCACGATATAAAATCGCTGCTACGACAAAGCGTTTACGCGAGGTAAACTCGCTCCCACCACAAAAATTCTTTCTTTGAAATCGCGATATAAAATCGCTGCTACAAGATATTAAAAAGGGCCGAACTCCTATCAGAGAACGACCCTTTTCATT
>NZ_PNDS01000129.1 GCF_005886535.1 Pseudoalteromonas sp. S2755
GAAAACAATAAAAGGCGGCAAGTCGAGCGTCGCGACCAAAACACACTCAGAAGAACAAAAATCAAACAGCAAAGGTCAACAGGCCCTAGGCGATAACAGCATAAATGAAGCACAGATTTTAAAAGGAATAAAAAATGAACAACCATATAAACTATGTAGAATTAGCAGCAAAAGACTTAGTAGCTACACAAGCTTTCTTCGAGCAGGTGTTTGATTGGCAATTTGAATCTTACGGGCCAGATTATATTGCGTTTGCAAATTCAGGCCTTGACGGTGGCTTTTTCCGAGCCGATGTGTCTTCTAAACAAGCGCAAGGTGGAGCGCTCATAGTGTTGTACAGCGACGAATTGGAAGCTGTGCAAAGCAAAGTAAAGCAAGCGGGCGGAGAGATAAGCAAGGCTATATTTGAATTTCCTGGCGGTCGTCGCTTTCACTTTATTGAGCCGAGCGGCAATGAATTTGCGGTGTGGTCTAAATAACCTGAGTTTAAAAATAATAAGTTGACACATTCCTTATTCAAACCTCAGCTTAAATAACCATATGGTGTGTTGTAAAGCCCCTTTACAGCACACGTAAATACTGAGGTTTTACTGCGATCATCTTTCGTTTTCAGAGCAGATAAAAACTTGAATTCGTTGCTATTGTGAACAATAGTTATTAAACACTGATGCTAAACTTCTTTGTGTTTGATACCTGCTTACCGCGTAACCAACCTACAGATCAATTTAACTGGTCTAGGTTTAGCGTAGCTGTGCTGGTGACAAGGGTTGTTATTTTACAAAACACCACTAGACGCATCATCACCATACTTAGGTTTGATTAGACAATGAGACGGACATTCTTAGTTGTTGGTACTTTACTCTCCTCAACCATACTTATAGCCGATAAGTTGGGCCTATTCTTGCTGTCACCTTTGGCTTTTATCATTATCAGCACTTTGGTTTTTTTGTTTGTCGCGCTGCTTTGGTGGCAAGCTCAAGATACTATAAAAATCATCATTGATGATGGTTCTACTGTGCCACAAATGGTGTTAGACAGCGATGGCGTGATCCTACAAGCTAGTGACCACATGCAATCCATATTGGATATTGGCAGCTCAGTTATAGGGTTAAAACTTGAAAATTTAATCGCTGTGAGCGGTAACATCCATGGCGAGGGGAAGAGTGGTGCAACAAGCATGTTCGAAGCGCTTATAACGCAAAGCTATGGCAATTGCACGACCAAACACAGTGGCAAAGTTATTAGCCCTGTTGCTTTACCAATTAAAGTCGCGGATACCGTTACAGGATATCTCTGTTATTTTAATACTAGCAACAGAGAAAATCGCCTCGCTCAGGCACTAGAAGAAGAAAAAGAATTGCTCGAAGTGACGCTGAGCTCTATTGGTGATGGCGTGATATGTACAGACGTAAATGGCGTGATCACTTATATTAATCCTGTCACAGAAGCCATTCTCGCGAAGTTAAATGAAGAAGTGGTCGGGCGGCGATTTGATGATGTTATGTCTATGTATCACGAAGAAACCAAAGCTTCGGTTAATAAATTTCCTGAGCTTTGCCTAAAGCAAGGCCATACTATTTGTTTACCTGAACTCACTTCCATTACCAATCACCTTGGCCTTACCTTTGCTATCCAAGATTCCTTCTCTCCTATTATAGCTAAAGACGGCAGCTACCTTGGCACTGTAATGGTTTTTCAAGACGTAACTGAGTCGAGGTTAATGGCGAAAAAAATGAATCACCTTGCCCATCACGATGCATTAACTGGGTTACCCAATCGCTTATTGCTGCATGACCGTTTAGTGCAGGCTTGTAAACGAGCTAAGCGCATGAGCCACCAGTTTGCTTTGGTATTTATTGACGTTAACAAATTCAAAAAAATCAATGATTCACTGGGGCACGATTATGGCGACTTATTACTCAAAGAAATTGCGAGTCGATTAACTCAGCAAATTCGAGGATGCGACACCGTTGCCAGAATGGGGGGCGATGAATTTGTGTTACTCATTGACGGGATCCAAGATAAAAAATATGTACGTAAAGTGGTGAGTAAAGTATTGAGTAGCGTTAATGGACAATATTGTTTGCGCCAAGTCAGCCTAAAAGCCACGGTGAGTGCTGGCGTTGCAATTTACCCTGATGATGGTGACAACACGGAAGCTTTGTTAAAGCACGCTGATACCGCAATGTATCGAGCTAAAAAAGCCACACAAACGGAATTTCAATTTTATAACGCACGCCTAGATCACGAGTCGGAGCAGCGTTTAGTGCAAGAAAGTCGGATCATTCAGGGGTTAGATAATCGAGAGTTTATTCCTTATTACCAGCCTATCGTCGATGCGCATACCCGCAAGATTAAAAAACTTGAAGTGCTCGCAAGGTGGCAACAAGATGAACAATTGTTGGTACCTGAAGACTTTTTTGAAGCGGCATGTGATGGCGATCTGATGGTAGAAATTGGGCAACAGCTCAGAACACTGGCCTTTCAGGCGATGAAAACATGGTTTTACGAGTACGATAATCTCGTGGTTAGCTTTAATTTTTCGCTTGCTGAACTCACCGATAAAACAGTGATAAAAAACTTTATGGAGAAGGCTGCGCAACATCAGTTACCATCTCGGCAAATTGAAATAGAAATCAAAGAAGTTGACCTGATAGAGCTACTTGATAAAGCACCGGAAGTGATGGCGGAATTAGAGCAAACTGGCATGCGGATCTCAATTGATCATTTTGGTGTTGGCCATACCAGCATGTTGTACTTGCAGAAGCTCACGTTTGAAACCATTAAAATTCCACCGGCTTTCCTTGCTACCCCTCAGTCGGTTGCCTCACAAAATGATATTGCAAAATTGATTGTACAGATGGCAAAGAGCTTGGATGTAGAATGTGTGGCGGTAGGTGTTGAAAGTGCGTTGCAAGCTAAGTCTCTTAACCTCAACGGTTGTCACCTTATTCAAGGCAACCACCTTTTTGCTCCCGCCCCAGAGTCCGAGATAACCCCGATTCTCAGTACCCATATGAGCATCGAAAGGCGCAGATTAGGTCAAAACTAGCATTGATAAATTTATCTAAAAAATATTCCTAAAACTTTCCCTTCGTTCGTTTATAGATTTACAGAGCTTTACTCACTTGCTCTGCCAACAACAAGAATGAAGGGAATATCATGAGCAACAATACACCTCGTTATAACAAACACCTTATTGCGCTTGCGATCAGTGGCGCGTTATTGGGCTCGCACACTGCGGTTGCACAAACAAAAGCACAAGAAACGCAAGAAAATACAGAAAAAAAGAAACTACTCGACCTTGAGCGAATTGTCGTGACTGGCAGCGGTGGGCGCGGCCAAACTAAATTGGAATCATCGGTCTCAATTACCACATTAAATGCCGAGCAGTTGGCGCGAGAAGCTCCGCTAGGTACGGCGGATTTACTGGAAAGTGTGCCAGGCTTTTGGGTTGAAGATTCAGGGGGGGAAACCAACAATAATGTTGCGCCTAGAGGACTACGTGGCGGTGAAGGCTTCCGTTACATCGGCGTTGAAGAAGACGGGCTACCTGTGGTGTACGACGGCGTTTGGGTTGATTTTTATCAGCGTCAAGATATTACGATTGAACATATGGAAGCGGTTCGTGGGGGCACCTCAGGCCTACTGACCACCAATGGCCCCGCGGCGTTAGTAAACTTTATTACCCGTAAACCGGATGATATTGAAGAAGCGACGATCCGCTTAACTGCTGCCGATTACGGCATGTATCGCGGCGAGTTCTTTTATGGCACACCCATTAGTGACAACTGGAAAATGTCGTTCGGTGGCTCTTATCGTCGTTCTGATGGTGTGAGAGACACAGAGTTTACCGCAGATCACGGCGGTCAACTTCGACTCAATTTAGTGCGTGAGTTCGACAAAGGCCAACTCACGCTGTCTGCCAAACACCTCAATGACCATACCACTTTCTTTGTGCCTATTCCGCTTAGAGATCAAAGTGACCCTAAAGGCATTGCTGGTGTTGACCCACAGCATGGCACCCTAATTGGTAATGGTCAGCGCTTTTTACACTATTTACAGCCTGATGGCAGTTATAAAACACGAGACCTTAAAGATGGGCAGCATACCAAGTTTAGTACGCTGGGCTATCACTTAGATTGGGAGTTAAGCGACCGCTGGCTGCTAAATACCGCTGGCCGTTACTCACAGTTTGAAAACGACATGTATATTTTGCTTAACTTCGATAACTCGACGCTCGTCAATGCCAATACCCGACTTGGGCAGCAAGATGTGCAAAATATGCTGGACCAGTTTGCCAGTGATGGCGCTGTTGCCGCACGGTATCGATACGTCGATAGTGGTGAAATACTGACAGATGTTAGCAATTTAAACGGAAACGGCTTAGTCACCACAAGCTACCCGCTTTATTCGCGCTACGATGCTGAGCAGTTTGTTAATAAGCTCAATTTCACCTATGAAGGTGATCAGCACACGCTGACCATCGGGTGGTTATTTGCCTATGTAGATGCGGATTCCTTGCCAGTTGATAAATGGGAATCGCAGTTTTTAACGGAAGTAAAAGATAATGCTCGATTACTCGATATTGTTGCAGTTAACAGTAATCAGCAAGTAGTGGGTCAACTAACCGACCACGGCTCAACGGGTTATGCTCCTGGTTGGGGACAGGCAACCGCTTTTGGTACCAGTACTTCCAACTCTTTATTTATCAATGAACAATATCAAGCAACCGATAACCTTCGTATTGACGGTGGGGTTCGGATTGAGTGGTTGGAGCTAGATAGCACCGCCTCCGCAACCACATTTGCACAGCCTGTTGCGGGCGCTTTTGACAGCGCTGGTAATGATATAGATAACAATCTTGCCAACAATTACGTCGATATGCCGTCAAACAAATTTCTGTCAAAAACACGTAGCGAAACCGAAACCGCATGGACGGTGGGATTCAACTATACCTTCTCGGATGATGTGTCAGTATTTGGTCGTTATGCCGATGCCTTTGAAATGCCAAGGCTAATGAGCTTTGGCCAGAACATTCACTCGGGGGTTGATGCCGACTTTAATCACAGCGTTAATTTAACCTTTAGCGAGTTGGGTACTCGCTATGCTGGTGATTCAATCGGTGCATCATTGACCTTGTTTAGAACTAAATTTAATGACTTAGTGGAACGTAATTTTACCGGTAGCAATGGCGAGGTGGCGAACCAAACGATAGACACTGTCACCGATGGTCTCGAATTTGAAACAGTATGGCAGGCGCATGACAATTTACAGCTTGAGCTGACTGGCGTGTTGCAAGACCCAAAAATGGAAGGATTTACCGGAGCATTTGCACACTGGGAAGGCAAGCAAGTGAAGCGCACACCCAAAGTGCAGCTTAGGTTAACGCCAACCTACTACTTTGACGATGGTGATATCTATTTAACTATTCACCATCTAGGAGAGCGTTACTCAGATGGGGAGAATAAGTTTGAGCTCCCTGCCTACACCACAATCGATATGGGGGTGAATTATCGCTTTACCGACGCGGTTGCGCTGCATGTGAAAGCGACAAATATCAGTGATGAGCTCGGGTTAACCGAAGGAAACCCGCGGGCCATCAACGATGTTCAAGCAGGATACGACTATTACTATGCTCGGCCGATCTTAGGACGCACCATCAGCGCCTCGCTGACGCTTAATTTCTAGGGCCTAATGTTCTTTTAAGTTTGTTTTTGCAGCTGTTTGATTGGTATTTATACAAGGCGGAGCCGGCGTAGCATAGTTATTCTATGTGAGTCTGGCGACAACATAGTAGAAATGCCAATCAAGCGCTGCCCTTCGGGTTCACCTGAGTGCGCTTAGTTCATTGTTGCTTAACTTTTTGCCCAGCCCACTGTGTAGCAAGTCGAGTGTCGTGACCAAAACTCACTCAAGGGAACAAAAATTAAATAGCAAAGGTCATTAGGCCCTGTATTTCCCTTGCTAATTTGCACACTGCCCAGTGCTCATTAGTTCACTCAAGCCCGCTAAAAGCGGGCTTTTCTCAGGAAGTTATTTATGAACCAGAGTGTCTTTTATACATTTTTGCAAAGCAGTTTATTACTGTTTTCTTTGTTGCTCACACCACTTTGTGCAGCGCTACAGATCACCCCAAAACCGGTGAGCGCTAGTTTTGGTAATGGTCACTTTAACCTTACCCATGATAGTAAAATTACCTTTAACCAGCAGCAAGCTCAAAGCGTTGCGCAGCAATTAGCGACCTTTTTGCGCTCGCCTACGGGCTATCAGTTGCCAGTGTCTCAGGCTGATAGCACAACTAAAAATAGTATTGCCTTTAAGATTGTCGATGCAGCGTTATCTCAAGAGGGATATGCGCTGAGCGTTACACCTGAAGGGGTTGAAATACAAGCGAATACTGCGACCGGATTATTTTGGGGGATGCAGTCGCTGCGACAATTACTCCCTGCTGAGATTGAGTCGCGTATGCCCATCAATCAGGCGAGTTGGGCAATACCTGCGGTAGAAATAAAAGATCAGCCCAGATTCTCATACCGTGGCATGCATTTAGATGTAAGTCGGCACTTTTTCGATGTGGCTTTTGTGAAGCGTTATATCGATTGGCTGGCGATGCATAAATTCAATGTCTTCCAGTGGCACCTAACCGATGATCAAGGCTGGCGAATTGCCATTGATGCGTACCCTAAACTAACCGAGATTGGGGCAACACGGCCTCATACCGTGGTTGGCCATACCTATGATTATCAACCATTGTTTGATAATAAAACGGTGTCTGGCTTTTATACCAAGGCGCAAATTAAGGAAGTGATTGAGTACGCACAGGCACGACATATTGAAGTGATCCCTGAAATCGATATTCCGGGGCATAGCAGTGCGATGCTTGCCGCATATCCAGAGTTATCTTGCCATCAGCGCACAGTAAAGGTGCAGCCGCAGTTTGGGATTTTTGAAGATGTGCTTTGTCCCCGAGAAGACGTGTTTGCGTTTCTTGGTGTTGTATACAAAGAGGTTGCCGAGCTGTTTCCGAGCCAATATATCCACATTGGTGGCGATGAGGTGATAAAAAAGCAGTGGTTAGAAAGCCCCGAGGTGAAAAAGTTGATGCAACAGCATCAGTTAACCACACCTGAGCAAGTGCAAAGCTATTTTATTAAACGGGTCGCTAAAATCGTCCAAAATCTTGGCAAAACGGTAATTGGTTGGGATGAAATATTAGAAGGAGGGGTGGCGGATGACGCCGTGATCATGTCTTGGCGTGGCACGGAAGGAGGCATTCAAGCTGCAAAAATGGGCCATCAGGTGATAATGAGTCCTTATCAATATATTTATTTTGATGCCTATCAATCGCGCAATCTTGACGAGCCTAAAGCTATCCACGGGCTTTCAAGTCTAAAAAACGTTTATCAATATGAGCCACAGCCCAGCCACTTAACCGTTGAGCAACAAGCCTTTATTATTGGTGCGCAAGGTGCACTTTGGACTGAATATATAAAAACACCTCGCCATGCTGAGTATATGCTGTTTCCACGCTTGAGTGCGCTGGCCGAAACATTGTGGTCGAATAAAACACAAAAGTCGTGGTCTGATTACAGCCAATATCGGTTACCCGCGCTTTTAAAACGCTACCAGCAGATGCACCTTAATACCGCTTATAGTAGCCATAAGCCTATTATTTCAAGCGAGATTAACGGTCAGCGGCTCGTCGCCACCATTACCTCTGAAATTGCCGACACGGCTATTTACTATACCTTAGACGGCAGCGAGCCAACGCTACAATCGCAGCAATATCAAAAGCCGCTAGTGATAACTGACGAAACGCAGCTTCGCGCCCGCAGTTATGTAAGCGATTTAGGGCAATTGGTAGGCGATGCGCGTTTAACGCTTTCACCTCATTTAGCGCTGGGAAAAGAAATAACGCTCGCCTCGTTAGCCGCCGAAGGCTCTGCGACTAAGCTGCAGGATGGTCAATTTGCTTATGATCAATTTTACAGCGTTGATGATTATGCGATTTTTTACGATACCGATCTTGAGGCGGTCATTGACTTAGATGCGTCAACGCAAGTGCAGCAGGTTAAGCTGGGCTTTGACAGCGGGCGACATAGACAACTGCACCCGCCAACACATATTCAAGTGCTGGGTTCAAGTGATAAACAGCAGTGGCAAACGTTAGCTGAGGTTAATAATCCGCGTGGGCCCATGTCGGTGTTGTCGTTTGCTCCTGTAAGTGTGCGCTTTTTAAAGGTGGTGGCCATTAATAGTAAGCAATCTGACGATATTCAAATCCCCAAACTTCCCCTGTATATCGATGAAATAGCGGTATATTAATCACACAAGCCCTAATTAGGGCTTTATTTACGATTCTATTCCCAATTTCCTCGGCTCAAACGTTTACATAGGTAGAGTGGCAGCAGTACGCGCTCTATCCGAACAATAACAATACTTTAGGAGCCAACATGTTTGCAAAAAAACAGATAATTACTGCCTCACTGTCAGGCTTAGCCTTGTTGACTGCGAGCCACTACAGCGTCGCATATCCTCACCCAGATAACTTAGCATTACGCTGGCAAGTCGTGGATCATGGCATTGGAGAGAATATTTTTCTTGGCAGTCTGACGATTACTAATAATGGTCTTGAGCCATTGGGTGAGTCTGGCTGGGCGCTTTATTTTAGCTCGGTAAGGCCGCCTGCAAGCGTACTACCAGACTCAGATCCAAATGGTCAGTATGCGCGCCAGCATATCGCCGCACAGAATCTAAGTTTAGAAAATGCCGATGACGCAAAAAGTGGTGATTACTTTGTACTTAAGCCCACCGCGGGTTTTGCCCCCATTCAACCGGGTGAATCTCGTACTATTGAAATCGTTGCACAGTATTGGCAAATGCTGAAAAACGACTCACCGTCGGGTTTTCACATTAGCTACAATAATCAAGCGCCTCAAGCTGTGCTGGTGGACGTGGTGATGGACCCAAGCGATCCAAAACAAACAAAGCAAGCGGTTAACGATAATATGCCGGTGCAAACGTCCGCCATCCGATTCGCCGAAAACAGCGCAACGCACATGGCATTGCCGCTGAAAAATCGCTTGGTTCCACAGCCCCATTCAGTGGTCACACCGAATGATGAATTCTTAACTTTGATGAGCCAATTAACCAGCATTTCAGCGCCAGCATCATTGGCTAAAGAAGCCACTTTCTTACAAACTGCGCTGCGCGATATTCTGAGTGGCACATTTGCGATTAATAGCACTGTGCAAAATGGCCCGAACCTCATCAAGTTGCAGCTAGACCCAAATCTCGATACCAATCAAGACAATCAGCCGGACTCTAGTGGTTATAAGCTTGAAGTCGATGCATTCTCGGGGATCACCATCACCGGAAGTGACGCCCAAGGGGTGTTTTATGGTATCCAAACACTTCGTCAAATGATCCCCACTACTGTGTATAAAGCGGCTAAAAACTCAGCCACTTTGTCCGACAATGCCGTACTACCCGCTAGCACTATTTTGGATGCACCACGATTTGAATATCGAGGCATGATGCTGGATGTGTCGCGTAATTTCCAAAGCAAAGAAACGGTATTTAAGTTGTTGGACTTAATGGCATTTTACAAGTTAAACAAATTTGAAATTAACCTTGCCAACGATGAAGGTTGGCGACTAGAAATACCCGGTATTCCTGAACTCACGGAGTTTGGGGCAAAGCGGGGGTATGACCTGAGCGAAAGCACGATGCTGCATACGTTTATGGGAGCTGCCAATGGCTTTGCAGCAGGAGATGGGATTGAAAATAAACCCACGGATGAAACCGCTGCAAACTTAGGTATCGCGCCTAGTTATCAGGGCTTTGAAATTGCTCAGCAAAACTTTCTCGGTAAAGGCTGGGGCTACTACACGGTGAATGATTTTAAAGAAATTCTTCAGTATGCCGCTGACCGTCATATTGATGTGATCATCGAATATGATTTTCCAGCCCATGCGCGCGCAGCAATCAAAGCGATGGAATATCGCTACAACAAATACAAAGATAGCGACCCAGTTGAAGCAAATCGTTTTAGATTGATTGATCCGCTCGACCAGTCGCAGTATTACACCCCACAATTTTATACCGACAACTTTGTGAACCCAGCACTTGAGAGCACCTTTACTTTCCTCAACCATGTGGTGAAAGAAACACGTGCTATTTATGATGCCGTGCCCGATGCGACATTGACTCGGTTGCATGGCGGTGGTGACGAGCTGCCACATTTAGGTCCGAATGAATGGTGGGCGCAATCTCCAGCGGTCGATCAAAATCCAGCTACGGCGGGCAAAACCGATGCAGAGCTGTTTGACTACTTCTTTTTACGCTGGAAGCAGATAGTCAATCTGCATGGCTTTGATATGGCAACTTGGGGCGATGTGTTATCGCACAATGGTACGGGTAATGTAAGTTACGGTGAGATATTCCCCGTGTTTTGGAATAACGTGTGGGGTTGGGGCAATGAGCATCAGGCCTACAAGTTTGCTAACCAAGGTTACAAAGTCGTGCTGGCCCATGCGACAAACTTGTATCTTGACCTTGCGTATAACAAACATCCTGATGAAATAGGCTATCACTGGGCAGGTTACACAGATACCAAAAAGGCGTTTGAATATCGTCCGTTTAATATTTACGCCAATGCAGAGCGTGACAAGCTCGGCAATCCAGTGCCGTGGGACCCAAAATGGGTGTTACTGAGCGAAGCGGGTAAACAAAATGTTCAAGGTATTCAGGCGCAACTATTTGGCGAAAACCAAAAGTCACCAGAAATTCTTGATTATATGACTTTCCCGAAATTGTTGGGTGCCGCTGAACGTGCATGGGTGCAAGATATGCCAGCGCAAGGCACGGCGACTACCGAGGCTTGGCACACCTTTACCAATACCTTAGGACAATACGCTCTACCACTATTGGACTATTACCAAGTGGTCGATATTAATGCTCAAATACCACAGCAGGTAGGGGTAAATTATCGTATTCCATTACCTGGAGGCGCGATTGAAGGCGGTAAGTTAATCGTCAATACCCGGTTTGTTGGCATGGCTACGGAGTATTCGATTGACCAAGGCGTAACATGGCATCGCTATGAAGGGCCTGTGACATTGACCGCGTCATCTAAAGTACAACTCAGAACGGTGAGTGATTCGGGCAAGGTAAGCCGAGTCGCAACGGTTAATTAAGCAAGTTGATTTAAGCAACGCCAGCGAACTTATTAATTTTTGGCTATTTATGGGTTCGCTGCACGCTAACACAAATGGAAGAGTAGGATGCGTATTCATGCCACCGTTATTATCTTTTAAGCGTAAAGCAGTCGATACCACTAAGGTAGCTGCAAACGACGACCTTGCACGTCGTCAGCAAGTAGAGGAGTTGTTTTTAAAACAACAGCAAAAGCTGATCCGCCACATTATGGGCAAAGGGTTAGACAAACGTGAGGCGGAAGACGTTGCCCAAGAGGCGTTTGTGAAATTGCTTGGGCTTGAGCAGGATAATGTCAGCAACTATATCGCCGCGTACTTGTATAAAATTGCAACCAATTTGGCCATTGATAAGCTGCGGCGTAAAGCGCGTAGCCCGTTTGATGATCGTGAGCACGATAGCGATCAAATGCCACAGCCTTGTGCAAGTGCTAACCCTGAACAAAACCACCACAACCAAGAGCTACTTAAAGAAATGGAAAAGTCTCTCGCAAGCTTACCCGACAAATGTAGGCTGGCTTTTTTATTGTATAAAATACGTGGTCAAAGCTATGAGGAGATAGCTTTGACCTTACAGATATCCCCAAGTATGGTAAGAAAATATGTATTACGTGCAGTTCGTCATTGCTACCAGCAGTTACAGCATGAGCTTTGATCATGAGTGTTAAGGATATAAACATGACTCCATTATCTGACGATTTAGCTATAATTGAAGAACAAGCCGCTGATTGGTTGTTAGTCTTAGACGAGCAGCAGATCTCACCTCATGACAGCACTCATTATCCACAGCCGCTAAACGCTTGGTTAGCTGAAGATCCGCTACACAGTGATGTGTTCAACAACATGTTGGAGCTTTGGACGCTTTCAGCCCAACTTGACGATGACTATGTTACTCAGCAGCTTGCACAGCTGGATGCACAAAACGCCACGGCTGCAACTGACATTAAGCCATTATCCAAACGCCGCGCTCAGTCTTGGTATCTTGCGATTGCCGCGACTTTGCTGCTGGTTGGTTTGGTGACTTTTATGGCACCAGAGCAGCCACTACAGCAAGCTCCTGTTGCCAGTGCTAAGCCAGCAACAGTCGATACAGTGTACAGCGAGTTCTTTCAAACTAAGGTCAATGAGCACCGCACCATTACCCTTGATGATAATAGTCAGGTTGATTTAGGGGCCAATAGCCAATTGGCTGTACGCTACAGCAACACTTCAAGAGAACTGCTGTTGTATCAAGGTGAAGCGCTGTTTAGCGTGAGTAAAGACAAACAGCGACCGTTTATCGTGCGCTACCAAAACAACCAAGTTGAGGCGCTAGGCACAGTGTTTAATGTTCGCGCCAATCCGGCTTCAATTAGAGTTGATGTGCTTGAGGGCCGTGTGGCTGTGACTCAGCAACAAGCAATCAAATTGACCCAAGGGCAAGCGGTAGAGGTTACACAGCAAGGCAAAGTTACCCGTAGTAAAGCCCAAGGTGAAGCGTTGACCATGGCGTGGCAAAAAGGCTACTTAGTGTATCAAAACGCAGAATTAGGCAATGTGCTTAGTGACGTGTCGCGATATAGCGAAATCAAAGTGAAGTTAAGCGATCAACGCCTAGCAAAACTGACCTACAATGGCACCTTTTTAACCACTGAAATAGGCGATTGGCTCAACAGTTTAGAAAAAATCTATCCAATCACTGTGATGCAAAAAGGCGAGGAATACACCCTAGTCGCAAATTAGCTAAAAGTGTCATAGCAAAGTCACAATATAAGTGGTACAAAGTTTATACAATAATAAATACATTGATTTAAACTATGTTATTCAAGCTATTAATCCCGCTGTTAGCGTGGTTAATATGGTTTGGTGGCGTTGCTTTTGCTACCACGGATCATCAATTTAACTTGCCTAAAGCGACTTTGCAGCAGCGTTTACTCGATATTGCTGCGCAAAGTGGCTGGCAGTTAAGTGCAGCCGAAATTCCAGATAACATTCGTGTTGAGCAGGTAACCGGCCGCTACACCCTCGAACAAGTCTTGCTCACCAGCTTTCAGCAAGCCGCCTACGACTTTTCCCTAGACCCAGAGCAGCAGCGTATTTTTGTGACTCCTAAAAAACTTGAGTCTGCACAACACTTTGAGCGTATTATCGTAACGGGTGTAAGCGGCAAAAACCGTAGCATTTTAAACTCGTCAATTTCAATCACTCAGCTTGCAAGCCTGCAACTTGAAAAACAAACACCGTATTCCAGCGCAGAAGCGCTCAAAAATATCACCGGTTTTTGGGTTGAAGACTCGGGTGGTGAAACTAACAATAACGTTGCGCCAAGGGGACTTAGAGGCGGCGAAGGGTTTAGATTTATCAGCCTGATGGAAGATGGTTTACCCGTGACCTATGACGGTATTTGGGGGGACTTTTTTTTACGTCCAGACTTAACCCATCAAGCCATTGAAGCGGTGCGGGGCGGCAGTAGCGGTATTTTTGCCGTGAACGGGCCTGCGGCAATGGTGAACTATATCGGCAGGCGAGGCTCAGAAAATCCTTTTAATTTAGTGAAAGTGAGTCAGGGATTGAGCTATGACTACACCCGTTTTGATGGCGTGTTTAGCGGAGCGTTGAATGATGAATGGTTTTATACGGCAGGTGGGTTTTATCGTATCTCCGACGGTATTCGGGAGCCCGGCTATCAAAGCGACTTAGGCGGCCAAGTGAGTGCGCGCGTGAGCTGGTTAACCGACGCATTTGAGCTTGATTTTAGCTATAAACATTTAAACGATAAAACCAGCTTTTACGCGCCTTTAGTGATGCAAAATAGCGGCGAAATTCGAGAGCTGGCGAGTCTGCCTTATGACGATGGGACGCTACTGAGCGACGATCTCAGGTCGCTCACCTTCTTCACTCCGGAAGGATGCGTGCAGCGTGACTTAGAAGACGCCCAGCAAACACGCCTAAACAGCTACACTTTACTGTTTAACACACCACTTTTTGAATCTGTTAACCTGAGTAATCGTACGCGATTTTCAAGCTTAAACAATGACTTGTATACCTTAATGAATTTAGGCAACCAAACCATAGTCGACGCCACAAGCCGATTGCAACACGCCGATATCACCGAATTTAAACGCCATTTTGCAAATAGCGCATTGCGCCCTCGATACTTACGGTATTCAGATAACACCTTAGTTGCCAACCCTGCAACGCTTAATGGTAATGGTCTCGTGACCGCTAGCTATCCTTTATATTCACGTTATAAGCAACAGCAGCTGGTAAATCATTTTAGTGTGGACTATCTCGACGCGCAGTGGTCACTGACCCTCGGCCATATTTACGCACGAAGTGATTTCGATGAGTTACCACTAGATAAATGGCTTGGCGCGTTGCTAACGGATGTAAAGCATCAACCCGAGCGACTGGACATCGTACTGGTTGATGGGCAAGAAAATGTGATTGCCAATTTTACCGAGCAAGGCTTTTTATCTTACGCCGGTCCCGTTTATTTAAGCGGTAGCGGCTTGTCTCAATCACATTCGTTGTATGCCAATATAGACTGGCAGCTCACTGAAAACCTTAGAGTTGACCTGGCACTTCGTAACGAACACCTTAATCTCACCAGCACGCTACTAGAGGGGGTAAAGTCGTACACGAACTCATCAAAAGCCGCTTATTCTCACTATCTCCCGGCTACCACTTTACGTGATTCCTTTACGCAAAATGCGCTCAGCATTGGCGCAAATTACCAAATTGGCGACGCGATGGCGATATTTGCACGTTACTCCGACGCCTTTGAAATGCCACGGCTCATTAATTACGGCAATGGCCGCGGGTGGGCCAAAAGTGAAGAGGAGCGCGTACAACAAGACTTTGGTCAACCCATTCGCTTGGCGTTAGGTGAAGTTGGACTGCGTTATCAAACCGCTGATTGGCAGTTTAGTGGCGCGTTATTTGAGACTAAGTTTGATCCGCTCCCGCTCACGGTATATCGCGGCGCGGCTACGACTCAACAAGCCGTTTCAATCAATACCCAAACACGAGGGCTGGAGTTCGAATTTGACTATCAATATAGTCCAGCCTTGCAATTTAGAGCAATAGGTGTGTGGCAAGACGCTGGGTTTTATGGCATTCCCAAGCAATTGCCACAAAGCGAATTTAATGGCAATCAAATAACACGCACGCCGGAGTTACAACTACGACTGACGCCGGAATACAAAGCAGGACCTATTACCGCGGCTATCACCTGGTCGTATGTTGGTAAGCGCTATTCCGATATCGCCAATCGGTTTGCCTTACCGGCCTATCAAACATGGGATTTATTTACAGAGTTGGCAATTAATGAACAGATCAGCGCACAGCTTGAGGTTAAAAACCTCACCAATGCTTTGGGATTGACTGAGGGCAACCCTAGGGACGATTTAAGCCATCAAGAGGCCATCTTTTACGCTAGACCCATTTTTGGTCGCACCATCAAACTTTCGTTAAGTTATCAGTTTTAAACAAAACCGTTCTTATTCGAGCAATTCTATTGCTTGACTTAAAGTGAACTTGAAGTTGTATGCTCCTCTTAAACGAATGACAGTGACCAAACGGTAAGAGGCAGAGGCAATGCAAAATAGCTTAGATAGAATCGTCAATGACATAAAAGCCAACTGGAGCGGGCTAAATTCAAGCACCACAGTAACAGTACGTGAGTTGTTAAGTGAGCTTACTCAGTCTCCACCGCACGAGCCTTGGCTTGAGAGCATTATGCGTGAAAGACTGGCATCAAAAACACTCTACCAAGATCCTGACCATGGTTTTATGCTGCTAGTCCATGCCGAAGAAAAGGGCACGTACCGCCCGCCCCATGATCACGGCGCAGGTTGGGTATTTTATGCTGTGCAATCTGGCGAAATGGAAATGACAACTTACAAACCCATCACCACAGCAAACGGCGAAACCCACCTTGTATCCCGAGGAACAGACACGCTCACAGCCGGCGATTGCCGAGTGTTTCTACCCGGCGATATCCATGACACCCGCTGCTTAACAGACAACTTCGTTCAATATCGTTTAACCAGTTGTGACTTCAAAGAAGAAAAACGCTCAGGACGGATGATCCAGTATTTAAGTGAGATGTAGTGGTTTGCAAAAACTCAAGGCGATAGTGGGTTTAATTGTCTTCGCTGACATCTAACCATGGCGTTTTGTGCAAATAGCGGCGTTTAACAGCTACCATGATAGCTTGCAGTCAATTATGGTAGCTGACGTTCAGAAAGCTCGTTTTTGGACAGTTATGAATTAGAATCGACAGAAAGTCCTGTGCCACGCCTTGTTATAGCTTTACCCATTTGACGCCAACCTTTCACAAATAAAATACAGTGACACTGAAGCTAAAGCTATTGGAGTTGCATATTCAACTAAAATCCATCTTAGGTTTTGGCTGACAAGAAAAAATTTAAAGCGACGTTCGAAGATACCAAGTGAGACAGGTATTTGGTCTGAACCTAGAGTTTCTTCAATGGCTTTTAGAGATGATGAAACTTCTGCCCAAGATTTTTTTAGAGGCTTTACATGAGTACTTATGTTCTGCGTGTCTCTAGATAGGTTACCTCTGTCAGTTGCCTCATGGACTCTTTTTTCAAACTCATCCATTTTTTCTTTGGCATCGTTAAATAAAGGCTCTAAGTTTCCAATGTATTGTGTTTGTGTTTTCCACCAATAATATAAAGTTGAGTTTCTAGCATCTGATGGAAAATCAGGATGAACACTTTCCTCAAAATTCCGATTATTTACAGGAGAAAATGCCCCTTTGGTTCCCGTTGTTCTCAGCTCCCACTCCTGTAAAGCATCGTAGCTGTACCAAACAAATTGAATTAGCTGATAAACCAGAAGAACAACAAGTCCATAAAATATCAATTCATCATCAAGATTTTTGAACTTTAACCCGAAAAATGTAGATGATGGATCTATACCGACGCCTCCCAAGGTAAGAAACAAGGAAACAAAACATAGAATCATAAGATGACTTCTAACTTTCTTTGCGTTCTCAGGAAATGCAACCAACACCGGCTCAGACAATATTTTCTGAGCCCCATCTTGCTTCTTATCTGACTTCAACATGAGCTCCTATTCACGTGTAGCTATAACGCTTGGCTTTGCGGCGCGCCGGAGCGCAGCATAGGCATGTCCGCAGCAGCCACTTGTTATGTTCGAAATCTAAATTAATGACTCGGCATTAACTGAATAACCTGCAGCTTTAAGCTCTTTAAGCAATGACATTTTCCAGGCACCAGCATCATCTAATGATGTGTACACTACACCACTAATGTCATTAGGCGTTTCTATGTCGCCTTTCACGAATGCCGATACTTTAGAGCGACCTAAATGCCCTAAAAAGTAGCCATGTTCAAATACAACATTCTGCCTCGCCCTAGGATGAGGGGTTGCATCCGATTTATTAGAGCCACCAAAGTCACAGGGGGTATAGAGAATTACCGCGAAGCCTACTCCGTTATATGACTCAATCTTTTCGATAATGGTCATTCCCGAGCTCACTTGCTCATGTAAAATTACTGGTTCCAACCCTGCCTTTTCGATGAACCTAGCCATTTGTGTTTTTGCTAAATCATCATGGCCGTGAACAATGAACACTTTCTTTTTTGCGTCTTTAGTGATTTCAAGTGGGGTACATGAAGACTGGTTTTGAGTTTCTGCGAGCTCAGCTCTTTTTTGCTTTACTAATTTTTTAGTGACATCAATTAACCCTTGATTCCCGCGAACAACACTAGGAGCTATCGGCACATAAAAAACACCAGAAGGCACTCTATTTCTAGCTGCATCAACCAAAGAACTTATTGGCTGCGAAGAGGATTTAACAATTAAAGAGTGAACATTTTCGAAATCTATTTGCCTGCCAGAAATGTAAAGCTCTTTCTTTTTAACATAAGGATCAATTACATCCTCATATAACTCACCTAAGTCTTGACAGTCGAATAAGTACTCGCTGTTTCGCTTTCCTTTCGAGTCGACTTCAGTTGTTTCTAATATTACGTGATAATAAGTATTCAAAGCTTTTCCTCATGGGCTACGGTAGTGCCGAAGTGAACATAACATTTTAATATTTAAGCGACACACAGTTTATATTGTACAATCGCTTGTTGGACTGAGTCGCTACCAACTCGATGTATCAGAGTTGGTGTTATTTATGCTATGGCTTACTTAGAAAAATAGGCTTTTTGGAGGCTCTAGCTAACCTAGCTAGTCTACTCAGCTATTATTACGTAAGCATTCCCTGCATTACTCAGTGCTTATTATGTTTTCATTACACCTAAATTTGGCTTGATGAGCAATTATATTTTTTAAGCATACAGAGGCCGCTAGTCTGAGCAATTAAGCAGGTTAACTACTTGATTTTACAAAACAGTCCTAATCAAGCATCCCTTCCTTGGTTAATATCAAAGCGCATTCATGCGCTCCTCGTTCATTCTTTTGAAACGACGCAAAAGAACGAACCAAGAAAACGCCGCCCCAGCATCACACTTAATCCTCAAATCTTAAGCCGATATAGTGCAACCGTCTTGTAAGGCACGTCCATGATGCCAGACAAGACTTAGCCGACATCCTGTCGGCACATTGCATATCAGCTTATGCTTTTCGGGTGTGATGGAGGGGGAATAAGTTGCTTGTAAGATCTTCTACGTTTTTACGATGAAGCTGTTTGCAAGGGTTACAAAAACTATCTGCATCGCCTCCTAATTAACAGTCTAAGTAGTTTTGTGGGAGATGTATGGACTCCTTCCCCTTAACGGGAGAGTACGGTATAAAGATATTGCAAAACACTTTTACCAAAAAGGAAAATAAGTGACATCCATCACAAGGATGAAATCCACACTGTATCCCGAGGAATAGATAGGCTCAAAGCCGGCGATTGCCGAGTGTTTTTACCCGGCGATATCCACGACACCTGCTGCTTAACTGGTAACTGCGTTCAATATCGTTTAACCAGTTGTGACTTTAAAGAAGAGAAGTGCTCAGGACGGATGAGCCAATAGTTGAGTGAGGTGTCTTAAGCACCCAGGGCAGAGCTTATCTTCGGTTAATGGTCGTTAACGAAGTATGCTCTCACCCTGATCGGTAACCACTGTAAATCGTCAAAAATATTAGACGCAAGCTCATATATTCTCTTACTTCTATAGCAAGAAAAAATGGTAAGTGCAGGTGAGTACAAAATGCGTTCAAGTATTCATAAGACTATTTATTCACACTTTTTTAATTTTTAAGGTGGTGAGTGATGAAGGAACAAACTCAGAAAGTAAAACCAAAAGAATCATACTTTAAGTTGTTGTACATCATGCTAAGCGGGCAATGCAATTACTTTAGTCTTGAGCGAAAACATGCAAATCTTCACTGCCCTTTATGTGCACTTCGAAGAGGTCATACTCGAGGGCAAAATAATGATTAATCAAAGTCAACCAACAGAAAGATCGGAAAAAGTAGTAAAGCCCAAAGCGGCGCAAAAACAGCAATATCCAAGCAAAGTGTTATGGGATAAGCGAATATGGCAAACTTACCTCGGTTAAAAATTAAACTCTGCTTATGGGCAGAGTTATATCGCAAGTATTAACTCATTCCAATTACCATGAAAACGCGAATTCACTTTGGTGAGTGCAGGCCTAACCGATTGCCTTCTGTATCTAAAAATAACGCGAAGAAGCCGCTTTCGTCTGCATGTGGGGTTTTGGGGGTCAGTATTTTTCCACCGCTTTCTTCTACTTTCGATAGCACTTGCTGTAAATCTTCACCCGCGTTTAAATACAGAGTGAGGCCAGTGCTGGAAGGAGTGTAACCTTCGCCTTGAACAATCACACCTACGGTAGACTGCTCTTCGTACGGGAAGAGTGCCATTGTTATTTCAGGCATATCTATGGTTTCAATGGAGACCGCAAAAATGCGGCTGTAGAAATTTACGGCGCGGGTTAAGTCGGTTGCTGGAATTTCAAAAATTGATGCAAAGCTGTGCATGTTATCGTCCTTATTTTATTGTGTGTCGGCTAGTTATTGGTGACTAGGTTGGGTTTACTGGGCTCGTTTAAGGCTCAACGAGTTCGACTTTAAGATAATGCGGGGAGACAACAATTAATTGTAAAAAAGCGACAGGACTATTTATAGAAAAGCCGTGAAAGCGTCATGCTTTCGTCATCGAGAAACGCTCGCGGGCTTACCCCCGTGAGCGCTTTAAAGTCTTTAATGAAGTGAGACTGATCATAGTAATTGCTTTTGTACGCGATGTTGGTGAGGTTGTCTTCTCGATTTATGAGGAGTGTTAACGCGCTTTGCAAGCGTACAAGTTTACTTAAATGTTTTGGACTAATACCGACAAGGTCTAAAAACTTCCGCTCTAGTTGGCGCCTGTTGTTGAGGTTTGATTTGGTGATTGCATTAACCGATATATCGCCATTTTGTGCAAAGATAATGTCTACCGTTGTTTTTACTATGTGCTCAATTCTCTGCGGGTCGCTGAGCTTGTGAAGGAGAAAGGCCTCTAAAATTTCGATCCTTTGGCTTGTGTTTCGCGCTTGGATGATATCACTTTCAAGCTTTGTGGCCTCATCGTGTTTAAACAGTTCGTAAATCGATGTTTCCTGGTTTTTTAAGTTTTTTATAGGCTCCGAAATAAAGTGGGAAAAGGCATAAGGAAAAAAGCTGGCTGCAAAGGTTTGAACGTATCCGGTTGGTTGAATATAAAAAGGTGAAACGGTTTGGCCAAGTACCATTGCGCGCGGTTGCAGTATGTATTCATGTTCTGATGTATAGCGCTTAATATCGTCGCCCAATATAAACGCCAGCTCAATGCAGCCGTCGGGGACAATACGTTGCTTTGCGGCATTTTTATCTGCTGTAATTTCCAATGTCCAAAAGCAATTGATAAATGAGGATAAATTTTCACTAGGTGAAAATTTTCTGTAATCCATAAAACCTCCGCATCTAGCTATGGACGGTTGAAATTTACAGCAAATAAAAACTAACCTAGATTAGACGCTGGTAAATTTAGCAACCGTTTTATGGTCTGCCTTTTAGAAGCGCTATACTTGCTACTGACCTTTATTGATATGCTTATTTATCCAATCTTGGTAATAAGATACACGCGTTAATACTGCGGTTGAACCGTATTTGCCTAAAGTATAATTTTCCAAATCGCCTTCAATTTCTCGCCACGCTGCTAATCCAACCAATACCGGTGTTGAGCCTTGATAAATGATTGCTGCGCCGCCGCTATCTCCAGAGCCTATGGTGCCTTCTAACGGTAGCGCATCGGCTCCTTGTTCGAAGGTAAATCTGAGCCAGTGGGCTTTTGCTTCTGTGATCACGTTGTTGTAAACATGCATTTGATAGTCGTCTTGAGTGAAAGCCCAATCTGAGAAAAATTTGGTGACTTGATACCATGCATAGGTCGTTAGGCTTGGTCCCTCAGAATCGTGCTCTTCACCCGTTATCCCCGTTCCGATAGCGCCGCGACCAAACCCAGTTATTTCCATGCCTAACTCTTCATTTCCCTCATATATAGCGATGGGTTGAATATGTGTTACTGGCTTACTTAAGCGAATTAATGCAATATCTTTGGCGTTATTTAGCTGCTCCATAAGCGGTGTCGGGTCGCCTTCACTCCAATCACCTTCTACCTTTTTGTAATCCGGATGAATAATGATTTGTGCAATTTGATTTTCAACACCATGCACCATGATAGGTTTGTCTTGGTAGTCATACATAAACGTATAAATGACGTGAGCTGGTGCCAACAACCAATGCTTATCAATTAACACCGAACCGCCTTGGAATGGCATATCAACATAAAACTGCGGAATGCTGTTAACCTTATACAAGTCAGGGTCAACATCATGTCTTTTGACAACCGCATGGTTCTGAAAAGAGGCAAACATGAGCAAAAAAATGGCAAGGTATTTCATCATTATTCCTTATTTATTATGTTGTTATTATTTCCAAAGCGGCCAATAAATCATCATACTGAAACTTTCTTTTCAATGCATCAATAAATGTACCTATTTTCATACGACGCTCCCCCTCAAAAATATCTGCACGTTCACCAGATTAAAAGAAATAAAAACAAATGGTTATTGTCATGCTATGACGCCAAAAATATTGCAAATTAGTTGGAACATAATTGATAAGAAATGTGACTGGTGCAATCAAGTTTGTGAGGTAACAGCATTAAGGTAAAGTTAATTTATGTGATCTAGGCTAGGCTGTTTGCCGTTTATGCAATCAAAAGCGAGTTGCTTGCAAGGAGATGTCTGAAAGCTAAATCGCTTTGCGGTAATCACATAAAATAAATTGAAAGGAACAACGCATAATAAGGATGATATTTGCAACTTTTCTATTGCTTTGGGGCGTGCAGGTTAGCGCTCAAGAGCTTATCTTATCGAAGGTCGTCAAGTTAAAGGTTGATTCACCTATCACTATTTCGCATGTGTCTGAAACGTTAGTGTTGGCGTTTAAAGACAGTAAATTACTTCACGAAACGTTAGATCCGCAAAAGTTTGTACCTGCTGTTGATTTATCTGGGCATGAACATCAATTTATACGGAGTTTGTTTGAGGTCGATTCAAGAGTGAAATTGCCTGCTTGGCTCCAGGTACTTTCAGAAGAGGTCGCAAGCACCTATCAAATACAGAATGTTCAACAAATATCTATTCAAGAAATTACGATATTTAGTAGTTACAACAAAGAGGAAGCACACGGGGTAGTGTTTATTCTTGAAGCACAAGTAATTCATAAAATAGAGGTTTTTGGGCAACAATCACAGTTTCAAAATGTGATAAATAACATAGCGACAAGGTTCTAGGGACCTAATAATCAAAGTGCTGTGGCGGAGGTCCAATCCCTGCTGCTCAGCACGTTAAGTTACTGGTTTTCGATTCGCTAAAACTATCTAAGGTTTTGCTGTTAATCCAGTTAATCCAGTTAATCCAGTTAATCCAGTTAATCCAGTTAATCCAGTTAATCCAGTTAATCCAATCAAGCTTTAAACCTAACTAT
>NZ_PNDS01000130.1 GCF_005886535.1 Pseudoalteromonas sp. S2755
GCGGCTCCGACGTTTTAGCTTGCAGTAACCGAGATAAAGCTCGACCTATGGCACAATCCTGATTACTGCAAACCTAAAGTGTCTCTGATCTCCCGCATTTTTTCTTTAAGGCTTTGCTGGATTTGTTGCACTTGCTCATGTGAGCTATTAACCTGACCTTTCATACTATCCATAGCGTGACCAAAGGTATCTAAAAGATCTGATTGTTGATTGGCAAGATCCATGGCATGGGCGGCAACTTGGTTGGCGCTTTGTGCGCTCTCTGCCACACCTTCTGAATTGCGTTTCAACTCTTGTGCATGACCGGTTTGCTGCTGTGCCTCATCTGCCAAAGCCGAAATTTGCGTCGATACCTTGTTTGAATTATCACTCAAAACATTTAATTGCTGGTGAATATCAGTCAGTGAAGCTTGTGTTTGCTGTGCAAGCTTTCGTACTTCGTCCGCAACGACCGCAAATCCACGGCCATGCTCACCTGCACGCGCCGATTCAATCGCCGCATTCAGTGCAAGTAGGTTCGTTTGTTCTGCGATGGAGCTGATCATATCAATCACTTTACTCACATCTGAAACACCATTAAGTAATTCATTTAAGCTCTCTAACCCCTGCTCTACCCGCTTTTGCGTGGTCGATGAAGCGCTCAACATAGCATCCGCATAGGACACGCTTTGTGTCATTGCTTCAAAGGTGTTATTGGCATTGTCGGCAACTTGTGCGTTGATTTGATTGGCATCCGCCCCAAGCGCCCTAAGCGAGTCAAGCTGTGCTTGATTTTGCTCCACTTGCTCAAACGTGTCTCCAGCTTGTGCAGAGATCTGCGCTAAGTTAGTGTTCATCTCTTCCATAAAGGTATTGATCACACTCAGCATTTCTGAGCGTTCGTCCGCTTCTGCTCGCTGCCTATCGATTAACTGATTAAAGTAACTCGCAATTTCACCAATTTCAGTGTCTTGGTTTTTACTTTCAATATTACGTAACTCATTACTTTCGATAAGCTGAGCGAAGCCATCGCGTAGCTGTCTTAACGGAGTTAATACTTGATTGAACTGCACAAAATACACACCACCCGCAAGGAGCACGAGTAACCCAATCGCCCCACCAAACAGCATAAATACATTGGTTTTTACGTCAGCCTGCTCTGTTTTTAAGTTGGTTTCTGCTTGCAGGATATTCTCTGAAATTGCTTTAATGTCACCTCGCAGTGCCAACATGCCCGCTTGGCGTTGTTTGGATTGCTGCAAGGTATTTTCTAAGTCGCGGGCATAACGTTTAGGCCAGCTCACAAGCTCTGCTTTTATTTCTAGCGCTAAGTCTTCCGCTTGTGCACCTAAAAATAGCTCGTCTTCGTCTACCTCACTCATTACTCCTAAGTTTTCGAGTCGGTCTATTCGCGCGGCAATATCCTGTAACCGGCTTAAGCTCGACATCAAACTCTGCTCGGTCTGCTGTTCGTAAGCCATGACTAATTGGTAGGTATATAAGCTCAAGTTTGATACTTCGCTAAAGTAGTCTGAAGCAAGATTAAAGTAGGATTCATTGGCAGCACTATCTTGAGCTTTAATTGCGTATTTGACGAGGCTCGATGCTGAACCTGACATTTGCCTGAGCGCATTATCCAACAACGCAAGTTCATTACCAGAGAGCTTGCCGAGTGCTCGGTATTTGCCTGCAATATCTTGTTGTAGTTGTATGAGTTTCGTTTTAAGTTGCTCAGCAAGTGCAGGTGGTAACTGTTCCACACTTTGCTGTAATGCTTTGATTTGTTCATCAGCCTTACTTAAATACTGGCTATCGCCCGCACTCAAGTAATCTTCTACTGTACCCTCAAGCTCGATGATCACCGCATTTTTAACTTGATTATAAGCGGCATCTTGCGTATCAAGCTCGGTTAACACTTGGCTCGCCCAAAACAGACTCGCCCCAAGTAGAATGCTCGCAGTGGTCAATAATATTGCCAATAACCGAGTAAATGTAGACACGCGCATAGAATCACAACCCCTTTATCAAAATGCTCCGCAAGAGTATTAAGGATTTATGACAACTTGATTAAATCTGGTTACCTTTTCTGTGCAATAGCACAAAACCATACTTTTTACGTATATCCATCTAGGCATCTACTGAACAAAATTAAATCAGCTAACGGTGTGCTATTTCATCGCAGCATTAACATAAACGTCAAAGCGGTTTTTCTTGGTTTTTATTTGCATACTTGGCGTTTTATCATTTAAAAAACCGGCGTAGTCTGGACGTTTTACCACCACCCTTTTAGTGGCTAACTGCAACGCAAAAGGCAAAAGCGCGTCCGCATCCAAGTCATTACCAACTAAATCTTGGAATACCCGCATTTCTTTTTTCACTTGCGCTGATTTTTCACGATGCGGAAACATAGGGTCAAGGTATACTACGTCTGGACGCCAACCAGCTTGCTCTAGCAAGTCATGGCTAGAACCAAACTCCAGTTGCATAGTTGACTGTACCCATTCGCCAATTTCAGCATCTTGATAGGCGCGTTGCAAGCCGTCATATAGCAACGCTGCGACTACCGGGTTACGCTCGTGTAACACAACTTTGCAACCCATAGACGCAAGCACAAAGGCATCGCGTCCAAGCCCTGCTGTCGCGTCTAATACCGTAGGCACTGCCCCTTTGTTTAAGCCGACAGCTTTTGCAATTGCTTGCCCTTTACCACCACCAAACTTGCGTCGATGAGCGACTGCACCTGTCACAAAGTCAACACGAATAGCGCCGAGCTTTGGTTCATCTTTTTTAAGTAATTGTAGGCCTAGCTCGTCATAAACCAATTGAAACTCCGCATCGTTAATATTAAGCACGGATAAATTAAACAGCTTAGTTAGCGTATCTAGGTAGGATCTGTTTTCTTCAAAAGGGGTGTGAATATACAAGCTAAGCTCCCAAAGGTTACCAACCGTGGCAGTATACCCCTTTCCCTTTCTAGTGTCTTTGATTATCCTGTGACTTAAAATAGTTCGATATCAGCCTGTGACGCCACTTCATCCGCACCCCAAGGTTTCGCTATTTTGTTTAAACTCTCTATGAGTTGCTGACGTACCTCAGTCACCTCGCCTAACTTATATTTAATTATGGTTAGCTCATCGCTTAGATAAGTGAAATGCTCATAGAGTTCCTTCAACCGCTCTCTTTCACTTGGCTCTATGGCTGCAAGCTTGTCACTCTCTAGCATGGCCTGAAATTCAGCGACTTTGCCGCTGTAATGATCACCAACGCCGCTTAAATGATCGCTTAGCTCAGCAAATACCTGCCCGATATGTTCCACTTTATTGAGGGCATCTTCACTGACCTCCATGTCTCTGATTTTGGCATCAGTGGCTTCCAGTATGTGCGGAAACAAATCTTTATAGCGACCATAAACGGCAACATCGTCCACTGGCATATTTTTAATTAGTAAAGAAACTTTAGGATAGTTAATGATAGTTCTGCGCCCAAAATCAACAAAGCGACTGCCATCTTTGTGTTTCTCAAATAGCTCTTGCTCTATCGGTTGAATCGCTCCCTCGCTAGAGTAAAACATTGCGTCTTGGTGATACCAAAAGGCCACCGCAACATCAAGCTCCATCGGCATAAAAAACTCTAAAAAATGAGCGCTCAAAGTGTTGAGATCATGCGCGTGATAAGACTGCCCAACGTAGCGCATTATACGCCCCATATCACCAGAGTCGGTCATGGCGATTTCAGCTGTAGTTTGGGCACGCTGTACATCTTGTTTGAGCTGCGACGACGTTTTTCTGTAATCATCAAGGACATTAATACGCGCTAGCAACTCTTCGGCGTTAAAGGGCTTGACAATGTAGTCAGCAGCGCCTGCGTTATAACCCCGCATCCGCTCTGAAATATCGGCACGAGAGGACAAAAACATAACCGGGATCTCATTGGTGTCCTCTAGCTTTTTCAGTTGTTTACATACTTCAAAACCTGAGACTCCAGGCATTTCAACGTCAAGCAAGATGATATCCGGACGATATTTTTTAGCTAATCGTAAGCCTTCCTCACCATTTTTCGCATGTAATATTTTGCACGTACGCGCTAACGCTTCATCAACAACGTGATGAACGAGCTTGTCATCATCAATGGCAAGAACCAGTTTTGTCATGTGGCTTTCCCTATTAATTCATATCTTTATAGAATAGTCAGAGATATTGAATTTGCTAACAAAAAGTCACACTTTCTAAGACAAAAAAACGCCTTCAAAAGAAGGCGTGAAGAATGGAAAAAAGGAACTAGGCGGCGATCCCACTGTGGCGTAGTAACGCATCCACTTTTGGCTCTCGACCACGGAAGCGAGTAAACAGCACCATTGGCGCTTCTGAACCACCCTTTTCAAGAATGTGATGCATAAATTCACGTCCGGTTTGCGGATTGAATATCCCGTCTTCTTCAAACTTAGAAAACGCGTCCGCAGACAGCACTTCAGCCCATTTATAAGAGTAGTAGCCAGCGCTATAGCCGCCAGCAAAAATATGGCTAAAGCTATGCTGGAAGCGGTTAAACTCGGGCGCTTTAACAACTGCTGTGCGCTCACGCACCGCATTGAGCGTTGCTTGAATTTGGCAATCCGTATTTGGCTCAAAGTCTGCGTGAATATGAAAATCAAACAGCGAAAACTCCAACTGACGCAGCATTTGCATGGCTGACTGGAAGTTCTTTGCCGCGAGTAACTTGTCTAACATTTCTTTTGGTAACGGTTCACCCGTTTCATAGTGTCCTGAAATGAAGTTCAGCGCTTCTTCTTCATAGCACCAGTTTTCTAAAAACTGACTTGGCAGCTCAACCGCATCCCATGCCACACCATTAATACCAGCAACAGGGGCTGCATCCACTTGCGTTAGCATGTGATGAATGCCGTGACCAAACTCATGGAATAAAGTGGTTACCTCATTATGGGTAAATAGCGCAGGTTTATTACCAACGGCTTTATTGAAGTTACACACTAAATAAGCAACAGGAGTCTGCAGTTCACCATTTGCGCGTATTTTTCGGCCCATGCAGTCATCCATCCAGGCACCACCACGCTTATGTTCACGAGCATATAGGTCGAGATAGAAATGACCACGCAACTCGCCTTTATCATCGTGAATAGCAAAAAAGCGTACGTCTGGATGATAAGTATCAACGTCTTTGACTTCACTCACACGGATCCCAAACAGGCGATTTACGGTTTCAAACAAACCGGCAAGTACCTTATGTTCAGGGAAGTAAGGGCGCAGCGCTTCGTCAGAAATCGCATACTTAGCTTGTTTTAATTTTTCGCCATAATATGCGTAATCCCAAGGTTTTAGCTCGCTTACACCGTGTTCTTTATTCGCAAAGTCACGGAGTTCAGCCACTTCTTGCTCGGCTTGTGGTTTTGACTTAGCGGCAAGGTCATTCAAAAATGCAAACACTTGTCCCGGCGTTTCAGCCATTTTGGTTGCCAGTGATTTTTCTGCAAAATTAGAAAAGCCGAGCAACTGAGCCAGTTCGTGTCTAAGCGTAAGCGCTTCATGCATAATCGCTGAGTTATCGAACTCGCCAGCGTTAGGCCCTTGATCAGAGGCGCGTGTTACAAAAGCACGATAAGCCTCTTCACGGAGCGTTTGGCTGTCTGCGTAAGTCATCACAGGAAGGTAAGAAGGAATATCTAGCGTAAATACCCAGCCCTCTAATCCTTTGGATTCGGCAGTATGAGCGGCAAGTGCTAAGGCCGACTCCGGCAGTCCAGATAATTCAGACTCGTCAGTAATATGCTTTTGCCATGCCTGAGTGGCATCCATTACATTGTTACCAAACTTTGATGCCAGCTCTGACAACCGTGCCACAATTTCGCCATAGCGTTTTTGTTTTGCAGCTTCCAGCGCAATGCCAGAAAGTTGAAAGTCACGCAGTGCATTATCCACCGACGTTTGCTGAGCAATCGTTAAGTTACCAAACTCAGCTGACTCTTTTACTGCTTTATAGGCTTCATATAGCCCTTGATGTTGGCCACAATAAGTCGAATATTCGGAGATTAATGGCAAACACTCATCATACGCTTTGCGCAGCGCTTCTGAATTAACCACTGAGTGCATATGCGACACTGGCGACCACATGCGGCTAAGTTTATCGTCCGCTTCTTCTAGCGGTAGTACAAAGTTGTCCCAAGTATAATTCGACTGTGCTAAAACAGTGTCGATAGTTTCACGACAGTGCGCGATAGCTGATTTTAATGCTTCAACAATATGTTCAGGCTTAATTTTCGAAAAAGGAGGCAATCCTTCTAGCCCGATTAATGGGTTACTCATGGGCACGCTCTTTATTTTCTAATCTAATATTGAGGTTGAAATAAGGGTGAATGACCGCATTTACAAGTATCTGAACAGATTTTTGCTTAATATCGGTCTTCGGTTGTGCACTTTTGCTATTTACTTAATATAAAGTAGTAGGGTTTAAGCAAAACAAATAATTGGCGAGGAATTTTTATGGCTCAACATTTTGACTATATCGCAATCGGTGGCGGTAGCGGCGGGATCGCATCTGCAAACCGAGCGGCGATGCGAGGTGCCAAGGTGGCATTAATAGAAGCAAAGCACTTAGGCGGTACTTGTGTAAACGTGGGCTGCGTTCCAAAAAAAGCGATGTGGCACGGCGCTCAAGTTGCTGAAGCCATTAAACTATACGCACCAGATTATGGTTTTGATGTTGAACTAAAGAACTTCGATTGGGGTAAGCTGGTAGAAAGCCGCGAAGCCTACATTGGCCGTATTCACCAAGGTTACAACGGCTACCTAGCAAAGAATGGCGTCACCGTGATCAATGGCTTTGCTAAGTTTGTTGATAACAACACCATTGAGGTCAACGGCGAGCACTACACTGCCGATCATATCAATATTACCGTGGGTGGCCGTCCAACGACCCCTAATATTCCTGGCGCTGAGCATGGTATCGATTCAAACGGTTTCTTTGAGCTTAAAGAGCAACCTCGCCGCGTAGCAGTCGTGGGCGCGGGCTATATCGCGGTAGAGCTTGCGGGCGTATTGCACAGCTTGGGCACAGAAACCCACCTATTTGTTCGTAAGCACGCTCCACTTCGTAACTTTGATCCTATCTTGGTTGAAACCTTAACTGAGGTAATGGAAAAAGAAGGTCCAACGTTGCACACTCACGCGGTGCCACAGTCTGTGACCAAAGAAGAGGATGGCTCAGTCACCTTACATCTTGAAAATGGCGAGTCGTATACAGTAGACAAACTGATCTGGGCAATTGGTCGTGAGCCAATGACAGATCTTATCAACCTCGCTGCGACAGATGTAGAAACCACACCTAGCGGCCATATTAAAGTCGATGAATGGCAAAACACCACAGCCAAAGGTATCTACGCGCTCGGTGATATTATGGATGGTGGCATAGAGCTTACTCCGGTAGCCGTGAAAGCAGGTCGAATGCTAGCCGAGCGCCTATTTAATCCGGAATTGCCAAACGCAAAAATGGATTACGATTTAGTCCCTACCGTCGTCTTTAGCCACCCACCGATTGGCACCATTGGCCTAACAGAGCCGGAAGCGGAAGAAAAATACGGTAAAGACAACATCAAGGTCTATACCTCTACCTTTGCTGCAATGTACACGGCGGTCACTCAGCATCGTCAGCCATGTCGCATGAAACTTGTATGTGCAGGCCCAGAAGAAACCGTAGTAGGCCTACACGGCATCGGCTTTGCCGTAGATGAGATGATCCAAGGCTTCGCCGTCGCAATGAAGATGGGCGCAACCAAAGCAGACTTTGACTCGGTAGTCGCAATACACCCAACCGGCTCCGAGGAGTTTGTTACCATGAGGTAACAGACTGATTTAATTCATTAGGTTTTAAAAATAAAACGCGAGCGGCAGACAAGCTCGCGTTTTCTATATGTTAACTCAACGCTTCAAGCGTTCATCGAGCAAATTGGAGAGACGTCATTGGTTCGCAAGCTCAGTCAATGCCTGCTTAATAAGCTCAGGATGGGTAAATGGGATCAGGTGCTCAGTTGATGATATTGGTAAATATTGCCCACCGCTGGTTTCAGCAACTTCTTGAGACCATTTTCTCCCCTCAGCCTCCCATTTTATTAGATTGGCTTTCGCTTCTTCAGAGTCTGCATTGGCGATATCTAGTTTTTCAAACTCACTGTCTATCACTGAAATAGGAATACTACTGTCTGGCTGCCAGTTTCTTACTAACTCCAAGTCGTCATGGTAGTTCATCATCTCGTGTACTCGAGTAAGTTGAGCTGCAACACTATGGCGGGTTTGCATGATGTGATTGAAATATTGCCAATCCATGTAGTCTGCAAACTCGCTTCCTTCAAGCAGTGTTTCAATATGCGCCTGTTCTTCAGCTATTTTTCCATCCATTTTTTCTTGCCAATTACCTGCAGCAACATGATCAATCAAATCTTGTCCGTATTGACGATAAACATCAACTGGGTAACCTTGATACTGAGCAATAGAAAGTGGCAGTAAAATATCTGGGTCTAACCACAACATGCTTGCTATCTTTTGCTGGAACTCCTGTGATTTTTGCATCGCGATTAGCGGCACCGAGTTACTATTTGCGTAACTCAACAAATGCACATCACTGAGATTGAGATTTTCAAATAGTACAGGGAGGTCGTGTGCAAATTTATTCATGGAAGGCGCGTCATCAACACTACTTAACCCCTGTCCTAGCCTATCAATGACGTAAACATTAAAACTCTCTGCCAAGTAAGGCTGTAGTAACGCGAACCAAGCACTGTCACTATGGAAATGCATATTCGCGCCCGAGAGCATGACCACAGTTGGTTTATCAGCGTGCTGTTTTAATTGTCGAACATGGTAATAATCGTTGTTCACTGCGATAAGATCAGAACCTTGGGGCAGCGCATAACGACTTGTCGATTCAAAAAATGTCATTATCGATTGGGTGGTTTGAACAGGTGGTAAATGCCAGCTATGACGAGCCCCGTCTACACTAATGAGCTGCGTTTGAATATTGCGATTAGGATAGTGAGTTAGCGTCACGCCTTCCGCTATTTCTTCATCAACAGATAAAGCAGCCTCATAGTTTAGATTAGCAATAATTTTAATCGCTTGAGGTGATGAGAGTAGCCCAAAATTTGCGTGACTTTTGCCATTATAAGGCAATACCGAGTCTGCTTTACCATGCATAATTCGGTAGTTTGTAGGTGTCGAAAAATTACAGCTATCACCTAATTGGTAGGACATAGGTGCGGCAACCGTCACTATCGCATTAAACGTCTCCGAACGGTTACATAATAGGTTTTGTACAAATAACCCGCCTTGAGAAAAGCCGGTCGCATAAATTTCACCGTCAATGACATCATATTTGGCTTTTATTTCCGCAATCATCTGATCAACAAAGCCTAAATCATCTACACCTAAACGATGTGCCTTGTTACAACCACAGCCTTCGTTCCATTCTTCGTTTTTTGATTTGGGATAAACGACTATATAATCATCGTTTTGCTCATGTAGCTTGGTTAAACCTGCCATACCGTAAGCAGTCCCTCCAGAACCATGAAAGGCCAACATCAGCTTGTACGCTTTATGTGGCTTTTCAATCGGCTTCATATAATAGTAACGCTCATTGAGTTGATGGACCTCAAAACCATTTACGGGCTTTAACACTCCATCGTCATTACTTAACGCCTTTTTGCTGTCGCTACTGCTGCCACAACCCGCGACTAAAGCTGCGAGTGTTAAACCTAACGCCTGTTTTAAAAACATTCGACTTGTCATGTTGGCCATTCCTATTTTATTGTTTTCATGTACTCTAAATACTTTGAAAAAGGGCGCGACGAATTTACATGAAATCGTTGTGAGGAATTCCTTACCAATAAATATAAACAATATAATCAAAGGGATAATAAATGCGCTATGAGATTGCAGCTATTCGGTTTGATACGGTTAATCGAACGCTGACGAGTAGCACAGACTCCATCAGGCTTGAGCCTAAGCCATACTTATTGCTACAAACCTTAATTGCAGAAAATGGTAATGTTGTTTCGCGCGATAAGCTCATTGCAGAAGTGTGGCAAGGTCGCGTAGTCACAGAGAGTGCAATCAATAAAGCCGTGTCGACGTTGCGCCAGTATATGAATAAATTAGATGGTAAAACTGAGTATATAGAGACTATCCCTACCCTTGGATACCGACTGATTCCTGCAGTCACAAGTCATACTCCGGCAACAATAAATAAGACCAGCTCCCGGATCGCACCACTTTTGGGTGCTTCACTACTTATTACCAGCGTATGTGCATTTGTTGCCTATCAGCTCATGCAGCCTGCGCAAAATAACAAACCTCTCGCGCCACAAAAATTAACGAGCCAGAGCGGTATTGAACTGCAGTTAAGTAGCGCGACTCAATATAAAAGCTTTAGCTACCTGCACCCTACGAACACTCAGCAATCGGAGTTGTGGCTCAATCACAGCGAGCAAAATAGAAAGCTGTTTTCTGGCAACATCAGCACACAAGCCTTAAGCTCAGACGCCAAACACATCGCCTATATCGACGATGATAATGGCTGTACCGTAAAACAGTTTGATATCACGCAGGCACAGCACACGACACTATTCTCTTGCCAGGCTATCGAAAACATTAAACTAATATGGGGCGCAAATCCGCACGACATCATTTATCGAAAACGCACAAATATACATAGTGGATACGGCCTTTACCGTTTCGACTTAAATACAAAACAACATATCCAGCTAACGCTTCCTCCAATCTCAGGAAACCTCAGAGGCGACCACCTATTTAGTTTATCCACAACTAAAGACCAACTCGCCGCCGCACGCTATCTTGGAGAAGATAAACACGAACTGACGGTGTACGATTACCCAAGCATGTTAGTAAAGAGCACCGTTAAGTTACCTTATAATCTCACGGCACTAACTTGGTCTGCTAGCGGGCAATCTATTTACTTTAGCGCAGGCAGCAGCATTTATCGCGCTGATATAAAGTCGAGCAAAGTAGAACTGCTTCACAAACTCACAGCACCAATCGAAAGCCTAGTATTACAAGATAGCAATGAAACCCTGCTCTTTAACCAATATAAGTTAACTAGTCTAATTCACCTTTTCGACGTATCGGAGCAAACCTTTTCACCACTCGTTGATAATCAGGCGTTGAACCGCTTACCTCGCGCAAATCAAATGCCGCGAGTTTGGTATATTTCAGATCATGGCGCGCATTCCGCTTTATGGTCTATGAACACTGAAACACAACAACACACTCAAATTGACTTGCCTCACGTATTTAATTTTCAACGTTATCAACTCAACAATGACGCTTCTAAAATACTTTTTGAATATCAAGACGCCATTTACCAGTTTGCTATCAACAGCCAAAAAACAACACAACTTATAGGCTCTGAGCTTAAGCCTTACGTTGCCAATTACAGCCAAGATAACCATGAAATCATTTACAGCAGTGAACGCTCTGGTAGTTGGCAGTTATGGTCTCTAAATCTAATAACAAACCAACATCAGCAACTTACAACACAAGGTGGCTACAGCGGCTACAAGCTTAATAATGTGTTGTATTTTACCAAGTTTACACAACCCGGAATTTGGCAACTGGAAGACGGGCAAGAGTCTGTAGTTGTGACGGATGTGCCGGTGAGAAATTGGTTAAATTGGCGGCTCAGAGGTAATGCGCTTTACTATGAAAAAGACAAAAGCATCTGGCGATTTGACCTGAAGACTAAACAAGAAAAGCTGTATTTTACTCCGCCACAACGATTTATTGGACAGTTTGATATATTGCAAAATGGCGATGTGATTTTCAGTGAGCTGAAACAACCAAGTGGTGAGCTTTGGCAATTAACCGTGAAAAATTAAAGTACAAAAACAAAAAACCCAGCCGAGGCTGGGTTTTTATTGATTCTTGAAACGAATTACTTGATTTTCGCTTCTTTGAAGATCACGTGTTTACGAACCTTAGGGTCGAACTTTTTGATCTCCATTTTTTCAGGCATGTTACGCTTGTTCTTGTCGGTAGTGTAGAAATAACCAGTACCAGCAGTTGAAACTAAACGGATCTTATCACGCATGATTCAGCTCCTTAAACTTTTTCGCCGCGAGCACGGATATCTACTAATACCGCGTCGATGCCTTTTTTATCGATAATACGCATACCTTTAGTAGTAGTGCGTAGAGAAACGAAACGCTTTTCGCTTTCAACCCAAAAACGGTGTGTTTGTAGGTTAGGTAGGAAGCGACGCTTAGTAGCGTTGCGCGCGTGCGAACGGTGGTTACCAACCACTGGGCGCTTACCTGTAACTTGACAGACTTTAGACATGTCTATGTATCTCCAATAACTTCGCTCGAGCTTAATTTTCCCTTAAAGGCCTTTTAACTGCGTGCCCTAGGTAAAATCAAAGGGCGCTCTTTATACAGTATCTACAGGCAGAGATCAAGGATCTGATCCTACTGAAATCAGCTCATGGGTAAATTTGATAGCGGCCAATTATAATGATCCGAAGCCCACTAGGAAAGTAAAAACTGCATTTAAATTGAACTAATTTATAAAATTTATACAAATATGCTGATTTAACGAGCAAATTTCTTTTTTAGTCCTTTGTAGGTGATTATTTTGACTGTTTAATTTTCGTGCTTATGAGTATATTCAAGCAGCAACACTCCACCAGCTACCTCACACTTCGAGTAAAAGCTGAGTGATCAAGCTCCATTCCATTTTGCTCAGTTCAAAAGGACAGCTTGAGAAAGCGAAACCTACCTGTTAAGACAAGAACTTTGCTTAAATCAGTCCTCGTTCGGCAAACGAAATACAATGACTTCCAGCGACGATTAAATGATCAAGCACATTAATATCAACCAATGCCAAACCTTGCTGCAATTTTTTCGTGATAAGTTTATCCGCTTCGCTGGGCTCTGCCACGCCCGATGGATGGTTATGGGCAAAAATCACAGCTGCACTATGGTATTTGAGTGCCGCCTTTACTACTTCTCTTGGATAAACCGAGGCCGCATTAATCGTGCCGTGAAACAGCACTTCATCTTTTATCAGCCGATTTTGGTTGTCTAAATACAACACCATAAACACTTCATGGCCAAGCCCCCGTAGTTGAGCACTCAAATAGTCACGTACCGCAGTCGGGTTTTGAAATACCGTTTCTCTTAAGCACTCTTCTTTTAGATAACGCCGGCTTAGCTCCAAAACGGCCTGTAACTGAGTGTATTTGGCAACGCCTAAGCCTTTTAGCGCTGAAAACTCTTCTAATGAGGCATTGAATAAACGCTGTAACGTTTGCTGTTCTTGCAACAAGGATTCGGCAAGCTCTATGGCATTTAATCCTTTGATCCCAGTGCGTAAAAAGATGGCCAATAACTCAGCATTAGATAATGCCTCAGGGCCTTGCTCTATTAACTTTTCTCTTGGCCGCGCAGATTTGGGTAAGGCTGATATTTGCATTCTATTATTCCTTATCTTTGTATGTCTCCTTGACTAAATTAAGCTTAGCGGGTGCTCACGATTATTCAAAAGCAAACACAGACTGTGATATCTTTAGTTTATTGATACTGTGATCGTATAAAACAAACATGCAAAGAAATAAACGCCTCTTACTTGGGATCAGCGGTGGTATCGCTGCTTACAAATGTGCAGAACTCGTTCGCCGCTTAAAAGAACACCAGATAGATGTCAAAGTGGTGATGACGGAGTCAGCTAAGCACTTTATCACACCACTAACAATGCAAGCTGTCTCTGGTGAAATCGTTTCTGACTCTTTGCTTGACCCGCAAGCAGAAGCATCAATGGGCCATATAGAATTTGCAAAATGGGCAGATCTAGTGCTGGTTGCTCCCGCGACCTCAAATATCATCGCCAAAATGGCAGCGGGTATTGCGGATGATTTACTGACCACATTACTGCTCGCGACGCCCGCGCCTGTTGCCGTGGCGCCAGCAATGAATCAACAGATGTATGCGCACCTATCGACTCAAGCAAATCTCAATACCCTTACTTCACGCCGTGTCCAAATCTGGGGACCCGGTAAAGGCGAGCAAGCCTGTGGAGATGTAGGCGCAGGACGCATGCTTGAACCCCATGAATTGGTGCAACTGTGTTTAACTGCACTTCGCCCTACTGAGCAAGTATTAGCAGGAAAAACGATAACTATCACTGCAGGACCGACACGCGAAGCATTAGATCCGGTGCGTTTTATTACCAATCACAGTTCAGGAAAAATGGGATTTAGCCTTGCTGAGGCGGCAAAGGCTTTAGGTGCAAGCGTAAATCTGATCGCAGGCCCAGTTTCACTGAAGACCCCCACTGGAATTACTCGAATTGACGTAGAAAGTGCTGAGCAGATGCAACAAGCTGCACTCAAATATGCCGTACAATCGGATATTTTTATCGGCTGCGCTGCGGTCGCTGATTACCGTGCAGCCACCGTAGCCGAGCAAAAGATTAAAAAGCAAGGCGATGAAATCACACTTACACTGGTCAAAAACCCCGATATTATCGCCAGTGTCGCAGCACTAAAACAGTCTCGTCCTTATACCGTTGGCTTTGCCGCTGAGACGCAGAATGTCGCCGAATATGCGCAAGGAAAACTGGTCAATAAAGGGTTGGATATGATCTGTGCGAATGATGTGTCGGATAGCACAGGTGGTTTTAATTCTGATAACAACACATTGACCCTATATTGGAAAAAAGACCGACTTGAACTCCCTCACTCTAGCAAAAAAGAGTTAGCACTTACTGTCATGCAAGCTATTGCCGAAAAGATAAAATAACCTTCATGTAAAAGACTGGAAAGAAACTGAATAAAACATTAACATGATACCCCGATAACGTGTAAACGAGTCGGGGTTTGCACTTCTGCGCATCACTCTCTGTGCTTAATAAACCCGGCAAAAACAATATAACAATTAGAAAAATAAGGGAAATTTCATGCCAGCGACAAAACGTAGTAATCGCAAAGAGCAAATTCTTCAATCACTCGCACAAATGCTGGAAACCAGCCCGGGACAGCGTATCACCACAGCTAAACTCGCTGCTGAAGTCGGGGTTTCAGAAGCTGCGCTTTATCGCCATTTTCCAAGTAAAGCGAGAATGTTTGAGGGGCTTATTGAGTTCATCGAAGATACGTTGCTGTCACGCATTAATTTAATCCTAGAAAACGAAAAAGAAACCCGTAACCGGATCTACAACATTCTTACTCTACTTCTCGCCTTTGCAGAGAAAAACCCTGGGATCACACGTATTTTAACGGGTGATGCACTACAAGGTGAGCAAGAACGTTTACGTGAACGAGTACAAAGCTTATTTGAAAAGCTTGAGACACAATTCAAACAAGTATTAAGAGAGCGCAAACTGCGAGAAGGCAAAGCATTCACGAGTGAAGAAAGTGTACTGGCTAATCTATTCTTAGCTTTTGTTGAGGGTAAGATGAACCAGTTTGTAAGAAGTGACTTCAAAGCAAAGCCAACCGCGCAATTCGATAAACAGTGGGTTGAGCTTGAGAAAATCTGGCTTTAAGCACCTGCGGCTAGCCGCTTAAATACATCCGCACACCGCAGAGCATTTTAGTTTCACTGTTAAAAGTGATAAAAACATCATAAATACATACTAAAATGCTCTAGATATGACTCTAAAACTTTCTCTCTTAAGCGCAGCACTTTTTAGTGTAAGCAGCTTAGCAGCTAAACCCAGCCTTGAATTTAAAGACGTTTTTGATTTTCGTTACCCACAGGGTACGGTGATCTCCGAACAAGGCACATTCCTCGGCCTAAGTGCAAAGCCTTACCGTGGTGACAGCGAAGGCCAAGTGTATTCTCTCGATAATAGAGCACTGATTGCATCGGTTCCCCGTGGTACAAATCCAGTTATCAATAAAGGCGGTCAATGGGTTGGCTTTACCCAACTCCCTACTCTACTTGAAAAAGAAACGGCAGATAAAAAGAAGAAAAAAACATTAAAGAACAATTTAGTGTTGGTGAATAGCACAACTAAGGCCCAGCAAACCTTTAGCTCAGTTAAAGATTATCAAATTTCAGATGATGGCTTGTGGCTGGTGTACCGTGAGGATACAAAAGCAGGCGACAAAAAATCAGACGCAAAAGAGAATAAAGACGAGCAAGCTGATGAACTCAAAATCAGTGCAGATAAAGGTGATGACACATTAACACTTGTGGTGCTGAACCTTTCTAACAATGAAAGTACTCGCTATGACAACATCGCAGCATACAAACTAGCACCAAATAGTAACGCGATACTAGTCAATCAGCGCAGTGAAGACGGCAGTAAAAACCGTGTTGCCGTTATTGACTTAGCGAGCAATCAAATCACAAGTCTTATTGACGAGCCCGGTGTGACTTTAGGAGACATTGCTTGGCAACCCAATTCTCAACATGTCGCTTTTTATTTAGGTAATTATGTCAACGATGACAAACGCCGCCGCGACTACCAACTCAAATTATGGTCTCCAACAAGCAATAAAATTACCGATATCCACAACCCAAGCGGTTGGTTTTCCGGCAAAACAGCATCAATCAAATGGTCTGAAGATGGCTCACGACTGTTTTTTGAAAACCGTCCACAGCTGGAAGAAAAAGCCAAAGTGCTTAAATACACAGATGAAAGTTCGCTTTTTGATTACGATACCATTCGCCAGCAAAAAGGCTTAAAGGTGTGGCACAATGCCGATCCTGAAATCAAAACTAGAGAAATAAAAACATGGAACGAAAGCCGTCGAGATCAACATTATCAAGCGGTTTATCATCTTAATGGCGAGCGTGTAGTACAGCTTGAAAACCTTCAAGTGCCGTCTATTTCACTGCGCACAAACGCAAACTTTGTGCTGGGCAGCGATGATACCCCCTATCTAAAGCAGATTATGTACAAAGGCTTTTATCGCGACTACTACAGCGTTGATATCAGCAGTGGTGATAAACAACTCATCGTTAAAGAAAGTTCAAATCGCCCTACTGTTGCACCTGATGGTAAACATGCGGCCTATTTCGACGGTGAACAAATCTGGTTGAAATCGCTATCCACTCAACAGCTTACGCCGGTAAGCAAAGCGGTTAAAAACGCACTGTTTGCTGATGATAAACATGATAAGCCAGAGCCAAACGAAGGATTTGGATTTGCTGGTTGGCAGCTCGATGGTTCGACACTCTACGCCTACAGTAAATATGATATTTGGGCATTTGATACTAAAACGGCAAAAGCAACTCGACTGACTGACGGCTATAAGACCCAAACACAATACCGCATTGAGTATAAAGATAAGGACAAACTGGGCTTTAACCCTGACGATACCTTACTGTTAAGTGCGCACAACCTCGAAAATAAACAAACGCATATTGCTACGCTTTCTCTACAAGATAACACATTGCAAACTGTTTTGTCTGGCGAAGCTAAATATAACGTAGTGAGAAAAGCCAAAGAGGCAGATACTTATATTTTCACAAGACAGTCTTATCAAGAATTTCCTGATTATTGGGTTACAGATAGCAGCTTTAATAACCCGACAAAACTCACAGACTTAAATCCACAGCAACGGACATTTGCTTGGGGCCAAAAGCCTGAACTTGTGAAGTACAAAGGCTACGATGGCGAAGATCTTCAAGGCGTGTTAATCAAACCTGCTGATTATAAAGCCGGTGATAAAGTGCCAGTGGTGATTTACTTCTACCGCTATATGAGCCAGCGCATGTATGACTTCCCGAAAATGGAGTTAAATCACAGACCAAATCTGCCAATGTATACCTCAAACGGTTATGCGATATTCTTGCCTGATATTCGTTTTGAGATCGGTCACCCTGGGCGCTCTTCAACGCAAACCATGATCAATGCCGCACAAGCGCTTATTGATAAAGGTGTTGCTGATCCAGACAAAATAGGCTTACAGGGCCACTCTTGGGCAGGTTATCAGAGTGCATTTATGATCACCCAGACAAATATGTTTAAAGCGGTTGTGTCTGGCGCACCAGTATCAAATATGACCTCTGCTTATAGCGGAATTCGATTAAAGTCCGGCTTAGCACGTCAATTCCAATATGAAACGGGACAAAGCCGCATAGGTAAAACACTCACCGAAGCGCCCGAATTATACATAGAAAACTCTCCAGTTTTTTACGCAGATAAAGTAAACACTCCAATTTTGATCATGTTTGGCGATAACGATGGAGCGGTTCCTTGGCAAGAAGGTATTCAATACTATTTAGCATTAAGAAGGCATGATAAAGACGCAATATTCTTACAATACGAAGGCGAACCGCACCATCTTAAAAAGCTGCCAAATCAGCTAGATTATTCAATTCGTATGAAAGAATACTTTGATTATCACCTGAAGGGGTTGCCACCTGCAGAATGGATTCAATCCGGTAAAGCATTTATCACTGAAGAGTAAGCAAATCCACTGGTATTAATCATCAAGGACACCATATCGGTGTCCTTTTTTTGGCAACATCCTACCCATCCTTTTGTTTTAATTTCATCTAGAAATGTTTTGTTTCAACTTTCATCTTTATAATTTCGTTATAAAAAAGCTCATATCTCCATTACATTTGACGGTTTTACAAACGAACCATTGAACTTTCAGTAGATGCGTTGTAAGTTCTATGTTGCAGGAAAATTTTCCTACTCTGCTAATAAATAATTAAATAAGGAAATAAGATGAAACTTTCTAACCTATCAGCAACGATCAGGCTATCTCTACTAGCTTGTTCAACGCTGACTGCAGGCGTATCAGGTATCGCCCACGCTGAAGAAACAGACGCCAACGCTACTAATAGCGTAGAGCGAATTGAGGTTACTGGTACTCGTATCAAGCGAGCAGCCATGACTGGTGCGAGCCCTGTAACAAGTGTTACGGCCGAAGACATTAAAGTTGCAGGTATTACTAGGGTAGAAGATCTACTCAACGATATGCCTGCAATCTTTGCTGACCAAACTTCAGGCCAAGCAAATGGAGCGACAGGTACCGCAACAGTAAACCTACGTAACTTAGGCACAGAACGTACATTAGTACTTGTTAATGGACGTCGCTTGCCTTCTGGTTCTCCTGTTGATGGTGGTATCGGCGCTGACCTTAACCAAATCCCAGCGGCCTTGGTAGAACGTGTAGATGTTCTTACCGGTGGTTCGTCAGCAACATACGGCTCTGACGCTGTTGCTGGTGTTGTAAACTTTATCATGAGAGACGACTTTGAAGGCTTCCAAGTTGAGTATCAAGGTAGCGTTTATCAGCATGATAACGACCACAAAGACATGCAACGAGCACTAAATGATAGAGGCTTCCCTGTTCCTGATGGAAGTCAGTGGGATGGTGACACCCATGATATCTCTCTAACTTTTGGTGCAAATTCTGCAGATGGACGTGCAAACATCACAGGTTACGCGACTTGGCGTGATATCGAAGAAGTAACACAAGATAACCGTGACTACAGTGCCTGTGCTATGAATATCGATGCCACAGGTAAACGTGTCTGTGGTGGTTCAGGAACAATTCCTGATGGCCGTATTACCGATTTCGATACCTATGATTACAAAGTAGCTGGTACCGATTTCGTTCCTACAGCTGGAACTGTTTATAACTATGGCCCACTGAACTATTTCCAACGTCCAGACAAACGTAAGACATTTGGCTTGCTAGGTCACTATGATTTTAACGACAGCCATACGTTTTATGCTGAGTTTAGCTACATGGACAACCGTACAGTAGCCCAGATCGCACCTTCTGGTTCTTTCTTCAACCAAGTTGATATTAGTTGTGATAACCCGCTACTTTCAGATTCGCAAAGAAACACGCTTTGTGGACCCGGTGGTGTTGCAAATGATGATGGGGTTGTAGAAGGTGCTTTCATCGGTAAACGTAATGTTGAGGGTGGCCCTCGTCAAGACGATATTCGCCATACCTCAACTCGCTTTGTACTAGGTGTTCGCGGTGAAATCGATGACAACTGGACTTATGATGCGTATATGAACTTTGGTAACGTATCATATGCTCAGACTTACCAAAACGACATGTCTACAACCAGAATCATTCGTTCATTACAAGCAACAACAGATGATGACGGTAACGTGGTATGTAAGTCAGTTGTAGATGGTAGCGATCCAACCTGTATTCCTTGGAATATTTTCGATCCAGCGAACATCACGCAAGAGCAAATCGACTATCTAACTATGCCTCTATTTGCTCGTGGTGACACGAGAACAAAACAAATTAGTGGTTATGTTACTGGTGACCTTACTGAGTACGGTGTTGTAGTACCAGGGACTTCCACTGGTGTGGGCGTGGTATTTGGTCTTGAGCACAGAAAAGAGTCGCTAGACTTCAATCCTGATCAAGGCTTCCAGTCAGGTGATGGTGCAGGCCAAGGTGGTCCAGTTCTAGGCGTAAGCGGTGAATTTGACGTTAATGAATTCTTTACAGAATTCAATGTACCATTAATCGAAGACTCTGAATTTGCTGATTATATTACATTAGAGTTAGCTTACCGCTACTCTGATTATTCAACGGATAAAACAACTAACACCTATAAAGGTGCGTTCGATATCCGCGTTAATGATCAACTTGGTTTGAGAACAAGCTTCCAACGCGCAGTGCGTGCAGGTAACGTACGTGACCTATTCAGATCAGCTGGTTTAGGTTTGTTTAACTGGGAAGATCCATGTGGTGGTGACAACCCAACTCTAACCGTTGAACAGTGTGCTAGAACAGGTCTCGATCCATCTAAATATGGTTCAAACGCACTGATCAACCCAGCAGGTCAATACAACAGTATCACTGGTGGTAACCCAGACCTAGAGCCTGAGAAGTCAGATACTATCTCGTTTGGTATTCTATTATCTCCTGAAGCTATTGAAGGTTTAGACATTGCGATTGACTACTTCGACATTACTGTTGAAGACGCAATTCAAGAAATCCCTGAAGCAACAATCTTCAATCAGTGTGCGATTAATGGTAACGACGAGTTATGCGGACTTATCAACCGTGGTTCGACTGGTTCTTTATGGCTAGGTCAGGATTCAATCACAGCAATTGATACCAACATTGGTAGCGTAGAAACAAGCGGTATCGATTTTGATGCATCTTACCGTTATAACCTACCTGATGATATGGGTCTTTTACGCTTCAAACTAATCGGCACATGGCTAGATAAGTTTGCAACGCAAAACTTACCAGGTGGTGATATTGACGATTGTGCTGGTCGTTGGGATAGAGCGGTATGTGAATACCCAGTTCCTGACTTTAAGTCAAACTTCTCAACAACTTGGGTAACGCCTTGGGATGCAAACATTACAGCAACCTATCGTTATGTAAGCGAAGTGAAGGAATTCGCACGAAATGACGACGGCCAAGTAATCGATGGACCAGTTCCAATGACTGCGCGTGACTACGTTGATATTGCGGTAACATGGAACGCTTCTGATAACCTGCAATTCCGCGGTGGTGTAAATAATATCTTTGATAATACTGCTCCACTAGTACCAAATGGCCCTGCAGGCCCAGCAAATGGTAACACTTACCCTGGTTTCTATGATTCTTTGGGTCGCTATATCTTCGCAGGTTTCACGTTTAGACTGTAGTCTAGAACCTGAAAGATTTAGTCGTAATTATCAGCCCTCGTAAGTTTAAAGCTGCGAGGGCTTTTTTAGTTTAACGTCACTCTCACACCACTGCTTAATCATGATGCCTAGAGGGAAAATATCTATTAACTACTCATCTGACATCAAAGCTTTTTAATAAGGTGAGCTATTTTTGAGGTTAGAAAGTCTTGTCGCTTGCTCCACATCCAGCTAGCAGCAAGGCACCTAGTTGTTCTAAAAAAGAAGTTTTTAACGCAGTTAGCGTCAGATTTTTCTCCCACATCGAGTGGGTAAAGACTATTTGGTATTAAAACATGAGATACCATGCACACAATAATATCTATCACCGCTAACGTTCATACACCGTAATCACAATTAAATAACCTGAGCTTCGGATAATTAATGCCTTTCTAGCAGCCAGTTTTAGCGCTAACTGCGTTGAATTCACTTCCAATAGCCAGCTATAGGTGCATAAATTCGCCTTGTTATCCCTAAAACTGTCTGGCTAGATAAGGGGATAATTTAATGTGGCATTAAAAACAATGAGTTAGCTCATTCCTTATCCAAACCTCAGGTTAAATAAGTGGAGATAGTCAGGAAAGATAAAGCGTAATTTAAACTTGAGAGAAAGAAAGGTAATTGCTCTAAAAGAGGAATTTTCAGCGCAGCTCGCAACCGTTTCCTCAATTAGAGCAAGTAATTAGACTGCTCATGCTTGTCTAACAAAGCAAAACTTACTGACCGCCCTGGACGCCAACAGTACTCTGCTGTCGGTTAAGCATATCTTTTGCCGCACGTCGATCATGCTCGATCTGGTCTTTAGTACGACATCTTCGCTTTGTAAACTTACTACCAGTGATGATATCTTGCTTACAGTATAAATCATCTTGATTCTTAGCTATCGTGCTCTCATTATTGTTTTTTGCCGACTCGGTCGTTGAGTTACAACCCGACAGAAGCACCAATAGGACAACACAAACTCCTGCGATTTTCATAGCAAATCCTTTATTATTAATAATATAAAGTACCTAGGTACACTTAAGAACGGAGTGTTCAAACTTTAGTCTAATCAAGATTACATAGAAAAGCAATTGCACCGATTTTAACAACGAAAATGACTAATTAGACTCTAAAAACTCCAGCAGTTCCTTTTCAGGCATAGGCTTTGCGAGCAAAAAACCCTGTACTTCATCGCAACCAAGCTTCTGTAACACTGTCATCTGCTCTTCTGTCTCAACGCCTTCTGCAATCGTCTTCAGGCCGAGATGTTGACCTAAAGAGATGACAAGATCGGCAATTGCACCGCTATCATCATGAGGGATATCTTTGACAAAAGCACGGTCAATTTTAAGCCGTGCTAAAGGTAGTTTTTGCAAATAGCTCAAAGAAGAAAATCCAGTACCAAAGTCATCAATTGCCACCTCAACACCAAATTCTTGTAACTCTTGGAGTGTATTGATCACCGAGTTTACCTCATCCATGACCACACTTTCTGTCACTTCGAGCTCAATATGCTTAGGCTCTATATTAAACGACAAGATAGTGTCTTTAACCTGCTGCGCATAATTTGGCACCTTGAACTGTGGTACAGAGACATTAACAGCAATGCTAAGCTCACCGAACCCCTGTTGCTGCAAAGTTGCCTGCAACTGACAGGCTTGTTCTAATACCCATTGGCCAATTTCAACAATAAGTCCTGCATTTTCCGCAAGCGGAACAAAAATCGCAGGGGAAATATAATTCCCGTTTCCAGAAGGCCAACGCAACAAAGCCTCACAGCCAATTATCTTGCGATCAGCAATAGAAAACTGTGGCTGATACCAAACCTCCAGTTTTTTCATCTCAAAATCTTGCCTTAGCTGTCTTATTAGCCCCAGCTTCCAAGCCATTTTTTCTTCTAAATCAGGGGTATACCAATCCAGTGGAATACTCGACTGCTTTGCTTGGTTCAGCGCAATATAAGCAAGTTTTAAGGTTTCTATTCCTTGCGGTTGGAAGTCTTCTTGACGGCACACCCCAATATGAAAGTGCATAGTCAACAAGTGCTCCCCAACATGATAGGGCACGCATAAGTTATCAATAAAAGACTCTTCATCAAACTGCGACTCTGGCATTAAAAAGCCAAACACGTCCGCACCAATACGTGAAATTAACTGGGCCTCAGGAAACTCAACACTAATTCGCTCAGCAACTCCTAATAACAACAAGTTCCCAACTTCTTGGCCTAAACCGTTATTGATGTCAGAAAATTGAGCAATATCAATAAGAATAAAAACGAGCGACTGTTGCTGATTAAAGTAAGACTCTATTTTCTCGATAAAATTAGCGCGATTAGGTAGTTTGGTGAGATTATCTTTGTAAGCAACCTCACGTAATTCATTGAATAGCTTGATATTATCAAGACCAACACCAACGTTAGTCAGGAATATCTCAGCAAACTTCAATTGCGCTTCCGATGGCTCAGCCTCTAGCTCTAAATAAATGGCCGCTTTTTTGTTTTTGCTTTCAAGTAAGAAGGTAATGTCATGTGCGGTCGATTGGTGGGACTCGGTATCAATACAGTTTTGCACTTGCATGATGACACGACCATTATCAAGCTGCTCTATGCCATTGCCAAAGAATTCACGGTATTGCTCACTACCGCCAAACACCCTTAAATGCATATCATCATCTAGGTAGCCACTCACTAAGCCCTCACCTGACGCATCTAAAATATTTGCTAATTGGGCAACAACCGCAGCTGCAAAGGAGCTCATATCAGTATGGCCGAGTATGGCGCGAGAAGCTGAAAGAATTTGCTCTAGTGCGTGGCTTTGCGCTTCGAGCTCACAAATTTGTTGATAAGAACGGATAGCGGTAAGTAAGGAGGTAACCAGTTTACTACGAGTGAGCTCTGTCTTCATTTTATAATCGTTGATGTCGAACTCGCGGATAACCTTTTCTTCTGGCGCGTAACCTGGCTGACCTGTACGCATAATAATACGTACTGCCATATTTTTTATTTCTTCGCGCACTCGACGGACGACATTAAGACCCGCGTCGTCGGTTTCCATCACCACATCAAGTAAAAGGATACTGATGTTATTTTGCTCTTTTAAAATCTCAATGGCTTCTTTGCCAGAATAGGCATGAAAAAACCTGAGCTTTTTGCCCCAAAACTCTAAATTCGACAGCGCAAGTTTAGTAACAGAGTGGATCTCTGGGTCATCATCAACGACTAAGACATCCCAAAAAGCACTTGTCATTTCTTCTTCTTGAGTAACTTCTTCGTGCTCTGCAAACAAATAATCTTCTTGCTCAGGTGCCATGTTTTACCCTTTAAATCCGCACTACTCTTTAATTATAGGCACTGATTCACTCCAGTGTTTACCATCTTACAAAATATGGTACATTTTTACTATTACAGTTCTGTTTGATTAACATACATGAAATATTATAGTCGAGCATAGAACAAAATAGATGATTTAGCATACTTTTTACCAAAGAGGATTCTGTATCAAACATTTATCTACTCCTATTAGAACGCTGATGATTTTGGTACTTGTCATTGTGATTGCTGGTTTAGCGATGCCACATCATTATAAGGTGGTAAAGAGCACTGATATTTCTGCAAATAACACAACGCTCTCTCCTTTGGTGTTATCCCATTGGCCAGCATTATTTAATTGGCAAACAGCTGAAGACATCCACTTTCGTGTTTTGCCAAAAAAGCAACGAGTGGGCGGCTCAGCAGTGTTAGTGCATCCTTGGGGAGAAGCTGAAATGACCATCACCAAAATCAACGAACGGAGTTTGGAGCTGTCACTATATTTAGACGATGAACATTTAGCCAAAATTAGCCTTAATTTGTTTACCGTTCAGGCCGATAACAAGTTGATCATCACGATTGAAGGAAGAGCTAACACGCCCTTTATTGGCAGCTTTATCGCACTTTTTATGCAGCAATATTTACAGCAACTAACTAACTCTGCAGTGAACCATATGCACACACGGTATAAACTACGAGCTTGATATGGCAGTCAAAAATGCACAAGTAAAGTCAGCCTTAGCGCTTTCGATTGAAGAAAAGCTCGGCTACCCCATGGTGAAACGGATCACACCGCTTGTCACTCAAAATGATCGTTATCAGTCTGATAAAAATAAAGACAACCAATATACGGTGCGAACTCAACATGGCACACTAAAACGCGCCCTAAAGCGCCAGCAACTAATAAAAGTCCAACGCCAGCAAAATCTTGAAGCGATTATGGGCATGGCGCTTACATTATGCCCCGAGGTCACCGCCCGAGGTCGCCCCGATCCCGATTGGTTGGAGCACTTCATCACCCTTGCAGAAGATATCGCCAACCACTCCATGCAAAAGTTGTGGGCAAAAATATTAGTAGGTGAAAGTATTACGCCTGGCACATTTTCAATTAAGAGTCTGCAAACCCTAAAGATGATGACCCAACGTGAAGCAACCGCGTTACAAAGATGTGCACCGCTGTGTGGCTACTTAGAAAAAGAAGACAGCTACCTTATTCTTCATGGTTATTACAAAAAGCCATCTATTTTTGATTTGCTGCGTAAGGGCAGCACCGAATCCATCAACTTAAGCCAAGCTGGACTGAATTTTCCAAATATACTTACGCTGATGGATATTAATATCCTTTATCGGCAAGAAATTGAGTCCGCATCACTACAAAAAGGACAGTCAATGCAGCTGGTCTATTTACGTAAAAAAATGACCTTAACGGCTAAATCCAATGACTTGGTGCTGAGCTATTACAAGTTGACGCAAACCGGAGACGAGCTAAAAAAGTTACTCCAAAGCCCAATCAATAAACAATACAAACAACTTGTAGAAAAGGCCTTTGAAAGCGAATTTACGCTCGAGTGGGAAGATAGATAAGGGAGTTGTTCTATTTAACCTGAGCTGCGGATAATTAATGCCTTTCTAGCAGCCAGTTTTAGCGCTAACTGCGTTGAATTCACTTCCAATAGCCAGATCTACTTGAGTATCTTCGACTTGGTTTC
>NZ_PNDS01000131.1 GCF_005886535.1 Pseudoalteromonas sp. S2755
AATTATCTAATCAATTTGAAGGGTGAAATAGCATATTAGCTTCGTTAAAAATTTCTCATTTAGAACAACTAAATAGCAAAATTTTTGCCTTGCCTATATGGATATAGGTACCTTAGCGGTAGCAGGACGCGAGAGCGGTGCTACTAGAGCTATTTCCCTGCTTCAAGATAGATCATTTACTTAATACAACTGGTATAATATCCTGATTTCCATTGAGTCTTAAGTGTAATTTAAATCGAGTAGGGGCGAGATGCCCCTTTTCTATGCGCTTTCTTTGATTAAATACTCTGGCAGTCGCCATTTCATGACGATGACTTCGCCTTGCCAAGTTTCGATCGTCAGCCAAACCCTGTCGTCTTTTGATAATGTTTTCTTTGCTAAAGCATGTACGTGTTGACCGTGTTTTGTGCCATGAAGGATCCCGAGCTCATGCTCCACAAGCTGTGCAAGTGGCATCGCGTTGGGGCCGATATTGAGATAGCCTTGGCGCACAGAATCAACATCGCCTTTATTAAATAGCAATAAGAAGTCTTTGACGTATAAGTTATCGTGGATGTATGGCGGCTTGTCGTCAAAAGGCATTGGCGTGATGCTGTACTTTCCAAGTGTTTGCTCCGCCAATGGAGCGGGAAATTCTGGATGTAATGATTGATAATAAAACCAAGCTGGCAACACCAGCAATAGGGCATTTAACCAATATTTATTGTGTTGTATAAAGCGTTTGACTGCATTCATGGCAATTTACCCTTGTTGTGCTTTTAGTTGTCTTGCATTGCTCCGTTCTTGACTACGCGCGCGTTTGGTCCGAAGCTGATACATGATAAATCCGGTAACTGACATCCCGGATAAAATACAGCCAAAAATAAACCAGATGACTTTTGTCCAGATCCCTCCAATTGTGCCGTAGTGCAGTGGATCTGTGATGTGCATAACCGTTTGTAAGCCTGTCATTGAATCAGGGTTTGCATGATGAACGACTGTATCATTCCAAGTGTTGTAGGCAATATTAATGCTGTAATCGTCATAGAGTACGTAGTCGTTTGCGCCACTGATTTTGAGCGTATCGCGGTTATGCTCAGGTAGCATGATGTAACTTGGACGAAAGTCGGTGTACTGCTGTTGAATTTCACCGAGCGCTAGGTCAACACTGGTTTCCACTGCATTCGCGTTTATTGTAGAGTTGGGTATATCCGCTGCATTTAATGTTTCATGATGTTCTAGTTCAACACCTGCATGCCACAGCACCGCTTGCGTTAAATACCACAGTCCGGTGAGGCTCATTACGGTCATAAACCAAAGCGACCATACTCCACTGAGCTTATGGATGTCAGCTGCAAGGGTACGACCTCCTTGTGATTTACGCAGCTTAAACTGAAAAAACGCTAACCAAAACTTTTTGTATACCACCAGGCCTGTGATCAACGCGCCCAGTAGGATCAGTGACATAAACGCCACTAAATAGTAACCAACACTGTAGCCGTTTTGCCATGGAAATAGCAGCCAGCCATGTAATGAGCGCATAAAGTTAATAAACGTATTGCCGTCATTTATTTCCTGAACAGCCCCTGTGTACTGGTTTACGTATGCAAGCGCATAGGGCTTGTCGACGTCGGTAAACATCACCACATAGGTCAAATAGGGCTCTCTCACATTAAGCCCCATGACATCTGCACTTGGGTGCTCATCTTTAAACGCGCGTAACACTGAGCCCGCTGACATCTCACTTACCTGACTGGGGTTATGTGCCCGAGAATCAGGGTTAGTAAGCCATGTAAGTTCATGGCTGAAAACGGAAATGGTACCTGTGATACAAATAAAGCAAAACAGTAGCCATATTGGCAGTGAAAACCAACCATGCAACTGAAACCAAAACTTGTTGCTTATTTTCTTTGCCATTGTGTGTTCCTAGTTCTTTGAATGACGGCGACAAATTAAAGCTGAGGGAGTATTTGCGCAAAAATGTAAATAAAGTATATCTTTTTAAAAGTGTAAATAGCAATTATATTCATTTGAATGTGCGTTAAATGGCATGTTTTATTCGTTTAGCGGTTTACCTTTCTTGTTTCTTTTATAGGAAAGTTGTTTTAAATTAGTTAGTTATTTGTTTTGGGGACGTTCCTTAAATCGGGTTAGAAACTGGTTGTAATTTACCTTAATGTTATTGCTAATGGTTATCATCTGCATTATTATCGTTTCGATTTTTACAATATTAGGATGAACCCAGTGAACACTCTGCCTCTCAAAACGCTCTCATTTGCTGTTATGGCAGCGCTCGGCACGTCAGCATTACAGGTGCAAGCAGCACAGCAAGATAATGAAGAAATTGAAAAAATAGTTGTGACGGGAAAATACACCGTCAATGAAGTGATAGACACCGCAACTGGCTTAGGGTTATCTCTTCTTGAGACGCCGCAATCTGTTAGCGTTATTACCGCTGCACGGATCAAAGAGCAAAAGCTCGATACGTTGACCGACACCGTGTTAAATGCGATTGGGGTGTCAGCGAAAGAGGTTGATAATGTTCGTAATACGTTGCAGTCACGTGGCTTTGACATTACCAACTATCAAATTGATGGCGTTCCTTTGTCATGGAGTTTAGCGGGGGATTCAGGCGAAACCATCGCGGATGTTGCGATATACGAGCGCGTGGAGTTTGTGCGTGGTGCAACGGGGTTATTGACCGGCGCGGGCGATCCTTCAGCTTCAATTAACCTAGTACGCAAACATGCAAATAGCACCGACCTCACAGGTTTTGCTAGTGTCTCTTTGGGGAGCTGGAACAATAAAGAAGTGATGGTGGACGTTGCCAATGGATTAACTAACGATGGCAGTGTGCGTGGACGAGTGGTGGCGAAGTATGAAGAAGGTGACTCGTATTTAGCTCTCTTCTCTGACGAAAGTACCGTGCTTTATGGGGTACTAGAAGCGGATTTAAGCACGCATTCGACAATCCGCGTTGGTGCTAGCTATCAACGTAACGACCCTACCAGTCCAACTTGGGGGGCATTACCTACTTTCTTTACCGATGGAAGTAAAACAGACTGGGAAGTCGAAAAAACCACGGCTGCAAATTGGACAGAGTGGCAAACTACTGGCACCAATGCTTTTGTGAACTTTAGTCACAACTTTGCAAATGGCTGGGAACTGGTTGCCAATTACAACAAGCTGAAATACGAGCAAGATACAGAGCTGCTGTATTTATTCGGCACATTGGATAAAACAACAGGTGAGGGCTTAGCTTCTTGGCCTTATAAAAGTACAGGTGAAAGTAACCAAGACAGCTTTGATATCCAGCTTAAAGGTTTTTATCAACTCGCCGGTCGTGAGCATGATTTCGTAACTGGCGCGCTCTACAGTGAGCAGAGTGCCGATACACTCACTTTCGCTGCGCTCGATAATGCCTTTTTGCCAGTTGGCAATTTTTACGAGTGGGACGGCAATTTCCCTGAGCCGACGTGGGGCACAGAAACCTCAGTTGCTCAAGATATGGATACCGAGCAAAAAGGGTTTTACGCCGCAACAAGGCTAAATCTTAGCGATGAACTTAAAGTAATAGCGGGTGGTCGTTTGTCGAGCTGGCAGCGCGAAGGCGAAAGCTATGGCGTCATCACTGATTTTGGCGACAATGGTGTATTTATACCTTACGCTGGTGCCTTGTACGACTTGTCGACAACGCAGCGAGTGTATGCAAGTTACACAGAAATATTCCAGCCGCAAAATGCCCAAGACCGTAATGGTGATTTCCTTGATCCAATCAAAGGAAAATCATACGAAGTAGGACTAAAAAGCACCTATCTAGATGACACGCTGCAAACCACATTGGCGATTTTCCAAATCGAACAGGACAACCTAGCTCAAGATGATGTTGGATACATAGTTCCTGGTTCGGTAAATACAGTCGCGCAATATGCTGCTGAAGGTACAACCAGTAAAGGCTTCGAATTTGAAGTGGTGGGTCAGTTAACTGACGGTTTTGATGTGCATTTGGGTTATTCACAATACAAAGCAGAAGATGCCAACGGCGTTGAAGTGAATACGGATAACCCAAGAAAGCAATTTAAGTTGTATACGACTTACCAATTTGTGAATGCTTTACCTGAGTTGACGATTGGTGGTGGCGTGAACTGGCAGGATGACACTTATTCAGTAACGGGCAACGATAGGCTAGAGCAAGATGCCTATGCACTGGTTAGCTTGATGGCAAACTACGCACTGGCAGACAATATGGCGCTACAACTCAACGTAGAAAACCTCTTCGATGAAAAATACTACAGCCAAATTGGCTTCTTTGATCAGTATCGCTATGGTGCGCCGAGAAATTACAGCTTAAGTTTTAGCTATGATTTTTAGCAGACTGTAAACTAACGAAGCGTGGCTAGTGAGCCACGCTTCGTTCATTGTCTATTTATTGCAAGAACTGTAGGCTTGGGGGTAGTACAGTCAAAAAGGAATTTTACAATGAATTTATCCCCTGCTTTTTTGGTCGCTGGCTTTATAGTAAATATGAGTACAGCGTCCGCCACTCCGGACTATCAAAATGTGCTTAACCAGCTACCGCTGCCACCTAATGAACTTACCACTTTACTGCATGACCTAGCGCTACATAGCCTTGAGCAGCAAGCTATGGCTGAATTAATTAAGGGCTATAACCGATTACACAACAAACGGATAGAATGTGCCAACGTTGCGACTGTGTTGAAAAGGTCGCAATTGGACTCACTCAAAATGGATGTAGAGTACTACACCACTGTGCTTTTTTATGTTGATGGTTTGAACAAAAATCAGTGTGAATCTGCGGAGTTTGGCGCTTTTACAAGGACAGTCGCTATCAATTATGTGATGCATAAGAGCCCGAGGGAGCTTAAGCTGGTGAAAGCAATGAACGTGCTATCTTCTGGGCGTTACGCAAATTTTATTGAGTTTGAGGCTGAGTTCAACGCTTTACCTGAGACCGTTAAAACGGCCGCGCTAAAAGCGGATTTTCTTCGAGATAACTTTAATTTGTTTCAAAGCTTGGAGCAAGTTCACGGACACGAGTGATAAAAGGAATATTTGTGAAACCCTTGCTATTAGTTTTGATATTGTTTGCGTTTGCGCCGCAAATTAACGCTGAAACAATGTCAGTAGATCTTACGCCGACTATTGAGTATCCAGTTGAACAACTTGAACCTGTTCAAAAGACGCTGCTTAGTGAGCTATTAAATAGCGTAACACAACTGGGTGATAGAAAAGCTGCATGCGAAAATGTGCGTGTTATTACACCAAAACAATTACACAGTCTTAATATTACCCCGCAGCAGCGAGGTATCGTTTTATCTTATTTTTATATTCACCAAAAAAGGGAATGTGAAGCCGAAGAGTATGGCGAATTCGCCAGACTTGTTGCCGCGAATTTAGCGGTGCAAAAGCAGTCAGAAGTCTTAAGGTTCGTCAATGCGCTAAACACGGTAAGCTCCAGCGTTTATTTCGACTATGTTGAAACGGAGCTGGAATTTAACCAGCTACCAGAAAGTGTTCGCAATAAAACCTACCAAGCCGAGTTTTTACAACATCCGTTTAGTCTTATGCATACGCTAGAACAGTTCGAATGATTCAGCGTGCTGTTCTTATTTAGTAAAATCTAAGCTGGCATAATACGGTTTAATAATTCGTATGCGGTACGTTTTGCGATATTCACATTGACCGCGAGCGTGCTATTACTCCAGTGTTAACCACGTTTATGGTTTGGCAGTAGTGATGTTTGTTTCGGGGCTCGCGTTTGCTGCTACTCGCCTGGTATCAAAAACACCACGATACAAGGCGAGTAACTCAAGTTGTCAGTGATTAGGATGTAAAAGTCGCGCTTACTTCGCGCGACATACCGCTTGTTTATCTGTAGTTTCGCTGCTGCAGGTTAGAAAAGCGGTACCACTTTCATCCAAAAACTCCCCGTGCCACGCGCCATCTTTGCCAAGCTTAATGGATAAAAAGCCGAACTTACCTTGCTCATTAACGAGTGCGTTTTGGCTATCAAGTGCATAACCAAATTCGCTAAAGGCATCGGTATCACTAAGGCTGACGCCGCTATTGCCGACAACGATTTGCGGAGGACGTGCGGTACTCGCGGCAAAGGTTGAAGACTGATAAATATGCATATGTCCTGCGAGTGATAAAGTCACGTGTTCAGGCAACTTGCCTTGTCTGGTGTTCTTCAGCGCGGTTTGCAACATCACATTTAGTGTGTCTTTGGTTGTCGGGTCTTCAACGCCCCAGATGGGTCTGTGGCTCATAATCCACATGGGTTTGGCTTTGAGTAGTTCGCTTCTGACATTGAGTCGTTGATATTGCTGTTGGTAGACTTTTGTTAGGCCATTGTCTGCACTGGCATCACAGGCATTGGCGCTATCCATGACCCAAACACTGAGCGGTTTTAAGTTGATGGTATAGGAGTTTTGCACAATGATATGGGCACTTGCAGATTGTGGCGGTTGATTATAATCCCCCTGTGCAGGACATTGCTGTTGCTCAATGGCATCAGGAAGGTTGGCTCCCGGGCCAAAAAAGTAAAACCAGCCAATTCCTGCGCGGCTACAAAGTTCATGATTGCCTCGCGCAAAAATCCATGGTGCGGTTGCTGAAAGATCCGTTGTTGCGGCAAAAAAGTCGGCTTGCCAGTTGCTCCATGTATCTGGTCTTGGGCTATTTAACGCGTTTTGACTGTAGTAGGTATCGTTAAGACCGCAGCTAGTACCGCCATATCCACCATCGCCTGCGTCATAGGCATAGGTATCACCGGAAATCGCACCACCCGTGCCTCGGTAGTTGAAATCCCCCATATGGAGCAATAATTGTGGTTGTTGCTTTGCCCCTTGCTCTGCGAGGGTTTTAAACGGCTCGGCAGCAGTGTTGTTTTCGCAAACGGATGACTTACAGCCAGTGTCGCCAAAAACCGCAATTTTATTTGGATCGAATGTCACGGGCGCTAACGAGAACTGGCTGCCATTGACGGTATAAGCCGTGTTTGGGGAGATTTTTGCCTCGCATACAGTGATTGGAAAATGTGTTTGGTTCGGACGCATTCCTCGCAACTGCATCGGCATGGATTTTTTACCAAAGAGCAAGCTTGGGCATTGATTGGCGTCGCTTAGCACGCCGTCAACAACGACGCGCGCGTAGATATTTGGGGCTTCAGTAGTGGAAGGCGCAAACATTGAGTAAGCGCCTAATACTTTGGTATTCGCTTGTTGGACTGCAAACGTGCTGCTACAAGCAATTAAATTGAGCGTCGCAATGGCGATGATGATGCGCATGACTTCATTCCTTTTTGAACAGTTGAATGAAGTTTAATGCATTGTTAACAATTTGCGAGTCTCGAATACGAATATCCTTATTCTTAGCTGATTATTGGTGGCTGCAGCGGTAGAAGCCGGTGACTGTGTCTTGGCTAAAACGTGTGCCGTTAACATAGGTGTCTTGGTTGATTTTACCAAACTGCGCTAGGTTAAATTGCAGCCGTGCAAGCATTTCAGCACTCGAGGCCTGTTCAAAGATTTCTGTTACTGGTGGATCACCAACAAAGTTGGTATACCAAGGAAACCAAGAATTATCCTGCCCGCTGACTGTTTGATTCGGATAATAATTCCCCCCTTGCCAACGGTCGAAGGTAAGATCTTCGAGGCTAAATAGGCCAAAACCTGGCTGTGTCATACAAGCATCAGCCGCCTGATACTCAGGATAACCTGAGCTGGCAGCAAAATGATTACAAACATTATGTGGCAAATTACTGCTATTCGCCGCTTGATACTCCACCTTTCTAAACATCACAGGATGTGCGGGACTTCCTGATGGGTAGACGATATTTGCCGCGACAGGTGATCCCCAGCGATAATGGTACATGGCCACAGCCAATCCTAAATCTTCCTTACTGGTGGCAACATTATCTGGGTGAGTCCACACTCCACCCGGATCGGTTGGCGTTGCCCCATTTTTAAAAATAATCCCATATTGATTGTTTTCTAATTGATTCATTAGATTTGGCGTTGTGTTGTCAACCACCGTCGTTGGGATCATTGTGCTTGCGGCATTGGGAGTATAGGCGAGTGTTGGGTTATTTAACGCCTTCCAGCATAGCAAGCCATAACCATAGCCATTGGCTATCATCGGGCAGCCAGACATTGCTGATGCCGATTGGTTGCTTTCATATGTATGTGTTGTTGAACGTGACGAAACTTCGCCGGAGCTAACCAATATTCCCCAAGCATTGCGAGTAATGCGAATATCAGCAAATTCGGTGTCAGGAATAAATACCGTTGTGGCCGAAATAACCTGTAGCCCTAAGTCCAATTCTAGTAGATACGTGGCAACGAGGGCGTCTTCATGAAGCTTTGGATACTGCGTCATAATCGTTTGCTGCGATGGTTTAATCACAGCGTCTCTTGGTGATAACCCTAATAAATATAAGCGATCGTTATCAAGATAGCTTGCCAGTAAGCGTGATAGCTCAAGTTGTGCGATTGGACGCTTGGCTTGTATATTTGAGTTGTTATCCGTGAGGGTGAGGTCGGTATTTTGAAGCAGCAACCAATGCTTATCACTTAGGCCAACAACCTGAGTTTGGTTAAGTATGTGGCGAGATACGCTATCAGATTGGCGAGTAACAATTAAACTATCGTCATTCAACGAATAACTAGACTGTGTGGTGTCATTGTGGTGATGACGCAGCGCCGGCGGCTGATATTGTCCGACTAAGGTGGTAAGTTCAATGCGAATGGCATCGCGAGTACTTTGAATAAGCCAATTTCCGGCTTCATCTCGAACAAAAATAGCCGGACTATATTGGCCAGATTTATCCACGCTAAATGCTTGCCAAGTGGTATTACAGGCTTTGGCGCAGGAGGGGGAGCTTCGAGTAAGGGATGACTTATCTTTTGCCAGAGATTCGTCATAGTTATCATTAAATACAAAGGGTAACTCACCTTTACCCGAGGCGAGTTGTAACGTGAACAGTAAACGCCGTTGATTGCCGCTGGCATAGAGTCTGTTTTCTTTTAGATAACCGAGCTGGAGTTGAGAGTAACTCTCTAACTTTTTCATGTTTCCAGCTTCACCTTGATAGCTGGGCTCATACGTCTCGCTATTGAATGGTGCAGTTTGCTCTAATTGGGGAAATTGCAGCGTTTGTTTGCAGGCATCTTCTGCGCATGTTTGTAAGGTGATCCGTTGGTTCTGATACTGAAAAGAATACCAAGGTGAAAGGGCTTGATAACCTTGTTGTCCTGCGTGAAATAATAACGGTAGGGTTGATGTGTCGTAGTGCTCTGACTCTGCAGAGGCGTTAACGCTTAAAGACAAAGCCCAGCAGGTAAGCGTGGTGGCGATGAACTTATTCATAATCTTTCCTTATTGGAGTAGGGCAGCGCATAGCCACCCTTAACAAAAACCTAGTGAATGATGCCTTGGCGTTGGCCTGCATTAACGGGTTTGTTGAGCTGCACAGAGAGCCAGTTTTCAACGTCACTACGTAACGACGCGTCACTATCAGGACCGGATTGTGACGAATAGAACCATAACCCTGTTGGTGCTGGGGCATTGACATTGCTGCCACAGGTAAAGTGATTTGCCGCATACATCACCGCGCCTGAGCTACCATATTCGTAATGACTGTCCGAATAACCACCGTAGCCTCTGGCTTGTACCCGACCTTTTGAATCAAGGGTAAAGTGATACACCTCATTGGGTTGCAACAGAAAAGGACTGACGTCGGACGAATCAAAGCGCGCGCGCATTGTGGTGGTAACACTGGCTTGATTACCCGAACGCGTGATCATGCCTGCCAAGTTGGTGATAAGCGCATCGGCCAATTGACCGTCAAGCAAGCTGCCAGGGTTGCCATTAACGATGGCAGAAGTAATGCCAAGTGCGGCTTTGACGACTCCAATGGTGGAGTTTAAATTCCATGTGGTGTTGTATCCCATGGCTGCGCCACCGGCTTTATTGAACAAGATGACTTCAGGTGCAGCTCCTGGCAAATCGACCGCAAATTTTGCGCCGTCTGTCGCGTGCGAGTTGGTACCTTTTGACCAGATTTTTTTAGCTTGCCCAGTTACATGGTAGCGAGCTGAATAAGTGCCTCTGACTTCTAAATTGCCCGAGCAGGCATTGCTTTGATTACATGCAAATCCCCCGGTGTCTGCACACAACATTTTGACGTGGAACTCTGTCGAATTATGGGCTGAGGTATTGTCGAAACTGAGCGCTTTATTTTTTGACCAACGTTTCCCCTTAGCTGAGTGAAAGGCGCCGTAGGCTGAGGTATTGACATAAGCATGGTGCTTAGAAAAACCACTACCATCGCTGTTGGATGTGCTCCAAGGCGTTTGGGTTGATGGGTAGTTAGTGACCACTTGGCCTGTGCTGGTTGAAGGGGTCACCATTTGACATGAGCATTGTGACTTAGGCCCAAAGATGGGTTTTTTAGTCAGCAATTCTTTTAATTCGGCAAGAATATCTGACGGTAGCGTCCTGTCGTATTCAAGTACCGAGAGTCCTTTACGTTTCGGCGCTGCGTATTCTTTATGCCAAGTGTTGTAAAGCTGCGGTGCATTTAGCTCTAAATGTTGGCTGAGTGTTGGCACTTTTTGCTGTTGTGTCCATTTTTCGAATACAGTCGGTTTAAATTGAATAAGATATCGAGTAAAGAAAAAGTTATCTTCAGGCGCTTGCTCGGTAAAAGCATTTTCCCATGCTGATAACACGTTTTGATCTAAAGCTTTTGCTTGGTTTAGCATCTCTCCATCTCGATAGTCGCGGATCAAGCTATCGACATAGCGGTCTAATTCATATTCTTCGTCATTGTCGGAGATATATTCAAGCAAGGAAACACGGTCTTGAGACCAGTTTGAAATGGCTTGCCACGCTTCTGGGCTCACTTGAGAGGGGGCCATTTCCCCATACTCTTCTGCGGCTTGTAGCGAAATACTACCCAGTAACAACGTGCTGGTGACTAGGCTGATTAATTTTGGGGTGAAATTTCTCTGTTTCATTTTTCTATTCCTTCATCGTTGTGCAGAGTCAACATGCCTCATGCATTGTTAACTTGCCTTGTGATGTTGGAAACTTTTTCAGCGATTGAATAGGAGGTTGTAGGGCCAGTTAGGGCCAACTTGGGTAAAACCTTTGATATTAAACGGACGCATTGGGTTAGGTAAGTGTTGATATCAAGCTGTGGTAAATAAAAACTTAAATATCAAAGGTCTGCTTATATTTTTACCCGAATTTACCCAATTGCCCCGTAACTTTTGCTGCAATCAATATTCGCTTGAGGCAGGATTTTGCTATCGCCGTTATTGGAGTCTCAGCGTGAGTTCATTCGCACTCTAATAACGGTGTCATAACCAATAAGGAGACAGTTATGAGACGAGTAATAGTATTGGGAGCAACTTTGATTGCGAGTTTTGTACAAGCCCATAGCCCAGAAATGATAGCGCAGCTCGAAGTTGCTGATGGGGCGAAATGTCCAAAGCGGCAAACGATTCTGCTAGGTAAAATGACATTAACTGCTGGGACCTTTAAATATTTACACAGTGAAGGCAGTAACGTTTGTACCAGTCCTAAGCAAAGTATTTCTGGTCGCATTACACCACAACTAGATTGTGGCCAGTTTGATGACTGGCGACTTGCGTATGATATGGGTAATAAAATGTGTCAATCTCTACACCAAAATATGAAAGGCTTTAGTAATAGCTTAAAACCTGATGTGACAGTGTATCCACGCTTTGAAGGGCCTTTTGAATTCAAAGGAGACCGTCATCACCAAGAATATGAGGCCGGTATGGGCGTGACTTTAGCATGCTATTTATGTGAGACCGCGACGGTTAACTAGGGCCTGTAAATACCAGAAGGGGCGAAAGCCCCTTTGTTGTGGATATCAAGCAGCGTTGGAGCTCGCTAAGATTTGTTCCAGTTGTGCAACTTTTTCACAAAGAGGCGCGGTATTGAAATTAGCGTCTTGGCATTGAGTGAGTACATATTGTGCCGTGGTAACAATATTTCGAATACGCGGCTTTTTGGGCAGCGTTTTGATATTAAGATAGCGTTCAAGAGTACGTACTCGTAAACGACCATCATCGATATTCACTTTCCATACTTTACTTTCTTCCGCTAATTCGACACGAGTTTTGCCGCTACTTTGCTCCCAAAGCGCCAAAGTAAGTGTCATTACCTCAACCATTAATTGTCTTGCGGCCTGTTCGTCAACGCTCGTATGTTTACTGTGCACGCCATGAGTACCGGTGCGGGCGGTATAGCGAACAACGCAGTAAGTAACCAGCACACCCACAAAAAATGCGATAAGGCCAATGAATATATGAGACAAAATACTTGTCTCTGTTTGGTACTTAGGCGCGGCCAAGACGTTAGCGCTTTGAAGGCGAAATTGATAAAGGTTTTCACTCTGTACGCGACTACTTTTAAGCATGTCATTATAACGCTGTGCGGTCTCTACCGCTTCTTTATAAGCGTGTGTTTGTAGTTGGGACTGCAATAAGGCAATGTAAAATAACTCGGTAAGCTGACTATTTTGCTGATTATGTGCTTCAAGCCCCTGTTTTAGTAACGTTTGCGCTGTTAGGTTATCGCCCTCAAGCTGCTTGAGTTTGGACTCAATAAGTAGTGCTCGCTGATCCACTTTACCGTGTTGAATCAGTTGCCGAGTGCGTTTGAATGAAGCGAGTTGCTGTTGTGCCTGAGTGATATGATTTTGAGCAATGGCGATTTCGGCCAATAATAAATAGGCTCGAGACAATTGAGTATAGGCACCACTTTGTGTCAATGGTTGAAGTAAATCTTCAATGATTTCAGTTGCTTTGTTGAAGTCGCGCTTTTTGTAAAATACTTCCGCGATGCTTAGCAAGGTGTGGTTCGCTTTAGTTTGGTCGCCGGCTTGCTGGTGGAGTGCATGGGCTTGACGAAACGAGAGAATGGCATCGTCCAACTGATTAATATCCCTTGACACATTTCCTAAATTGTTAAGCGTGATCGCTTGTCTCTGCAGGTCATTTGTTGCTTTCGCTATTTGATAGCTTTCTAAAAATAAAGTGAGGGCGGTATCTAGATCTCCAAGTGCCTGATAAGCATTAGCTAAATCGTTGGCCGATTTACCCAGGAGTTCGTTTTGTTGCAGTTTAGCCGCAAGCATTTGCGCTTCGTGGAAGCTCCCCAACGCTTGAATGTAATTGCGCTGGCGATAACGATTAATACCACTTTGTCTTAACACCTGAAAGCGTTGGAATGTGGTTAACTTCCATGCCATCAACTCATCCAGTATTTGATTACTGAGCTTTATGTCACCCGCTCGTCGATACAAGCTAACAAGCTCAAGGTGTGCATCAAAAGCTTGGACACCGGAGGGTTCAAGGGTTTCCAGATGTCGCTTACAAGACAAAATCTGGCTTGTGAGGTTAGCATTATTCGCGCTTGGGCATTCTGAACCATGCGCTGGTAACACAACGAGCAGTAATGCGAAAAACAAAGCAAGCAAAGGCATAAATATTAGTCTAGATACATTGTTTTTACATATTAATATAGTGGTAACAAAAAGTCGTGTCTGCCATTAATAAATCTCAGGTTGACTGCTTTTTTGTATTTTGTTCCTGTCTAGCTGCTGTTGTTTAATCTTGTCAGAACAACCAAGTCTCTATTTGTTAATATTGTTAGTTTAATGTGTTTTTGGTATGGTCTTGTTGCTAATTAAGGCCCAGCTGAAGAAGCTGGAAATCAATCCATAAGGAAATAAAAATGAAGTTAAATACAATGTGGCTAAAGTCACTTAGCGTCGGTGTTACGTTATTTGCACCATTAGTGAGTGCCGCTCCTCAGCTTGATAAAGCCATATTTGAGTACAATGCTGGATTAAACATTCAAGAGGAATTTAATATCTTTGCCGATGGCAACGTGACTGATCCTAATTATCCAAATAGTGAGCTACGTATTCAATTGAATAGTAGCAAAAGCTACGATCAAATTGGCTTTTATGACAAAGTTTACACTACATACGGTCAGGCGGTTGCATACAACACATTAGACAGACGTTGGGTTAAATTTAAGGGTAAGGTGCTTTATTTTTCAGGCGAAGACAACGGTAACCAAAAGATAGATACGATTTCTTTTCGGATTGTTAATCCCGCTGGAGAAACATCGGAGTGGGGAGAGATCAGAGTTAGCTTAGACCAAGCGTTTGGTGGTAATTACGATGTGTATCCGAGTGATGACTTGGCACAAACCGTTGCAGGCCAGCCTGTTGATGTATACGTTAAAGATAACGATAGTGGCGTACCCTATTATTATGGTGTTGAGATTTTTAGCTCACCAGCTAACGGTACAGTATCTGTTAACAGTGACTACTCCATTACCTATACACCTAAAGCTGGGTTCGTTGGTCAGGATTCGTTCCAATATCGCATTAAGGGTAATAACCTTTATGATATTACAAGCGCGCCAGCGACAGTTTCTATTTCGGTAGCAAATTAACCCCAAATTCAGGCCAATATGCATACATATTAAGTGTGATATTGGCTATCCCTTTAGCAATAAAAATACCCCAGCCAAAGCAATTAGGCCTCCAAACATCATAGACTTAGTAATCGCTTCTCTGCGCAGTAGTCCAATCGTCATCACCATGAGTGGTGCCGTTGCAAAGATGGTTTGTGCGATAGCGGGATCAGTATGATTAACGGAAATCAACTGTAGCCAAAGCCCAATAAAAGTGCCAAAAAACACCGCAATGAATAACCAGTTTTTACCGTCGATTTGCTTTAGTGTGAGTGCTTTAAACAGGCTTTGTGATTTCAAATAAACAACAATAAAGGCCACGAATAGGGTGCCGGATCCCAAGCGGATAAGTGCCGCCCACAAACTACTAATGCTTTCGTTATTTAGCGCGCCTTTGGACAGTACCATACCCGCAGCTTGGCAAATGGCAGCCGTGAGTGCAAAGCAGACTCCCAATAGGTAATGTTTTTTGTCTAATACCGGCTGGCTTCTACTTGGTTTAATCGCCAGCATCACGCCAGCGGTCGTTACTACAATACCGAGCCAAGCGGATGCGCTGAGATAAACACCAAGGAGTACAATATTTAAGATCCCCGCAATGGCAGGTGCAAGACTTTCAATAACCAAAGTGCGAGCAGGACCTATATTTCTAAGTGCGGCAAAGTAGGCGCTGTCACCAATCGCTATGCCCAGTACCCCACTGGCTACCAGCCAGCCCCAGCTCGAGAGTAAGGTCGGGTACATAGCATCACCTGCGATGATCAAACACAAGATCATCAAAGCAGAAGCGATGACGCCTTTGCTGACGTTCAACTCAAATGGGCTAAGGTGATGGCTAAATCGTTTATACAGTATAGTTGAGCCAGCCCATACCCCAGCCGCCGCAATCGCTGCGGCTTCGCCAATACCAATCATAAATATCAAGTTTCTTGTGTTTATTTATATGATGGCAAGTATACATAAATTGAAATAATCAGTGAGAGATGAGGCATCAAATTATTATTAAAAATGTTTAGACGTCCATACATCTAGAGGTTGAAATTTTCCAGTTTTTGTCCATAATAATGCCATTCGATTAGTCTGGAGCAGCGCATGCCAATCACCGTCACCGACGAACTCCCAGCCATTGCCCAATTGCGTCATGAAAATGTGTTCGTGATGCCACAAAGTCGTGCATCAACGCAAGAGATCCGCCCAATGCGGCTCGCGATATTAAACTTGATGCCGAATAAGGTGGAGACTGAGGTGCAATTTATTCGATTACTGGCAAATACCCCTTTGCAGGTGAATGTTGATTTGTTGCGACTGGACACCCACCGCAGCTCTGAAAACTCAGAGCAGCATCTAGATATGTTTTACCGCTACTTTTCGGATGTGAAAGATCAAAACTATGATGCATTGATCGTCACCGGCGCGCCGCTGGCGCATCTTGAATATGACGATGTGGTGTATTGGCAGGAATTACAGGCGTTTTTTGATTGGGCTGAGCACCATGTTACTTCAACCTTGTTTTCCTGTTGGGCCGCACATGCCGGTTTGTATCACCATTATGGGTTAAAGCGAGCACTCAAAAATGACAAACTGTGCGGCGTATTTAAGCATCACTGTTATTTTGACCACGGGGCGCTCACTCGTGGTTTTGATGATGAGTTTTTGGTGCCACACTCTCGCTATGGCCACATCGACATCGATAAAATTAATGCGTGTAAAGACCTTGTTGTATTAGCTGGCTCTGAAAAAGTGGGCGCTTACTTAATTAAAAATCACTCAGGTAGCCAAGTCTATATTACCGGTCATCCTGAATACGACGCCGATACGCTACAAAAAGAATACCTTCGCGATCGTGAAAAAATGGCCAACGCACCGCTGCCTGAGAACTATTTTCCTGAGAATGACACCAGTAAACGTCCATCTAAGACATGGCAAAGCCATGCATTCTTGTTATTCTCAAATTGGTTAAACTACTATGTTTACCAAACCACACCTTATGATATTAACTTAGTTAGCCAAGATGTAAGGACTAACAATTATGCCGAATAATGTAGCCGTAAACGGTGAGCAAATAGCAGAGCAGCTTAAGCAAGCAATGCAGCAACGTATTCTGATCTTAGATGGTGCAATGGGAACCATGATCCAAAAGCACAAATTAGAAGAACAAGACTATCGCGGTGAGCGCTTCAAAGATTGGCATGTCCTTATCAAAGGCAACAACGATCTGTTAAGTTTGACGCAGCCTGAGATAATCAAACAGATCCATCGCGATTATCTAGCTGCTGGCGCGGATATCATTGAAACCAATACTTTTAATGCTACCACCATCTCGATGGAAGATTATGACATGGCAAGCCTAAGCCGAGAGATTAATCTTGAATCGGCGAAGCTTGCACGTGCGGTATGTGATGAATTTACCGCCCAAGACCCCGGCAAGCCTCGCTATGTGGCTGGTGTGCTTGGTCCAACGTCAAAAACCTGTTCAATTTCTCCAGATGTAAACGACCCTGGTTTTCGCAATATCACTTTTGACAAATTGGTTGCAGCCTATGTTGAATCAACACTTGCTCTTATCGAGGGTGGTGCTCATCTTATTTTAATTGAAACTATTTTTGATACGCTCAACGCCAAAGCTGCGTCTTACGGCGTAGAAGAAGCCTTCGAGCAAGCGGGTGTCACTCTGCCTGTTATGATCTCGGGCACGATCACCGACGCTTCCGGTCGCACGCTATCAGGGCAAACCACCGAGGCGTTTTATAACTCTATTCGCCATATTAAGCCAATCTCTATCGGCCTCAACTGCGCATTAGGCCCAGATTTATTAAGACAATATGTAGAAGAGCTGTCACGGGTTTGTGAGACCTTTACCTCTGTGCATCCAAACGCAGGGCTGCCTAACGAGTTTGGTGAATACGACCTAGAAGCCGACGACATGGCAAAAGAGATTATCGATTGGGGTAAAGAAGGGTTTATCAATATTGTTGGCGGCTGCTGTGGTACCACACCTGAGCATATTCGCGCCTTCGCGAGAGGCCTTGAGCAAACCCAGCCACGTAGTTTGCCTGACATCGAAGTGCGGATGCGTTTGGCAGGTCTTGAAGCCTGTAACTTAAATTAGGAATTCACCATGACACAAACAGCAGTATTTACTAATGTCGGTGAACGTACCAATGTAACGGGATCGGCAAAATTTAAGCGCTTAATTTTAGAAGAAGATTACGAAACCGCGCTGGATGTTGCCAGAGAGCAGGTTGAAAACGGCGCGCAAGTGATTGATATCAACATGGATGAAGCCATGTTGGACTCAAAGGCTGCGATGGTGAAGTTTCTTAATCTGATAGCGTCAGAGCCAGATATTTCTAAAGTTCCTATCATGGTTGACTCGTCTAAATGGGAAGTCATTGAAGCGGGCCTGAAATGTATTCAAGGTAAAGCCATTGTAAACTCAATCTCCTTAAAAGAGGGTGAGGCTCCATTTATCCACCAAGCTAAAATCATCAAGCGTTTTGGTGCAGCCGTGGTGGTGATGGCTTTTGATGAAGTTGGTCAAGCGGAAACCGCGGAACGAAAGTTTGAGATCTGTCAGCGCTCTTACAAAATCTTGGTTGACGAGCTTGGGTTTCCGCCAGAAGACATTATTTTTGACCCCAATATTTTCGCGGTCGCAACGGGTATCGAAGAACATGATAACTACGCCGTAGAATTTATCGAGGGTACGCGCAGAATTAAGCAAAACCTGCCGCATTGTAAAGTGTCAGGGGGCGTGTCGAACGTATCCTTCTCATTCCGTGGTAACAACCCGGTGCGTGAAGCGATCCACTCTGTGTTTCTTTACCATGCGATTAAAGCGGGCATGGATATGGGGATCGTCAATGCGGGTCAGTTAGCCGTGTATGACGATATTCCAAAAGAGCTCCGTGATGCCGTTGAGGATGTGATCCTCAATACCGACGCCGGTGCTGGCGAGCGATTGGTTGAAATCGCGCCTAAATACTCGGGTATGGCGCAAGCCGAAAAACAGGAAGATTTAGAGTGGCGTTCTTGGCCAGTTGAAAAACGCTTGGAGCACGCCTTAGTTAAAGGGATCACCGAGTTTATCGACGAGGATACCGAGGCCTGTCGCCAACAGTTTGATAAGCCAATTCAAGTGATTGAAGGGCCTCTGATGGATGGCATGAACGTGGTTGGCGACTTGTTTGGCGCGGGCAAAATGTTCCTGCCTCAAGTGGTGAAATCTGCTCGAGTGATGAAGCGCGCAGTTGCCTACCTCGACCCTTACATTGAGGCCGAAAAAGAAGAAGGCTCGAGTAACGGTAAAGTGATCATGGCCACGGTTAAGGGCGATGTACACGACATTGGCAAAAACATTGTGGGCGTGGTACTACAATGTAATAACTACGAAGTTGTGGACTTGGGTGTAATGGTGCCAGCAGAGAAAATTCTGCAAACGGCCATTGACGAAAACGCTGATGTCATTGGTTTGTCTGGTCTTATTACGCCTTCCCTTGATGAAATGGTGCATGTTGCGAAAGAAATGACGCGTCGCGGCTTCGATATTCCTCTACTCATTGGTGGTGCAACCACATCGAAAGCGCATACGGCGGTTAAAATTGAACCCCAGTACGACAAAGGTGTGATTTACGTCAACAACGCCAGTCGTGCGGTTGGGGTGGTATCTAGCCTGCTAAGTAAAACACAAAAGCCAGAATTTTTAACAAAAACCGCGGATGAATACGTCAAAGTACGAGAGCAGCAGGCGCGTAAAAAACCACGTTCAAAACCGGTTACCTTGGCGCGAGCTCGCGATAATGCGGTAAAACTTGATTGGCAAAACTATACGCCACCAGTGCCAAGTAAGTTGGGGATCACCGAGTTTAAAGATGTGAGCATCAAAACGCTACGTGATTATATCGACTGGACGCCATTTTTTATGACTTGGTCATTGGCCGGTAAATATCCACGTATTCTACAAGACGAAGTGGTTGGTGAAGAGGCGCAAAAGCTGTTTCATGATGCCAATGCCATGTTAGATCAACTAGAGCGAGATGGTAGTTTGCAGCCACTGGGTGTGATTGGTTTGTTTCCTGCTAACCGCGTGGGTGACGATATTGAGATTTACAAAGATGAGTCACGAAGTGAGGTCTTGGTTACGTCATGTCAGCTGCGCCAGCAAACCGAAAAAACCGATTTCCCTAACTATTGTTTGTCGGATTATATTGCACCCAAAGGCACACCTGATTATTTTGGTGCATTTGCCGTCACTGGTGGCCTTGAAGAAGATGACTTAGCAGATGCATTTGATGCCAAGCAAGATGACTACAACAAGATCATGATTAAAGCGGTCGCAGATCGTTTAGCCGAGGCATTTGCCGAATACTTGCATGAGCAAGTGCGTAAAGTGCACTGGGGATTTGCGGCGGATGAAGCGCTAAGTAACGAAGAGCTTATCCGTGAAAACTATCAAGGGATCCGTCCAGCGCCGGGATATCCTGCGTGCCCTGAACATACCGAAAAACAAAAAATTTGGCAGTTGTTAGATGTTGAAAACCGTATCGGTATGAAGTTGACTAGTTCATACGCCATGTGGCCGGGAGCAGCAGTGTCGGGTTGGTATTTCTCGCATCCAGATTCTAAGTACTTTGCCGTTGCGAGTATTCAAAGAGATCAAGTAGAAGACTATGCCGCGCGTCAAGGAATGTCGTTAGAAGAGGCGGAGCGTTGGCTTGGTCCTAATTTAGGATATGAAACTTAAGCAAATTTGTACTTAACTAAGGCGGCCTTTTACACGCAAGGCCGCTTTCGATTGTAGTTAAGCTTTCGTTACATGGTACAACCTATAGCTGAATGACAGCCTCCTTTATTTTCACAAGATGCGTGATGTTTGCTTGGTACAGGATCCGCTCAGATAGATCCATTTGCACCATTCACTAGAGGTGTCATTTTATTATCTAGGCGGTTAGAGGTTGCTTAATTATTTTCTTATTTAATTTTATGTTTAACATTTTAACTCCCTTTTTCTTTGTTGTTGATTTGTAGGCTGGATATTTTTTCATTTACGTCAAGCGTAATTTTGTTTCTTAAATTCGGGCTCAAGTCTGGCTACTTACCTGTGTGCTAGCAGTAAATCCAAATTCATTAGAATATGTTGTTTAGTGGTTAACAGAGCGCGCTAAATTCAAGTATACTGAATTGAATAACTGTTAATAATAAGGCTTTACTCAACAATGAAGATGAAATGGCTGTTTTCACTCCTTTTTATTTCCAATCTCTGTTGGGGGAGCAATCAGCTGGTTGTTGATATAATCAGTAGCGAAAATTTCAGTCAGCGTTACGAGCACTTTCTTGCTGGTCGTGACGTCTTAGACGTTGATTCTTTCTTTCCTACCACCAAAGGTTCTCATATTGAAATCATCGAAATGGTGCTATTACAGCAGGCCCTGTTTCTTGGTGGTGAAACACGTAAAGTCGTATTTAATCCAAAACCTTCGGTGAATATTCTAGAGTTTTCTGATCTGATCGCTGGGGAAAGCTTAATCCTTGCTCGCAGTGTTTGGCATGAAAATATCGTGGACTATCGCGGCTCATTATTTATCTCAGATCCGCTTGTTGAAGTTGGAGATTACGAAGCAGGGCTTTACGTCACCAAGCGTAACGTCGCACTGCAGCAAACGCCGCTTTCACAGCTTCGGCAGTTGAATGTTGTGTCTAACCCGCAATGGGAAGTGGATTGGCGTGCGTTGATGAATACAGACTTACACATGGTGAGCTTTATTGGCCCGTGGGAAACCATGTTGGCAATGGTAGAAAGCGATGTTGTCGACACTATGTTGATTAATTTTAGCGTGAGTGATTCTTTAACTCTAAATTTTGAAGGTAAAGAATATGTTCCAATCGAAAATATTAAGGTTGTCTTGCCAGACTCTCGGCATTTTGTTGTCAGTAAAAACCATCCTGAAGGCGTGCAAATATTTGCGGCACTCAATCGTGGGTTAAACATACTTAAACGACGAGGCGTGATCAAACGGGCGTTGACAGAATCTGGTTTTATCAACAAAAAAGTGGCGAATTGGCAGGTGGCTAACGCTGAAATGCTGGTGGGGGGGGACTAATGCAACCAGCTGTGGTATCGCTTTGCATATTGGTAAGTGCGCTAATTACATTTTGTGGTTTTGCTTACGAATCATCGGAACAAATACAGCGCAATTTAAATGCGCTACAAATGTCGGCTGAACAAGATTATGACTTGTCTTTATTACCGGATATCAGAGCGCTGCGAGAACAAGCGCGTGCGCAAGGTAATAAGCCGCTGCAAATCAAAGCATTACTGTTAGAGGGTAGTATAGTTCAACACTTTGGTGATTTTGAAGATGGTCTGAATTTGCACCAACAAGCATTGCAGTTGGCCGAAGCCGATAACAATACATTTTTAAAGGCAAACACCTATCTCGCCATCGCACACCTTGATATTGACTTAGAGAGCTATGAGTTAGCGCAGCGCTATTTGGATAAGGCCTCATTGCTGGCTGAGCAAATTGATGATAATGCTCAGATAAAAGCCGATATCAGTTTATGGCAGTCGCGCTTGAATATGGATAAGGGCGCTTATCGTTTAGCACTTAAGTCTGCTTTAGTACCAGAGGTTTCAGGTATTCGCCAGGAGACACTAGCACAGTTAAAGCTGACGCGTTCTTGGGCTCATTTACAGCTCGGTGAATATTTACCAGCCAAACAAATTCTAGATGAGTTAGACAATGCGGGTTATTTGGTTCAAAACCAAAGAATGCGGATTATGTCGGCAGTGCAGCGTGCCAGAGTTGCTTTACAAAGTGGTGACTTTGCAACTTCAATTGATTTAGCTCAGGCTGGGCTGAGAGATACGCTCGGCACACGTTTCTTACTTTTTCAATCTCAGTTGCAATGGATACTGGCGTCAGCCTATGCTCAGCTTGGAGATTATCAACAAGCACATCGCTATCTAAAGCGTTATGCCGTTACCGAGCAGTCGCTAAATTTGCAAAAGCGTAATAACAAACTGCTTAAGCTAGAAGCGCAATACTCTCTTGCACAACAAAAGCAAGCGCTTAACGAACTAGAGCGTGATAATGCCCAGCAGGCAAAACAGATTATGGCGCACCAACAACAGATAGAAAACGCTAGGTTAAGCCAGCAGCGTTGGCTATTGATAGCCTTGCTTGCATTTACTCTGGTGCTGGTGTTTTATTGGCGATGGCAGAATCGCCGTTACACCAAGCTGTTAGAGAGTCAGGTTGCGCAGCGGACTGAGGAGCTGGCGGAACGAAACAAGCGTTTGCAAACCCTAAGCTTCACAGATAGCTTAACCGGGCTGAGTAATCGACACCACTTTTTTAGTATGATTGATAGTACCATTGAGGTACACAGGCAAAAGTGGCAAGTTCCGCAAAGACAGCAGAGTGCCGATCTGATTTTTGTCATTGTTGATATTGATCACTTTAAAAATATCAATGACAGCTTTGGTCATGCGGCGGGAGATATTGTGCTGCAAGACTTTGCTGAAATCCTTAAGCAATGCACAAGAGAGTCAGATATTTTAGTGCGTTGGGGTGGAGAAGAGTTTTTGCTGGTAATGCCGGATATGGACAGAGCGGCTGCACACGAAGTAACAGAACGGATCCGTCGCCAAGTGGAGAGCTATCCATTTGTGGTGAACGATCAAACGATTAACTGTACTTGTTCAATTGGCTTTGCGCCATTCCCGTTTGACCCAACACAACCAGATAAGCTTAGCTGGGAGCACGTGTTGGAGTTAGCCGACGGTGGTTTATATCTTGCGAAAGAATCTCATCGTAACGCTTGGGTTGGCGTCCACACTGGAGAAGAGGAAGTGCAAAGTCCGGCAGAGCACATGGTGCAAAATCTACGCTCATATTTACAAGCGGGCAAACTAAAAACGTGGTCAAATCTATCCGATCTTATTTATGTTTGTAATACTCGTTAAGCGAATTCGGCTGTTTGGCGGCATCAAGTTTAGGTGTATCATATTGAGCAAGACAGAATAATAAAGTGTTAGAGTTTTGCTGCCGATTGAAGCCTTTATACCTGAGATTATTTCCACCTTATCCAATGATAACCGTTTAGTATTACAGGCCGAGCCCGGCGCAGGTAAATCGACCTTAGTGCCACTGCGTTTACTGCAAGCTGATATTTTTTCCGGTAATAAAAAAATCATTATGCTTGAGCCACGTCGCGTTGCGGCAAAATCTATTGCGACCTTTTTAGCCAAACAGTTGGGAGAATCGGTCGGTGAGCGAGTTGGTTATCAAATCCGAAACGAGCAACGTGTTTCATCCAACACCCGCTTGGAAATCGTCACCGAAGGCGTATTGACTCGCCGTCTTCAAGCGGATCCCGAACTCAGTGATGTTGCACTTATTATCTTTGATGAATTCCATGAACGTTCTATTCATGCGGATTTAGCTTTAATGCTCGCGTTTGAAGTGCAACAAGCGTATCGCGATGACCTCAAATTGCTGGTGATGTCCGCAACGATAGACACCGAGCTTTTATCTAACTATCTGGATGGCGCACCAAGGTTATCTTGCCCCGGTAATACTTATCCTGTTGAAATTGAATATGTCGGTAAAGCGAGCCGTTACTTGGCAGATCATGTGTTAAGTGCGCTGCGCCATGCTTTCACTCTACAAAGCGATGGCGATGTATTGGTATTTCTCCCCGGGCAGGCTGATATTCAGCGCTGCATTGAAGCTTGCCAAGTGCTTGACCAAAGTAATATTGAGCTTCTGCCTTTGTACGGCGGATTACCCTTATCTGAACAAGAAAAGGTGCTCAGTAAAAGCGGTAGCGCGTCAAGACGTATTATTTTTGCAACCAATATTGCTGAGACCAGTTTGACTATTGCCGGGATCACTATGGTTATAGACTCCGGCCTTGAGAAACGCTTAACCTATGATGTTAAAAACGGCCTCTCGCGGCTCGATACGGTGATGATCTCAAAGGCATCAGCAACACAACGAGCCGGGCGTGCGGGTCGTCTACAAGCGGGCCATTGTTTACGTCTTTGGCGCGAAAGTGAGCATAATAATTTAAGTGACTTTCAGCCAGAAGAAATCACCACCACGGACCTTTGTGACTTAGCACTGGAGCTCAGCGCGTGGGGAGTGACACAATACAAGGACGCGAATTGGCTAACACCGCCACCGGTGCAACATTTTTCGGTGGCCTGTCAATTAAATCAGTCGCTTGGCTTGGTAGATGCGCATAATAAAGTGTTAACTGCTGGGCAGCGAGCACTACAACTGGGTGTTTCGCCTCGTCTTGCCAGCATGCTACTGCGATGTGAAACACCAATTGCGCAACAACTAGCTTGTTTTTTGGCGGCGATATTGAGCGAGCGAGATATTTTAGTGCAAGCCAATACAAGCGATGTATGTGAGCGAGTTTTGGCATTGATTGAGTTTGTTCAAGACCGTACCCGTGCCGCCAAAGCATATCGCTTGCATAGAGCTGCCGCAGAGCAGGCCGTAAAATTGGCCAAATCATTTGCGCACAAACTGGGAATTAAGCTCAAGAGTGAAACAATCACCCTTGTAGATATTCAAACCTTAGTGCCTACTTTATTGCTCCATGCCTTTCCTGACAGAGCTGCGCAAAAACGTCCTCAAGGGGATAACCGCTACTTGCTTGCGAATGGTCGGGGAGTAACATTACGTGACGGTGATCCGCTGCAAGGTCAGGCCTATTTGATAGTTTGTGATGTGGATGGCAAAAATAAGGATGGCTTGATATTTCAGAGCTGCGCAATCGAAAAGAGCACATTACTTGAGAAACTGGCGCCATATTTGAGTGAGGTGGTGCGGTATCAACTGGATAGTAAAAAGGAGGGGATTCAGGGCCGGCAACAAGTTAAATATCATGCTCTGGTATTAAAAGAGCAAAACCTGAGTCAGATCCCCAAAGAAGCGTTTGCCCAATGTGTGAAGGATATTATCACATCGGAAGGGCTTGGTTTACTCAATTGGTCGGCAAAAAGTCACGCTTGGCTCGCTCGAGCTAAATGGTTAAGTGAGCACTTGAATACCTTCCCACAGATCTCTGAGGCAAGTTTGATAGCGCAGCTTGATACTTGGTTATTGCCCTATTTGACGGGCGTAAACACTATCAAACAACTGAAGCAACTGGATATTTTTAACCTGCTTCAAGCGACACTCACTTGGGATCAGCAACAGCAACTCGAAGCGCAAGCACCTGAGTTTTATGTTACGCCAAGCGATAAGCGAGTCGCGATCCGCTACGATGAGCACCAAGGGCCAACCGTTTCTGTGGTGTTACAAGAAATGTTTGGTCAATTGACGTCGCCAACGCTCGCCAACGGCCAAGTCGCAGTGCGATTTGAGCTGTTATCTCCAGCGAAAAGGCCAATCCAAACCACCAGCGATTTAAGCAACTTTTGGCAAACTTCTTATTTTGAGGTGGCCAAAGAAATGCGTGGTCGATATCCAAAACACCGATGGCCAGATAAACCGCTCGAGGAAAAGCCTGGCCGCTCCATAAAACCGAGAGGAAAGTAGGCTGGTGGAGCAATAGGCTTGTAAAGAAGTCATAATGACTATAACGTGAACAGTCTAATGTAGAAAGGAGTGTGAAATGCGGTCTATTATGGCGTTCATCTTATTGGGCTTAATTGTTGTTCAGCCAACTTATAGCGGCGAGTTTGAAGTGCTTTATCAATCTGACACAGCAAAAGTCGTTAGAGATAAAAGTTACGGCACAAACATTGGGATCTTTGCAACGAACAGGGGAGTGGTGATCATTGACCCCACCGCTGAAGATACGGATTTGCCAAAGCTCAATGATTTGATAAAGAATAATTTTCAGAGCGAGAAAAAATACCTGCTAAATACACATCGTCATTCGGATCACACAGGTGGTAATGCTTTTTTCCAACAACAAGGTTTTACACTTGTTGAGAGCCCACAAGGGTTAAAGGAGCTTGGGGTGATAAAGCATACTCAAGCCGTTTCACATACCGCCAATGATAACATTCTCTATCATCCCACGAGCAATATTTTGTTCACCGGAGACATTTACACCACAAACTGGCATCCAACATTTTATGCTGGGGGCTTAACGGGTTTTAATAAAGCGGTCGATTTGATTTTGTCTATTGGCGATCAAAATACGCTGATTGTGCCAGGTCATGGCAAACCTACAACGAAAAGAGAACTCGAACAACATAGAATTCAAACATTCGCTTTAGTTGAGCGGGTGAAGATTTTGAATCAGGCAGGTAAGTCGGTTGAGCAAATAAAGAACGATGAGGAGATCAAGCGCTTATTAGCGCAGTTTAATCTTGAAGGAAGACAACCTTTTCTTCCAGAGCGGGCGCTTACCCGCTTCATTGAGCGCACTATTACCGTGCTAGAGCAAGCGAACAAAGCTTAATAAAACTGCTAAAAGGCTGGGGCTGATATGCAAACAAAAAGTGGAAAAATAGCTTTATATTTTCTGTTGGTCATCCTTGTGGTGATAAGTTGGTTGCCAGAATTTAATACTGCCATGATGACCTTTATTGATGATGCGCTACTGCAGTCTTCACTCGTCTATGCTTCAGCACGTACGGTAAATGGTGCTATTTCTTTGCTGCAATCTGCAGAGGTTGGGATTGGTGTTGCCAGTATTCAGCCTGCGCAGCTACTCGATCCTATCAATGATTTAGCCGAATACATTTCTGATGTGATGCAACTAGCCATTGGCTCTTTGTTTATCCAACGTATTCTCTACACTATTTCCACTCATATATTATTCAGTGTTGCTTTTACCGTCATCGTAATTGGGTATTTCGTATGCTGCTATTTAAGGCTTTGGCAAACGGTTAGAACTAAAATATTAGCCACGATGCTACTGATCCGTTTTGTGGTTCCGTTTGTCATTCTATCGACGGGTCTCACTAGCCAACTGTTACTGGACCAAGAAATAAATAAACAAAGTGAAGTGGTGTCAAGCAGTGTTGACCTCTTTCAATCTCAAGCAACAAAGACCAGTGCGCAAAGTGCAAAAATAAAAGCCCAAATCACCAGCCAAAAGCAAAGCCATAGTGAGCAAATAGCGCTGTTGACTAAACAGCAGATCCGTCTTCATGGTGAAGCGACTGAACTAAATGCTGAAATTACCGCGCTGGAAGGTGATATTGAAGCGGCTCAAGCGAACCGAAGTTTATCCGAATGGTTAACATTTACCAAAAGTGAAGAGGCAAAACCACTGATTGAAAAGCAACAGCGATTGGCCAGCGATAAAACAAAACTCGACACTCAAATAGCGCTTATCAATAGAGAAAAAGATCAACATCAACACGCAATCGAAAAGCTCAATGAGCAGCTTCACGGTAGCAATGAGGGGACGCTAAGCCGAGCAATTAAAGCGGTTTCTAGTGGTATTAGCGATATGCTCGACGCCGCTGAGTCACTCTTTATCGACTTCTTAAACGTGGTATCGCTTTTAGTGCTGAAGTTAGTATTAATGCCGCTGTTGTTTTTCTATTTGGCGAGCAAAACCTTTAAAGCGATTTGGCGAATTAAATAGGCTATCTAAACCAGTTATTCTTTGCTGAGCGGCAGGTTTCCCATAACTGATATTACACAGTCCCAAGTTAGGGAAAGTTCAAAAAGGTTTATTATATTAACTTAATAAAAATCAACAGGTTAAATTTGGCCTGAATATCGTATTACCGTATAAAAATAATAACATGGTAATTCGATGGATATTCACACTAGCCTTGCCAAAACAACTAAAAAGCCATTTCGTTTGCGGTGGTTGTTAACAATTCTTATTTTGCTCGCTGCAATGCGCGTATGGATTGTGCCTCACGACCAGCAAATAGATGCAAAAAAGCTTAAATTTGCCACCGTTCAATCCGGACCGATACAGTTTAGTGTTAAAGGTTATGGCCGATTACGCTCAAAGATCAGTAGAGAGATCACGACCGCATTTGCAGCGCAAGTTGAAACCGTACTGCATCTTCCTGGCAGCAGGGTAGAGCCAGACACCATTATTTTACAGTTAACCAATCCTGAGTTAACTCAGCAACTCCACCGAGAAAGACTAGTACTTGCAAGGCAAAAAGCCAATGTTGAAGCATTAAGGCTAAGCCAAGAAAGTGAGCGACTAGCATTGAAAGGACAAAATACCCTACTCAGCAGTGAGCTTGAAAATGCCAAATTGCGAGAGCAGGCTGAGCGCCAATTAGTCACTCAAGGTATAGTTTCAAGCTTAGATCATCAGCGCTCAATATTAACGGTCGCTCAGTTAAGCGAGCGAGTAAAGCTCGCTCAGCAGCAACTTAGCCAAACTAGAGCATTACACAAGCAAAGAATTGAGATTGAGCTAGAGCTATTAAAAGAATATGAGCTGAGCTATCAGGTCGCGCTTCAGGCGGTTGAGCGATTACAAGTCACAGCAGGGATCAGCGGCATGTTGCAACAAGTACATGTTAGTCAAGGTCAAGCAATTACACGCGGGCAGGCGCTAGCCGTGGTGGGCAGTGAGCGAACTTTGGTAGCCGATTTACTGGTGCCAGAGCGAGAAGCAAGCGAGATTATCTTAGGTCAACGAGCGCTAGTAGACACCTTTGTTGGTCAGGTTGAGGCTAAGGTCAGCCGCATTGTGCCCATCGTACAAGACGGGCGTATTGCGATAGAGCTAGCGTTACTTGGAGAGCTGCCAAGCAATGCCCGCCCACTTTTGACTGTTGAAGGGCAAATTTTTACAGCAAAAAAGACCGCCGCACTTTCACTGATTAAGCCACCGCGTGCAATTCCACATTCTCAGAGTCAATTATTTGTTTTAGATAAACAAAACAACATGCTTATCAAAAAAAGTTTCAAGTTTGGTAAACTAGTCGGCAATGCCATAGAAGTACTCGAAGGCGGTGTATCCGGTGAGCAAGTGGTGGTGTCAGAAATGTCTGACTACCAGCACCTAGAAAAAATAACAATTAAATCACTCAATCGGTAAAGGAAGAACAAATGGACAAGACAATTTTGGCATTACATCAAGTGAGTAAAGTGTTCTTTGGTGAGGATGTTGAAACTCACGCCATTAGCAACATTAACCTTGAAATTGAAACGGGCGATTACGTTGCGATAACAGGTCCTTCAGGATCGGGAAAATCCACTCTATTGAGCATTCTTGGACTATTAGATGACATCACTTCGGACAGCTATCGCATCCAAGATACAGAAACCAGTACGCTAGACGCAGACACGCAAGCAGAGCTGCGTAATTTGCATATCGGTTTTGTCTTTCAGTCATTTAATCTACTGGATGGGTTAACGGTATTTGATAATGTGGCTTTACCGCTTCAATATCGAGAGCCTGCGCTTGCGACTGACGAAATTGAGCGCCGTGTGATGGGCGCGCTTAAGCAAGTTGAAATGTCCCACCGAGCAAAACATAAACCAAACCAACTATCTGGTGGACAGCAACAGCGAGTGGCTATTGCGCGTGCGCTTGCAGGCGAGCCAAGTATCTTATTAGTTGATGAACCAACTGGAAACCTCGACTCTAAAAATGGTGATGCGGTAATGGCCTTGCTGGGGGAGTTGAATAGGCAAGGCACAACCATTTGTATGGTGACGCACGATATTCGCTATGCAGGTTATGCCAAGCGGCAAATTCAGCTTTTAGATGGTGTACAGGTTTCATCAAGCGTTGCAAAACGTGATATTTGTACTGCGGAGGTGATGTAATGGGGTTTTTGCAACTTCGGCGTCAATTAGGGCTGGCAATTAAAAGTTTGCTTCAAGTACCAAATTTTTGTATCACGCTAGTACTGACGTTGGCACTCGCATTAAGCTGCTTTTTTGTCGCATTGAGTCTGTTTAGTGGCTTTTTTATTAAGCCGCTTGAGATTGAAAATGAATCACGATTTGTGGTGGTAGAACAAAAAAATGTATACCAAGACAGGGCGTCTGAAGGGCTGCAAAGCTTTCAAAATATGCTGAACTGGTATCAGACTCCTTCCATATACGAAAAGCGAGCTTTGATCAGTAGCTTTTCCGATGTGGTTGAAAATCTAGCTGGCAAACCAAAGCTTACGCTGACTTTTGCAAGTTCGGATTATTTTAGTATGGTGAAAATGCCGCTAGCACTGGGGCGATACCTAACGCCGACGAATAGCATTAGCCAGAAAAATCCAGAGATCATTATTTCCTACAAACTTTGGCAACAATACTTCAATGGTGATGACAATGTGCTTGGGGAGAGTCTGCGGATTGTTGGCAGACTGTACACCATCGTCGGTGTTGCTGCGCGCACGCATAGTGATCCTTACTTTTTAAGTGAAGGAAATGGGGCGCTGTGGCTTAGTTTCTCTGAAGATGAGAGATTTTTTGGTGATCAGCGCGGCGAGTATCATCCTTGGAGTAGCAGACTAAACAACTTGAAGTTACTGGCGATATTACCAGCCAATAGTGGTCAGGATATCCTCGCAGAGCAGCTATATCAAAATGTTCAACTGCACCAAAGCGAATGGAAATCGGCCGACGAAGCGTTACTTGATATTGAACCTATAGTACGTTCATATCGAGAGGTAGAATTGGCGGGACATGACAAGCTTGCCATTATCGTGTTGTTGAGTGTGTCATGCTTGGTACTCATTGCAATTTTTAATGTGAGTAATTTGTTTATTTCTCGAGCTCACACCATCCAGCAGCAACTAGCCTTACAAGCTATGCTCGGTGCGAAGCGTAAGCTGTTGTTTCGTGGCATTTTGCTAGAAGCGCTGTTATTGGTGTCAGGTGCTGTGCTGGTGGGGTTATTTATCGCGGCGTGGGAGTTGAGATTAGTTAAAGCGCTTACCAGTGGTTATTTGCCGCTGATTGATACCTTAACCATAGATACCACAGTGCTGCTTAGTGCTATCCTAACCGTACTGTTATTGGCTTTATTGTTTGCGTTTGTCACCTCACGCATGATTGATTTTAGCCAGCTTAAGCAAAGCATACGGTCGTCAGGTAAGGGCAGCGTAAAAGCGGTACGCATAGCGACGACAAAAACACTGGTTGCGGTACAGCTGTTTTTTACCACAGTGCTGGTACTTGGGGCGACTTTGGTGTTGTGTAAAAGCGCCGATACCTTGCTTAGACCGCTCGGAACAAAGTTGGACAATATGTATAGCGTGATGCTACATATTCCTGCAGATCCCACTCCATTTCCCGCGCGTTACGCCAATATTGAAGGATTCAAACTCGCGTTGGCTAACATTCCGGGCGTGTTAGGCGTCGCCCATGGAGAAAGTCCATTACGAAGCGATGTCCCTGTGGTTGCTATGCAGGATATGGCGGGTGAATGGACACCGAGCATGGTTAGAGGTAACGTTGGGCCGGATTATTTTGCATTAACTGGGCTTGAGCTCGTTGCCGGACGCACTTTTAGCGAAGCTGCAATTCGAGGCGAAAAGGAAGAGGCTATTGTTTCTTGGGCTGCGGCACAGGCGTTACAACCAGGTGGTGATGTGATTGGTGAAACGTATTTTATTTTTAACCCAGACGTACCTGTTGAAATAGTCGGTATCTCAAAAAACTTCAACCACCCTAAACGTCATCATACGCTTCAAGGTAAAACGGTTTGGCTACCCGCGCTGCCTTTAGGTTATCCATTTATGATAGAAATGAAGCCGGGAGCATCACTTACTCGCGCTCAGATCCAAAATGCCATCAGTACCGTGAATGGTCAGGCAGGAATATGGCGTTTTTCAAACTTAACAAAGACGTATCAGAGCATTACCTATTTGGAGAGCCTGACTTTACTGCTAAGCTTTGCGCTTTGTGGTTTTTGTTTGTTGTTATCTGGGGTGGGCATTTACGGTGTGCTTAACTATAGCTTTCAACAAAGACGCTACGAGTTTGGAATGCGAATGGCACTTGGTGCCAAAAGACACCGTTTATATCGGTTGTTATTGTCAGATACCATCGCGCCTATGCTAGTGGCGATGTTGGTTGCCATTATGGTTGTTGCGGGATTTTATATGAGTGTTTCGTCAGATTGGTTGTTGGCAAAATCTAGCTGGTTGCTGGTGGTGATTGTTACCATGTTGGCTTTTGCGTTAGCCACGGCGATTTACCCAATGAAACAGTTAATAAACTCGACACCAATGCGTGCATTAAAACATTAAAGTTTGGGCGTAAGCCCAAATAAAATATAAGTAGGAAGTGATGACGCCAGTTTTAATCATCGACGACAACCCTGACGTGCGAATGTCAGCCACCATAGTGCTACAAAGTCATGGTTTTATGAGTCTTGAAGCCGCACACCCAGATGAAGCTAAAGCTCTTTTATCGCAGCAGCCCGTTGCGCTTATTTTGCTTGATATGAACTTCAATAGAGATACAACCTCAGGAAAAGAAGGGCTGCAATTTCTTAGTTGGTTGAGACAAGCGCAAATAAGTGTGCCTGTGGTTGTTATTACTGCGTGGGCCAAGGTTGAACTTGCGGTCCAAGCAATGCAGTTGGGCGCATGTGACCTCATTGAAAAACCTTGGCAAAACCAGCGACTGTTGAACACCGTTAGACGCTACACCAAAAGTGCTGAAGCGCTATCGTCACCACATGATCTAAGCACAGACAAGAACGCAACCACTCAGTTATTTCAGCAAGCTCAGCGGGTTGCAAAAACCAATGCCAACGTACTTATTTTGGGAGAAAATGGCTGCGGAAAAAGTCAGTTAGCTAAATATATTCATGAGAATAGCGGTCGCTCTGAGCACGCTTTTGTGAGCGTGAATATGGCCGCTATTCCAACGGAATTATTTGAAAGTGAGTTATTTGGCCATCGCAAAGGCGCATTCACCGATGCAAAAGCAAACCGCATTGGACGGTTTGAAATGGCTGAAAATGGCACTTTGTTTCTAGATGAAATCGGCAGCTTGCCGCTACCACTTCAGGGCAAGCTATTACGCGTGCTTGAAACGGGTGAATATGAAGCCGTGGGAGATTCTGAAACGCGCCGCAGTAACGCGCGGATCGTGTCTGCCACTAATACGGATTTGTCAGAAGCGATTAACGCTGGGCAGTTTCGACAGGACTTACTCTATCGCTTAAATACGGTGGTGCTAAAGGTGCCACCACTTAGAGCGAGGTTAGCAGAGCTTCCAAACTTAGCAGCCCATTTTTTAGCTAAACACACTAGGCGTCATGGTAATGATACCGGACGGGCGCGTACGCTAACTGCTGCGGCGCTGGACAAATTATTGAGTTACAGCTGGCCTGGTAATATTCGTGAGCTATCTCATGTCATTGAACGAGCAGTGATTTTAGGACTTCAGCCTGAGATAACGGCGGATGATATTGAGCTTGAGGAAGGTGTACCAGAGCAAGAGATCCCACTTTTGAGCCTAGAAGAAGCCGAAAAACGCATGATTGCAAGAGCGATCCGCCATTTCGATGGCAATGTAGTGGCCGCAGGAGCGTTTTTGGGCTTGAGTAAATCTGCAATTTATCGACGCCTAGAAAAGCATGATATTAGCCCAAAGGCAGAGCTTGGTGACTAAGCTGGCATCACTTGAGCACAAGTTACAGGTGGGCTTTGCGATACCTATAATCACACTTGCTATGCTCGCGCTTGGGATGATCTACTATTTTGAGCTTACGCTGTTAAGTGCAATCACTTTGTTGCTCGGTATGATGCTCCCCTCTGCATTCGCACTGAGCTACAGTTATCGGGCAGTAATGCAGGTGCTTGAAAATTTGGCTGTCCAATTGGACGGTGTGACCAACGAAGAGTTTGGTGTATGGCAGTTAGCGCAATACCGCAAGGGCCGGGTTGAATTGCTCAAGGCCGAGCTCAAAGAAGCTGCCACACGACTACAGCAAAAGCGTCAAGAATATGGTCAGAATGAAGCTTTTGTATTTAATTTTATTAGCGAACTCACCCTGCCAATTGTGGTACTTGATGCGCATCATCATGTGTATTTTGCCAATCATGCTATGAATACGGTGTATCCAGAGCAGGTGTTGCATGGTGCACATGCTAAAACACTGGCGCTTCAGTATGTGGATGAACAATGGCAGCATACGCAGCACATCTCTCGATTTAGCATTGCGGCTCATAAGCTATACCGGGGGCAGCGGGTCTATCAATTACTGGTGTTTTTCTCAGTAGAGCAAGCGCTGCGAGATAATGAAAAGCAGGTATGGCAAAAGCTACTGTCGGTGCTCAATCATGAAGTGCGAAACGCCTTAACTCCGGTCTACTCAATGGCACAATCCCTACAACAAGATGGTCATATAATTTCACCTGAGATGCAGCAAACTATGCTCGGGATAATAGAAAGCCGTGCCGCTCATTTACAGCAATTTGTTGCAAACTACGCACAAGTAGCACAGCTTCCACCCGTTGATATGCACAGCATTGAGGTAGAGTTGCTGGTATCGCGCTGGCAAGCTTTGTTTCCCGGTGTTGAGATAAAGGCGCTTAATAAAGGCTTGGTTTATTGTGATGAAGCTCAGCTAACGCAGGCTATGATAAACCTTGTCAATAATGCTGAGCAAGCAAATCAATCTGCGGGGAATGATGGCATAACGCTAACCCTAGATAAACCAAAAAATTGGTGCTTTACCCTAGAAGATAACGGCGCTGGTATCGCCAATCCAGATAACCTTTTTGTACCTTTCTATTCCACTAAACCAAATGGCTCAGGTATCGGTTTGGTGTTGAGCCGGGAGCTTATTCGTAATCAGCAAGGGGAGTTGCATTTGGCGAATTTACCTGACAATAAAGGAGCTCAAGCTGTGGTTACTTTGCTTTCGCGTTAATAATAAGTGGTGATAACTTGGTCGTTATCACCATCTGGCAGGTCTAATCGTTGAGTGTTTTTTTAATCAACAAACCCGCCATAGAGATATCAGTAGAATGTGTCATGGGCGCATTCTCAAGTCCCACGGCGCTTAACACGCCATTTTGAATGGTTAAATCTTGGAAACTGGCGGAACGTGCTGTGCTAGTGGTTTCAACAGCAATATCGGCTAGGTTTTCAAGGTTGATTTTTCCAATAAACGCCTTGCTATGTTCAACCCAGCTATTTGTGTCCACTTGTACACCACCAGTATGGCCGTACACAAATAATGTGTCGTTGCTGATCTTTACTCCACGTAGCACATCTTCTTTATCTAAGTCATACCAATAACGCTCAGCAGCCCTTTCACCATGGTAAATTTTTACTAAGCCAATATCCCATTCGCTTGAATACCTTGTTTTACCCGTTTTGTTGCGGCGTGCCGATATACCAACAAATACACTGTCTTGGTGTACTTGAACATCCTCCACTAACGATGAGTCAGTATCACTGATAAATTGTTCATTGAGTTGTTCGCCGTCTACATTAAAGGTTTTTACAATCATGTGCATCGCACTTTGCTCTGTGTTATCGGGTATCACATGGTTGGTTGAAAACTTATGATTGTAGGCAGGAATTGCATCAGTACTAATATTTTGCACTGTGTATAAAAATCCGTTCTCAGAGAGCGCCATTTCAATTGCTTCAGACGCACGCGAACTGTTAGCCCAGTAACGAATATCGATCAGCTTTTGCCATTTAAGTTGGAGGTTTACGTCGTATTTCGCAACCTTTTGACCTCCGTTGTTATAACTGACGTACAAGTTGTTGTCATGGCAGGAAAATTTTACATTGTTAAAGCGCCACCATGTAATGCTAGTTTGCGTATATGGAATCTCACTCAATGGATTGTCTGTCGGAATAATAGTGAATGGCTTTTGAAGCCAAGCACTCTTATCAGCTGGGATATCATATTTAACGTCCATTGATAACGCCTTCATTTCAGCACTTTGTAGCAAAGTTCCAGAGCCATCGTAGCGTTCAAGTTGTACACTGAACTGATCAGTATCTTCACGTTTAAATCGACCTATGACGTATTCTCCTGAGTCAAAAACACAGGCATCAACAAATCCTTCTTGCGTTTTCTCATATTGATAAGTTTGACCCTCTAGGTTCGTGATCGCATAAAATCCTTCTTTATTACCTGATTCTTCAACACTTGATGTTTCTCCAAGCACTAATAGTTTGTTGTCTTTTAAGTTGAAGACGCGCTCCAAAGTCGTGGTGTAACCCAAGTCGCTCGAGTAAACATGATTGTTTTGGTCCAGTGCCGTGATATTGAGTTTGTTTTCTGTGGCAGAGGGGGGTGGTGTGACCGTTTTGGGTGGCGGTGCCTGGTCTTGTGAGTCAGTTGAAGAGCTACCGCAACCAGTTAGTAGGGTAATAGTTGCAACTGCAATAGTTAATCCTAAACGCATAGTAAAATCCTTTCAAAAGTGAATCAAAGAAGTAGAGGTTACAAAATATACTAACTTAGGAACAAAATAGAGTTGTAAAAGAATGTTATCTTAGCGGGATTTTTTGTTATGCCAGTTTTTGTGCGTCAATTTCATCAACTTCGCAATATTTGAATATTTATCTTTGTTTGGAATTTGTAACCTCTCCAGATAAGTAGTTTTACCTTGCCATGTTATGGCAACTGAGGATTAGTTTACATGAAAGATAAAAATCAATTAGGACTCGTGCAGCTCGCTGAGATGCCCATATTAGCGCTGTTTATTCGAACCTGTATTCCCATTTGTATCGGTTTACTCGTTGTGGGTTTATATGCCTTGGTCGACGGCTGGTTTATTAGTCGCTATGTGTCAGAGATGGCATTTGGCGCGGTGGCTATGGTTTACCCGCTGCAGGTGTTAATGATAGCGCTAACCGCTATGATATCTGCAGGCATGGCGGCCACTATGACAAGGTTAATCGGAGCAAAGCAAGTAGATAAAGCCGCGGAGGTTATCGGCCATGGACTGATAATTGGCGGTATAGTTAGCGTGGTATTCTTGGTACTTGGTTGGCTTTATCCACTTGAGCTCTTATCACTTTTGCAAGTGGAAGCGGTTTTTGTAAAGGATGCGCTTAGCTACATACAGCCGTTATATCTTTGTGCCATTACTGGAGTTTTATTACCTATTGTGGCTGATATGTTCCGTGGTCAGGGTAAACCGCAGTTGATGATGCTGTTGTTATTAGTCTCAGCTGTGCTCAATATACTACTTGATTATCTATTTATCGCGCAATTTGGTTTGGGGGTTGCAGGTGCGGCATATGCGACAATCGCAGCGCAATTGGGGGCATTGATTATTGCGCTTCAGCTCAAAAGAAAGCGTACTAACTTGCTTGCGGTTAAGGTGTGTTGGAAACCTCGAGCTTGGCTACCGATCCTCGCAATCGGTATGCCTATCTTGATCACGCAATTTTGCCTTGGCGTGCAAACGGCGGTGGTTAACTGGCAGCTGTTGTTTTTTGCAAACGAAAATTGGGTAGTCGCCCACGGCATGCTGGGACGTATTATTAATTTCGCAATTCTACCCGCGATTGCAATGTTGATCGCATTTCAAACTATTGTCGGCTACAACTTAGCGGCAGGACATAGTGGGCGAGTAAGAGCGTGTACGCGTGTTGCTTTTTTGGGTATGACAGGATTTGCGCTGTTGTTGACGCTAGGGTTGATGGGATTGCCGAGGCTATGGCTGAGCTTGTTTACCGAAGCGAGTGAATTTCTCGAAATAGGAGAGCGTGTTTTTCGCTCAGCACTATGGGGGATGCCGCTATTTGGTGTGGTAATTTTAGCGTCTGGATTTTATCAAGCGAAAGGTGATGCCAAACGCGCTTGTTTTTACAGTGCCTTGAAGGTGATGTTTATTCTAGTTCCATTAATCGTTATTGCACCGCACTACTTTGGCTTAAATGGTGTATTTATGGCACTTGTGGGGGCTGATTTTATAGCGGCAGGGTTAACACTTATACTGTGTTGGCGGCACTATCAACAAGCTAAGAGTCAATCGGGAGAGATACAGCTTGCATCAATCAACTGAGCAAAAGTTAAGCGCTGAAGAGATATATTTAGGGCGGTTACAACCTGTCATTGAGTGGGTGCATAGCAATCCAAGTTCGCCGCTTTCGTTACAGCAAGCGGCGAAACTTAGCCATTTTTCTAAGTTTCATTTCCAGCGCATTTTTGCAGCTGTGATTGGTGAGTCTTTGAGCCAGTACACTAATCGCGTGAGGTTGGAGCGCGCGGCCAATATGCTGTTGCTAGCCGAAGCGTACAGTGTGACAGATATTGCGCTACAGTTTGGTTTTTCTGGTAGCGCAAACTTTTCGCGAGCGTTTAAAGAGCACTTTGGTGTGACTCCCTCAAGTGTGCGAAAAACAGAACAACTACGAAAGCTGGTGGCAAACAATAACATTGAGCCGGCCCTTAACACGATACAACTTACCCGGATACACGCATTAAGAGCTGAGCGACACAGTGTTATTCAGCCGGTTAAACTACACTCTATTTCACAGCTACCCTTATGTACATTACGCGCGTCACAAGGCTACCAATTGCAAGGAATTAGCGCCTGTTGGCAGCAGCTTGCAGCGTGGGCTAGTGCACACGGACTGGATTATAGCCAAGTACAAAAGTTTGGTTTTGGTCATGATAATCCCGTTTTTACGCCACTAGATAAAGCGCGTTACGATGGCGCAATTGTGATTAACGATGAGTTAAAATCTGCGGTGACTCGGCCATATCAACTCAATGTGCTCAGCGCGGGAAAATACGCAATTTTTGACTACCGTGGAGCAATTAAAGACTTGTTGAGTTTCCAATTAGATATTTTCGCAAAGTGGCTGCCACAAAGCGGGTACGAGCCAGAAGATACGCCCTTAATAGAACATTATCCTGAAGTAATTTCACAAGAAAATGGAGGCTCGCCAAGTGAAAAGGTGATTGCGCTGGAAATTTGGTTAAAGGTCAAGCCGCTAAAATTCAAATAAAATTAAATTGTTAAAATACTTTATTGGTGTTTTTTTTAAACTTCACAATTCGCCCACAAACTTTAAGCATGATCAACTGTACACCAAGCGGGAGATTAGAAAAGTGGTTGAACTAGAGTTAATTCGAGTTGATAAATACAGCGAGCAGACTTTTACACATTTGCTAAAAGCGAGCCATTATCAAAAGCAAGTGGGCTCGTTTGAACTGTGTAGCGCAACCAATATCGCTTATCTTTTTTATGCAGGTGGTAAGCTGGTTGGCTTTACCGTAATTGGTATTTCAAACCGCCGAGAGTTTGAAGTCTGCGCGCTTTATATTACCCCTTCCGAGCGCAGAAAGCGTTATGCCACCGAGTTTATGGCACACATTTGGTCGGTATACAAAGGTCGTTGGAAAGTACGCATGCAAGATAAGATTGAAAGTTCGTGCGGGTTTTGGCGCAAAACCTTGGCTGAAATGACCAATCAATCGCTTGGACGAGAAAGCGAGTTTGAACACGCTTTTGCAGTGTAGGTCCTAGTACCATTCCTGTTTTTCTAGCCAAAATGCACGGCCAAAACCGCCTACATATCGAACCCTAGCCACTTCAATTCGCCATAGGTGAAAATCACCGAGCATGGCATATTGCTGAGCTTTTTCGTGCTTTTTTACGAATTGTGCAATCAGGCTTTCACTATCTGCTCTTGGCAGTTTGTGGGCATGCCCAAGAATAGTAACTCGCGCATTTTCTACATCCTCAACCGTGCCATCACCAAGCACCATAAACGAAAGTGCCGGGTGCTTGGCTAAATTCTTGGTGTGCTGGGCGATATCACTAATAAAGAAGTAAAAGTGATTATCTTCAAGAAAAATATATTGAGCGATAGAAGAAAAAGGAAAACCCTTTTGATTGTTAGAGAAAGTAGATAAAAATGCGCTCTTATGGCTTTGGCATAAGGCTTTTGCTTCGCTGATTGCAGTTTCTCTCATCTTGTTATGCCCTTAAATAATACAATTCCTAACTGCTATGATCGCTAAAACTAAAAATAAAATCAAAAACTAAGTAAGCAAAACTGCAAATTTGAAGCTACCTTTTTAAAAGGTATGTTGGTAATTTTTAGAGTATTTACTTGGTTTTTTATCTCGTTTGTAACATAGTTTGTTTACTCAAAATAGAGCAATGACATTATGCTAAGTAAACTAACAATAAAACAAAAAATTACTTTAGGCTTTAGTGCATTAGGCGTGCTGCTGTTACTTGCATGCGTGCTGGCCTATTTAGCACTGGCGCAAATAAAGTCAGCTAACCAAAATATGGGGCAAGTCACTTTGCCGATTCAGCGCAGTGCTGATGCCTTACAACTTGAGCAGCTTAAGCTCAGTAAATTGATTTCCCAAGCTTATACCCTCGAAAGCGAGCAAGATATCAATCGGGCTCGACAGCAATTTACCACACAGCAGCAACTGTATGTTGAGCGCCAGCAGCACTTAACGTCATTAACGCAAGCCATGCCTGAATTTGTTACACCATTAAAGCAAACGCTGGCGTTGGGTGACCAACTCAGTCGTGCCGCAGCACAAATGTTGCAGGCAAAGGTAGATGTTGTACAGGCGAAGCACCGGATCCAATCGCAATATCAAGCACTTAAACAGGGTAAAGAACAAGCCAGCAATGCCATGCTGGATCTTGAGTTAATCGAGACAGACAACACTCGGCAGTTGGAGGAAATGGTCGGGACCGGCGTTCGTATTGATGACATGTTGTTTACTTTGGAAAACAACAGTCAGCGGATCAGTGGGTTAACGCTAGAGCAAGTAGAACAGCATCAGCAAGACATGCTGTTTTTGTTAGATAATATTGAAAACAACTTAACGTTTTTAAAGCGACAAGCCTATGACATGGATGCAGATGATTTGTTAAATCAGTTTAGTGAGGGCATGACTAAGCTCAGAGAAAAGCTTGGTGAGCCAGGTCACCTTTATATTGCGGTACAAGAGAAACTGCGTCAGCAGCAGCAAGCAGCGATGTTATACAAGCAGTCAGAGCAGCATGCGTTTGCCATTTTAACCGAGCTTGAGAAAATACAGCAAAGCGCTAATGCGGCGTTTAATCATTCTCAAAATAATGCTGAAACCCTTATCGAGCGAGCGCAAAATATTGCCATCTTATTGGTGGTTGTCTTTATTACTTTAGGCGCATTTATCTCGGTTTCAACCAGCCGAGCAATGCTTGGGCCGTTGGCTGTGGTGAATAAAATGCTCAAATACCTCGCTGCTGGAGATTTCTCTAGGCAAATGAGTAAACGCAGTGATGATGAGTTTGGTCAGTTAATTGATAATATCAATCAGGTTAAAGACAACCTCCGTGCTTTGCTAGAGTCAATCAATAACCAAGTTCATGAACTAGAAGATCTATCTGAGTCATCATTAAGCGAAAGCAAACAAATAGCCAATAATGCGACCGAGCAAATGCGTCGTATGGACAATGCCAACCGTTTAGCACAAAGTATTTCAGCAAGTGCTTTGGCGGTCTCAGAACGCTCGTCTGACAGCCTTGCAAGTATCCATACCGCCAACCAGCATAAAACCGAAGTGAGTAAGTACACGCAAGACAATAAAGAACATATTCTATCGCTTAGCACACGCATGAGTGAAGCAGTAGAGAGTATGACCAAGCTGACTACTCATAGCGAGAATATCGGCAGCATCTTGGACACCATTGTATCTATCGCTGAGCAAACTAATCTGTTGGCGTTAAACGCAGCGATTGAGGCAGCCCGTGCTGGTGAGCAGGGAAGAGGGTTTGCGGTGGTTGCCGATGAGGTTAGAACGCTTGCGTCTAGGACGCAGGAGTCGACCAATGAAATTAACCAAATGATCGCAGCACTGAGACAAGATACACATGCCGCCTCTGAGGCCATTAATTCCGGCCAGCGCGATGTAGCCTTATGTGTAAAACAAAGCGAGGCACTTGCCAGTGCGATGGATGAAATTGCCAATGCACTTGCGCAGGTCACTCAGCTAAGCGAAGAAGTGAGTCAAGCCGCTGATCACCAAGCGAAAGATTGCCAGCAAATTGAGCAAGTGATGTTAGATGCACAAAGTACCGCAAGTGATAATGCTCAGGCGATGCAAAGCTTGGCGAAAGGCAGTGAGTCACTCAGTAGCTTCTCGCACCGTCTAGCCACTCTCGTGGAGCGATTTAAACTGTGAAGCGTTCTCTAAATTAACTTTATACTTAGTCATTTTTTTTATTCTTAAAAGACATATAGATAGTAGGCACTGGTGAAACTGTGGAATAACAATCTTAGTATTATCGGGAGTGTAATTTAGTTTATGTTATTGCATAATTTTGGTTAAAGAGTGGGTTGTGCTTGTTAATATTTCTGTTATATTCATCCGCATTATTTGATTTGGGGTGTATATGCAGCATCGTAGTCCAGCAACAAATAGTTTCCAAACAATATTAAATGAGATTGGCTTAACGAACGAAGTGAATCCCAATAAACGACTGGAAGACGGTATTCCGTTCTCCGTTTTTACCGAACTTGCCTTATCGCTAAAGCTTGATAAGTTTGATTTAGCAAAGGCGGTGGGTATATCACCATCAAGTTTGATAGAAATCGCGCAGAATAATAAGCTTTCTCGCTCACAGAGCCAGCGTTTTTATAAGATGATAATGGTGCTTGATGAAGCTTTGACGCTTTTCGAAGGAGATTGGGATTCTGTTATCTTCTTTGTGAATAATCCAGCAATATGGCTTAACGGCAGAAAACCGCTTAGCCTATTTGTGAATAATGAGGGAAGTGCACAGGTTTCAAGTTTAATTAAGCGTCTAGAACATGGCGTAATATAGAGTAAAACTTGGCTTACAAATAGTGCCAATCCCCTGAATTTATTGATCTATTTTGAGGCGAGAAAACCTTGTCGATAGCCCCCCTAACACGGCCTGTAATCGCCAAGGTATCTGCATCCATGGTGGCAAGGTGAAAACTTTGCCATTTAGTTATTCTAAACGAGAAGTTTTTAACGCAGTTAGCGCTAAAACTGACTGGCTGCTAGAAAGTCATCCATTATCCGAAGCTCATGTTACTTAGTAACGCTTTGATGGTCTGGAATAAATATAAGACATCACTGCGATTTTTATACTGCCAACAACACAAGCCAACCAAGCCACTGGTGAGAGTAAAATGAGTAAAGCATAACTTGTAGCCATGCCCACCGTTGCCATGACTTTGGCTTTGAGCGGAATAATCTTGTATTGCTTCCATAATGTTAATGAAGTACCGAACTTTGGATGATTTAGCAGCCACAAGGCAAGCTTAGGAGAAGCTTTTGAAAAGCACGCCAAAGCCAAAATAAAAAACACAGTGGTTGGCATGACGGGCAAAACAATACCAATAACACCGAGGGCTACAAATAGGTATCCACATAGCAGTAGGGCTATTTTTTTATAGTTGGCTAAGGCGGCTTTAAACATCATGAATAAACGTATGTCTGGAATGCTTGAAAACGAGTGAATGCCTGACGAGCACCTTCAACGAGCGCTTGCTCTTGCTGCTCGCTTAGTTCAATTGAGTCTATGATTTGCACAAGCTCTCGCCAAGCGCTGCCGCGGCCAGCTCCTGGGCCTGCTAGATATCGAGCGCCGTACTGCGCATTATAGCTAAGCTTGGCCTCAACTTGTTTACCCAGCATGGCTGCACCTACTTTTGACCCCTCAACCACATATAACCAGCCGAGCGCTCTGGCGACGTCGGTCTTATTGGTTACTTCTGGCATTAAGTAGGGAGCAGGGATGGCGGTTTCAAGGTCGATAAAGTCTTGCTCTAGCAAACCTAAGCGGCGGCGCGCGGCCAAATCAGGAATAAGCGCTAACAGCTCTGGGTGTTCATAAAGGGCGCTCACATCTTTTAAAAAATAAAACTGTAATCGCAAGAAATCGAGATAGCTTTGTGTATTAGCGAATGGGTTTTGCGCCATAATGGATTTGTCTACATTGTCGTGGGTATCTGCAGTTGCATGTTTTAAGTTTTGCGCTCGAGAAAGTGCAGAGGTAACGGTAGTCATTAATGCTCCAAGGTGATGTAAAAATATAGCGCTGTCTTTAAGCAAAAGTACAGCGCCTAGGTGTTGATTAAAGTTTGATTTCTAAACCAATCGAAATAGTCTGTCCAGGCTCCGGCATCGCGACGATTGAGCCACTTGAAACCTTATACTGATCGGTCAAGTTGGTGATCGCTAGGTTGCCTTTGATGTTGTCGCTAAAGATATAATCAAGATAAAAGTCGAGTTGATAGCCTGCTGGAATAAACTCAAGGGCAGTTACTCCTGTCCCTGACAAAAAGCCACCAGGGTGATGTTTCTCGGAGTGTTTTTTGTAGGTGAAGCCCGTATCAATTGTGTCGTTAAAGAGTGTCATACCAAGTGTAGCGATATAGCTTTTTTCTGGCGGTACACGAAGTGGGGTTAAGCTGCCTGAAAAGCCCGTTGCGTTACAAGTCGCGGCGCCTTCAGCCTGTGCAATTAAACGTGAACACATTTCTACATTTGTGTACTTGGTGTAAGATAACTTGCTGTAAAATAAGTTGCTTTGGTAATGAAGACCAAACTCCGTGCCAGGTAGTTCAAACTTGTCATAGTTGGTAAAGGTAAATGTTTGTTCCCATGAAGGTGCATCAAGTTTAGGTAAAAAGCCAGTGGCCAGCATGTCTTCAATATGGGTGTAGAAGTACTCCGCCGAGATAATTAGCTTATCCCCGTGACTGAGTAAGTTGCTAAAGTCACTCTCAAAGCCAATATCATACGACTTCGTTTTTTCAGGGATGATCGGGTAGTCACTGGAGTAAGAAAATACCTCATTGGAAACCGTTGTTTCGTACAGGTTTGGCATACGATATGCGTTGCTATATTTGGCTTTAATGACTGTATTATCAAGCAATTGGTAATTTGCTAGCACAGTCATATCTGCTTTGGCATCAAAGGTAAGCTTTTCGCCTGTTTGATAGTCCTCGTTTACCGAGTCATGAAGGTTTACGTTTAGTGTGAGTTCTAAAGGTGCAAGGTCGATAGTGGCATTCGTAAATAATGCCTGCTTTGTTTGCTTACCGTGTCGCGAAGTGGACTGCGGCTTAAAATCATCAGAGTGCCAGTCTTTTCTAAAGTTGTCTCTCCAGTCTTTATGTGGGCTCAATTTTTCAACTTGCCAGGATAGGCCATAGGTCAAAATAACGGGTGTACTTGCCAGCGATAATGCTGAGGTATTGAATGCACTTATCCCATGACGCTTATTGTTATAACGGTGAAAGTATTGTCCAGCATTTGGCCCTAGGTTGCTACCAAGGGCGTTATATTGCTGTAACCTCGCGCTGGTACGCCATACGTTCACACTAAGATCGACTAATGAGTTATTACTCGGTAAAAAGCGGTATAGGGCACTGGCACTGTTTACTAGTGCAGACCCAGGTTCCCATTGTGGCATAGTTTCTACGCCTTCTGGAATTTCCTCAGACATCCATTGCACTTGACCATTTTCATCGATCACTTGCCAAACCTTGGTGTCACCGGCTCTTTGCTTGTACCAATAGGTGGCCAGCATTTCTCCTGCTTCTTGCTTATGATAACGTGTGTTCACCTCTAACGATTGCTCGTCCGTAAATGCATAGGTCAGTTTGGCTAGGTATGAGTCGCTTTCAAAGCTCGTGTTAACGACTTCGCCATTTTGGTTAACCGGTGGAGGTATTAGCTTTACTTCATTGATCAGCTCATACTGACCTTCTTGCTCAGTTGAAGGTACCCAACGTACGTACTCCTTGGCTTCAACAAAGTCGCTAAAGCTATTTTTACCAGCAAAGTAGTTACCAACCTTTTTTTTACTGTAAGCGAGTACCGCTTGTAAGTTATCCTGTTGATAAGCGGCCGCTAGCGTAAACCCACCACCCGCAAAATCAAGCGTATCGTTGTGGTTGCTGATTTCATAATATTCTTGTAGAGCAAAGCTTTCTGGTATTTCAGGTGTTCTATTGTTGTTGTGTGTATTTACTTTAACTAAAGCGCCGAGATTTTGACCGTCTTGGAGAATATCTTGCGTGCCTAAGGTACGGATATTGACTGTTCCGCCGATTGCGCCAGAGCCAAAAGGTGATGCTTTGGCCGATGCGCCTTTTTCGACATTTACCGAGCTTATCAAGTTTGAATCGATATAGGTTCTGTCAGACGAACCCATATAGCCTCGGTTTGTGTGTGTTGATTGCAAACTGCCGTCGATGAAAATCGGCACTCGACCTTCGCCTTGCACGCCACGAATACCGATATCAAGTGCGCCAGCTTCGTTTCGAATATTGTTTGCCTCTATACCAGAAAACGTTGAGAAAATATCCGAGTTAGATAAGCCCTTGGTTCGAGTAATCTGTTCACGATTAAGATTGAGTTTATCGCCTTTGACAGTGATGACTTCAATATTATCTTGCGGATCTGGTGTTTGGTCGTGCTTAGCCTTTGCCTGAGTATTATTGGTTTTGCTTTTTACTGGCGCTGACCCGTTTATCGCCGCTTTAATAACAATGTTATTGTCGATAATGCTCGCTGTTAACTGGCTACCTTTTAGTGTGCGCTCTAGCGCCTCGGCTAAACTTACCTCACCTTTAAGTGCTGGAGCCTGCAGACCATTTAATAATTTCGCATCGGCAATTAGATTCATATTCGCAGTTTCAGCTACCTGCGTTAAGGTATGGCTAATAGGTTGCTGCACAAGATTAAATTGATATATTGCAACTTGACTCTGCGCAGTTGCAGGCGGGCTCAGGCTAAGCCCGAGTGCAAATGCTAAGGGGGTGAGTCTTGTGTGTAAAACAGAGCGAGTTCTCATTGTTATGCGTCCAAATAGATTACCTAAGATGAAAACGAATGAGAATGAGAACTCCTCAATAAAAATTTGAATATTTTTTCTTGTTATCGATTATTTACTATAACTATATGATTATTAGACTCTTTAACTTCTACAGGGAGAACACTTGGAAGTAAGTTTAAAAAGTTTTCTAGTTCTGATGCTAAAAAAGTACCCGAAATTACTAATTGCTCAGTTGATTGAGCGGTTAAGGTGTAACTTATCGCATGATGCCGTTTAAATTCCTCAAATACTTCGTTGAGTGGCGCATTGTCGAACACGAGTCGTCCTTGTTTAAACGCATCAACGAGATTGAGGTTTGGAGCAAACTCAGTCTTGACAATGCCGTCACTGCCCACGACCGCCATTTGACCTTTTGTTAGCGTTATTTGCTGATTTTGGCTTTGCACGTTTACACGGCCATGATCCACCACAATGCGAACGCTATCGGCTTTTTTATCAACGGAAAAGCGGGTACCTAATACGGTAATTTTTGTGCTGCCGGCACTGATAACAAATGGTCGGCTTTTGTCACTTGCAACGTCAAACAGCACGCGACCACTGAGTAGCTTATTACTGCGCCGGTTGCCATCAAAATCAATAGCGAGGGAAGTTTTGGCATCTAAGGTCAGTAGCGAGTTATCGGGCAGTGAGATATTGCGCAATTCGCCTCGTGATGACTGATAGCTGGCGTGAAAGGTGTCGTTGTTTACTTGAAAGAACCACGTTTGATAGCCAAAGAAACTCAACGTAAGAAGTGCAAAGCATGCAGCAATGGCGAAGTACCGTCGAGTTATCTCTGATTTAAGCTTCGAGTGTGTAACAGGACTCTCTAATTGTGCAATGTCTTGCTCTGAAAATTGTGATAACAGTTGCTCTACCTGTTTACTTTCCTGGTAGGCTGTTTGGTGAGCTCTGCTTTCACCAAGCCAACGATTGAGCACTTGCTGCTGCTCCATAGTGAGCCCTTGCCTTTCGAGTTCCAGCCAGTGGTTTACTTGCTGTTGTATTGTTACATTATGACGGTCCATTGCGATTCTCTTATTGTTTTTGTAATGCGTTACGACAAGCGAGCATGGCAGTTGCTAAGTGTTTTTCGACCATGCTGACAGATATCCCCATTTGCTCCGCTATTTGTGGCTGGCTTAAGTTTTTAAATTTATAGAGCACAAATGCTTGCTTGGTTTTTAGGGGTAAGGAGTCGATACTTCGATTCAGTAATGCCAGTTGTTGTTGACTTGCGAGCTTAGCTTCGGGCTCATAATAACTTGGTGCGACTAATTCGAAGTCATCGGGCTCAGCAATAGCCTGATTTTTGCGATACTGATCAATCACAATATTTTTCGCGGCTTTAAAAAATAGTGCGCGCTCTTGCGTGTTATCCTGCTTTGGATTGTTGCTTTTATAACTTAGTATTCGGGTATACGCCTCTTGAACTATATTTTGAGCTTTGTCTTTGCACCCCACTGAACGAGCGATATAACTTAATACTTCTGAGTAATAACGTTCCAAAATACACCAGTTTGCTTTTCAAAAGTCGCGCATACTAGCATTAAAAATTGTTATTGAGAATCGTTTTTGTTTGTGTTTGTTGGTTTTAAAACATTCGTTAATAGATTTTATGTTTTTAGTGCTTTTACTTGATGTTCGAGTGCAAGATTATGAAAAAATTAGGTTTTTTAATTCTTTTGGATCCAACCACTAAATGGAGTGTCTATTAAGGCGTAGGAGCGATACCTTTGATAATGCGCTGGCAGGTACTGTGATCCATAAAGTGGGGCACTGGATAATCCGGATGTGCTTCTTTTAGCGCCAGCTCTGCGAGTAGCGCCGCATCATCAGGGAGTACTTCAGTGAGCGTGGTTTGGATATGTAAATCAAGCAATAAGCGCTCAATGTGCTCTAAAAGATCATCTGCTTGGCGCTCGACGGGATAGTCTAACGAGGTTAATCCGCAGTATCTGGCGATGAGTGCGAGTTGCTGGTTAATGCGCTCACCATACCAGGTTAACACGGGCATGAGTAACACTGCATTGGCAAGTCCGTGCGGCGTACCATATTGAGCGCTCAATTGGTGTGAGATTGCATGTACGTAGCCGACAGAGGTTCTGGTAAAAGCTTGTCCTGCGTAGTGGGAAGCGAGCAGTAGTTGCGCTCTTGCTTCTAGATTTTGTGGGTCTTGTTGTGCTTTGGGTAAATATTCAAAGATGACTCTACAGGCCTCAAGAGCGCGATCGCGGCTAAACTTAAGACAGTTAATGCTCAGCAGTGCCTCAATGGCGTGGGTTAGCGCATCAATTGCCGTAGTCGCGGTGATATGTGCGGGCATACTTGTGGTTAATTCCGGTAATAACACGGCATGGTGCGGCACTAAACAAAAGTCAGTCGCGGCATATTTGGCGTGACTGCTAGGATCGTTAACGACGGCGGCAACGGTGGTCTCCGAACCGGTTCCCGCTGTTGTTGGGATCGCGATATTCGGCGGTAGACGCTTTAAGACTTTAAACAACCCTTTGAGCTTAGTCACCGGTTTGTTCGGCTTGACAGCCCGAGCACCGATTAACTTGCCTGTGTCGAGTACCGAGCCACCACCAAGTGCGATAATTGCTTTACATTGATGCTGTTGGTAGACCTTTAGACCATCTTCGACGTTTGTTATGGTTGGGTTGGGTAAAACATCTGCGTAATAATGCGTAACTAATTCTGACTCACGTAGTGTGTTTTCCACAATCTGATGCAAGTTGAGTTTGAGGAGCACTTGGTCGGTCACGACTAAGACGTTATCTCCACTTTTTAACCCAAGCGCCTCAATGGCGTCTAACAACCCCGTTTTTCCCTGATGTAATTTGGGGTTTGGGATCCCGATAAAAATAACAATGCACTTTAGGGCAAAGTGGTAAATACGGTAAAACCAACTCATTGCGATCCGTCTAATTTTGTTTTTGTATCATTTAAAAAATGTAGACGGATCATCACTGGATTGCTAGCAAATTTTAGGCTAATTTGTGGTGATTTGCTGCGAAACTGGCTTTTCTTCTTTAATTGGCGCTTTGGGCTTGTCCATCTCAAATGCTTCTATCATGAGCAAAATATGGGCCGCGCTCCATGAAAAGTTCGGTGCACCTTGTTGCTCGCCGGTGAGTGGATTGTAGTTTTCGCGAATAGGCGCGTTTTGCAGCAGACCATCTGCATTTTGCATAAATCGATCAAGCAAAGTGTTCGCTTCAGTTCCATAACCATAATAACCTAGCCCCATCAAGCCAAAATACAATTGGTCAAGCCAGACACGACCACGCCAATAGATGTTTGCGCCAAATGCAGGGTTGGTCTGGGATGCAGATCCCAGAGGAATATAGGTGTTGAATTCACTGGGGCTGAGCATTACTTCAGAGACGCGTTTAGCATGATACGCTGTTGCTACTTGATTAAAGAGCGGAGCCCAACCCTCCGGGCCGCGACCACGCTCAATGATTGGTTTCCCTGCACAGCCATTTTCAAGCGGTGATGCGGCAATGCGAATGTCGTAGTAGTATCCGCTGTTATCGTCGAACATGCAGCGGTTAATATAATCGGCGATCTGCTTTGCTTGTGCTGAAAAGGCTTTGGCTTCCTGTGGCTTAGCCAAGATATTGGCGATGGTACTCAAGTTTTTGGTGTCAGAATAAAAATAACTGGCCCCGTCAACAGATTCTTGCATCAAAGAGTAACCTAGCAGTTGGCCTTGGGCGTCCTTATTGCTGGCAAACTCGACTTGCCAGTCTTTAGCATCACCACCTTGTTTCACATAGATCTCAAGCTGCTGTGGTGAGATAAAACCAAAGTTAGCAGCATCGTCTCTTCCAGACTCCCATGACGCAGCGGTCTGTGCGGGAATACTTATCTGTTTACCTTGTGTTTGCGCATCGCGATAGGCTTTTAGCCCAAAGCGGGCATGCTTTTGCTTTCCTTCATGTAGATAGAATAATAATTCACCCGCTTGATTATTATGGTGTTTATCTATGGTTGCACCAAATTCAGGAATACCATTTTGGTTGTGATCACGGTTGCGCAGCCACCAATCACGATAGGCGACAAGTTTAGGATAAATTCGTGCAAGCCAAGCTTTGTCTTTGCTGGCATAGTAGGTATTCAACACCGCCCAAGCGGCCAGCGAGGGTTTTGAATTCCGTTCGCTCCAATTACCGCCATCGCCACCGCGTTCTGGTGGCAGGTTATAACCAATTAAATCGGGTAATAAGCCTTTATCTTGGGGGCGTACAGGATCGTTCGCTGCTATTTGATAGGAAAATACGGCATCAATGTTGGCCTTGGCTAAATCTGGTGCAAATAGTCTCAGTGCTGATGCTTGTTTCCAGCTGTCCCAAGGCCAAGTTAAATTGCCGGAAAACCAGCGAGCAGTGACCGAAGGCGATACGGTATCAAACGCGATTGCCCCAGCAGGAGAACGCCAGTTACCAATGAGGGTTTCAACAGCTTTTATCGCCAATGTTTGTTTATCTCGTGGTAAAGTTTGATAGCGTGCTAAATAGCCCGTCCAGCGAGCTTTAGAGCGTTGCCAATATGTAAAAGGGGATGAGAGTATTTTGGCAACGATTTTTGCTGTTTGTACGCGTTCTTGTTGATTGTGTACATAACTTATTGCGGTATAAAACTGCAGATCACCAGAGATTTGTGTCTCGCTATAATAACGGTCGTTTTCCACCACATTGTTGAAAGGGATTGTGCGGGTGATTGAGTACTCGTTGCTACCAGAGGTCAGAAGCGCCCACGGATCGCGAACACGACCAAAAGTGGTACTGATCCCACGTTCGTTGGCAATCATGGTTGGTGCGAGCTTAGGGTATTGTTGGTCCAGTGTTTGTTGTTGATTAAGCTGGTGGAGTAACTTGCCATCCAATTTTAAAGTAAGTCGTTGCTTTGTATGAATAGTGGTTTGAATAAGAGAAACACGCTCACTTACAAAGCGTAAGCGGATCGTCACTGTCGCGAGCTCATGTCTGAGTGTTTGTACCAGCTCTCCGGGTAGGCTGTACTGCGCCGCATCAAATTGCAATTTGGTCTCATCATGAAAAATCTGTAGGCGTTCAATACGTTCAAATAAATAGGTTAAATACTCTTCGGTGATAATCGCATTACCCGTGAAACCACCATATTCCACAGCGCTATCAGGAAGTAAGTGACCATGCCATGCGCCGTTATCAAAAAGTGGTGAGTAGGGGCTATGACCAAACTTGTCTACGGGCTTCATCACTTGAGGCTGACCAAAGCGTGAAACCGCGTTGATGATTTTTGGGCTCGCGTACGCTTCGCATGCAACAAAGAGCAAGAGTAATAACAGACCTGTGAGTACTTTCATTTTTATTTTTGAATAAAGTATACAATTTTAAAATGCTATCATAGCTATGCGTAAAGTTCAGTAGCAAACGATGAATTACTCGTCAATAGGGCAACCGACATCAACCTTTTTACGTTGCATCTGTACTCGTTCAGCGGCGGCGCGTAGCCTATTTATATATTCAGGAGGAGCGCTGGGGTTGGCCGTTAAATAAAGGGTTTTACTTAACTCTGGAACTTCTAGCACTTTGTCCCATTGCTCCGTCAAACCCATTCTAGCAGCCATTCTATCTACAAAATTTTCAGCACCAAAAATAAAGTCAATTCTGCCTCTTTCAAGCAGCTCACCTGCACGACTCAAGCTGGTTACTGATAGCATGTTGTTATCAGCGACAAAGCCTTGTGCTTTTAAATAATTTTCGGAGAGTTGATCGGCCGCCACAGCGACAACATGTTGTTTGATTTTCCATATTTCCCACTCTTGCTGATCGGCAATATCGGCACGCTTATAAAATGCGACCTTTAGCTCACAAAGTGGTGCAATCCAGATATGATTTTTTTCACGTTGCTCGGTTCTGGCGATCGAGTAGAGCAATGAATATGGGGATTTTTTGGAGAAGGCTTTTGCGCGAGTCCAAGGCAACATATAAATTTGATAGCTTAGCTCCGCTTCCCACATAATGAGGCGCACAATATCAGTAGCAAGCCCAGTAATGGTACCATTATTTTGTTCTATCTGGTACGGAGGGAAATGCTCGGTATAGATATCTACTTTTGTTGGTGCGGCTAAGGCACTAAATACACTAAATATCCCTATAACGCTCCCAATTATATACTGCATACCACATTCTCAAGATCGTTTTTAACAGTATAACTCATAATTTGTTATTGGTTTTGGTTAAATTAATGTGCCTATTAAAATTCCTGACTGGTGCCTTTTTGGCAATTATTATATGGTTTTTTGGTGTCTTTTAAGAATTAAATAACGGCGTAAAATTGCTCTTGTTGTAGAGGAGTTGTTATGCGCTTAGTTTTATTCTTGCTTATGTTGTTTGTGTCTACTTACTCACATGCTGGTGAAGTTGCAGTTGATTACGTGATGGGAGAGGGGGATGTAAAAGGACTGCGGCTTGGGTATCGTCCCTTGCATTATAGTTTAGCGGATTATGGTTTTGGAGAAGGTGCCTATGTTTATTTTGAGTTGAGCACCAACTATTGGGAATACGGCAAACCAAAACGCTCAGACACGACGTTTGCTATTGCATTGTCACCAGTGCTTAGTGTTCCACTGACCGAGTTTGCTGGAAAGCCGGTGAATTTTGAGTTTGGGATTGGCATGACCTACGTCAGTGATACTCGATTTGCGGGCAAAGACATTGGTGTTCACTATCAGTTTGAAGACCGCATTGGACTTAGTGTTAATTTGAACCCCAGTACTAAAGTTGGGATCCGATATCTACATTATTCTAATGCAGGTTTGAGCGACCACAACCCTGGTCTTGATTTTTTTAATGTGTTCTACGTTAAGCGGTTTTAACGCTTAATTTCATTGAGTTAGTTTTATCTCCCTTTGTGATTTCAAGGATGAAATTTTTTCTTACTAAATAACCTGAGCTGCGG